>JAAYZQ010000588.1 GCA_012514775.1 Anaerolineaceae bacterium
CCCTTCGCGGTTGGCGACCACCAGGAGGCCCAGCGGCTGCTCACCGTGGATCACGGGCACCCCCAGGAAGCAAGTGATGGGCGGATGGTCCGCGGGCAGGCCCAGGCTCTCCGCATCGGCAGGGGGCTCGTTGCGGTAAAAGCCCCGGCGGAGACCGGGAACGTACCCGCACATTCCATGGAACGCGGGCTCGGCCGGGGGACGGCCAGCACCGCTGGCTTCGGACACCACGTCGCCCATGGCCACGTCGCGCAACTGGCCATCGGGCCCTGCGTTGGCGACAAAGCCAAGCTTGCTGCCCGTCACCTGCAAGGCGGCCGCCAGGCAAGTGTCGGCCACGGCCTGGTCCGTTTCGGCAGTGACCACCTGTTCCAGGATACGGTTGATGCCCTCCAGGACGGCCGTGTACCTGGCCCGGCGACGCTCTTCCCGTTTCAGCTCGCTGACGTCCAGGCCGATCCCCACCTGGCGCCCGTCGCGAAGGGCCACGTTGGCCCAGCTCGACTCGATGGTCGTCCCGTCCTTGGCCGCCATCAGGAGGTCTCGGAACCCGGGCTCCAGCGACTGCATATACTCTGCCACCCAGGCCCGATACTCCGCGTCGGGATAGACCAGGTCCAGGATGTGGGTAGCGTCGGTGTCCTGCCTGGTCCAGCCCGTGACCCGCTCAAAGTGCTTGTTGATGGCAATTTCGCGGATGTTCGGATCGTAGATAGTCAGCATGATGGGGATGGTGTCATAGATGGCCTGCAACAGCTCGCGCTCGCGCCTCAGCTCGTCTTCCAGGCGCTTGTGCTCGGTGATGTCGTGGGCAATGACCAGGGCGCCGGCCGGCCGGCCGCCGGGGTCGGTGGTATGGCTGATGTGCAGCAGGACGCAGAACTCGCGGCCGTCTTGTGCCCCGACGCGGTATTCGACGTTCTCATCGGGCGGCTGCCCCGTCATCCACTGGCCGACACGTTCCTGAAAACGCTCCCGGCTCTCGTCCACCAGGATATCGGCCGAGTCCATGGACAGGAGCTCGTCCCTGGTGTAGCCAAGCATCTGGCATATGTAGTCGTTGACCGAGACAAACCGCCTGGTCCGAAAGTCTATTTCAAAGATCGGCGTTGGCGCTTGGGTGATAAAATCGCGGTACTTGTGTGCGAATTCCTGGAGCTCATCTTGCAGGACCGGACTGCGCCTCAAACCCTCTTCAAGCCCTCTGCCGTCTTCCACCATACCCCCCACAACAGCTTTCGGTATCAGGATGAAAAGCAGCCCGGATCGTACGCTTCGCGCTCAAGCGACACCCGGTGCGCTGCGGGCAGGGGCACCAGGTGCAACATTCTTTACACTTGCTGATTGCATTATAGCTGAAACGATTGGCAATGTCAAGAAAGCCGGAGTTTAGCGGGCACCCGGCAGGGGCGGCTGTCACTTACCCGGGGGAATTGTCCTGCGTCTGATGCTGGGCTGCCGCGGCATCCAGGGCCTCGCGCACCACCTGCCGGATGTCGGCAATCCACATGGGCTTTTGCAGGCAGCGATAGACGCCCAGGTTGCTGGCCTCCACGGCCACGACCCGGCTGTCGTGATAGGTGAACCAGATGACCACGGCTTCAGGAGAGAGCGTCTTGAGGGCACGCGTGAGGGCAATGCCGCCCATGCCGGGCAGCCTGATGTCGAGGAGGATCAGGTCAAAGATCTCGCGCCCCGCCTTCTCGATGGCCTCGGCACAGTCGTGGGCCGTCTCGGTCTTGAGCTCTGGACCGAGCTTTTCCAGGGCGGCGTGCAGGGTAAAGAGGACCAGAGGGTCATGGTCTACCACAAGAATTCGTTTCTCCAACACCCTACTCCTTCCGCATCTCCTCGACCGCGACGCCATAGGTCACCAGCGCCCGGCGGTGATGACTGCCACCATTATAGCAAAAGATCCGCCAACCCTGCGACTGGCTTGGTAGCAGCCAGGTTTGTGTTTGGTTGGGGAGGTTGGCATTTTTCCGGCAGCAAACCCCTTGTACCGGCGGTCAAAAGCTGGTATAATCCTTTCGATCCCTGCTCGCAATTCTGGCAAAGGAGGAACAAATGACTTCCGGTCAACCGACATCTGAACCGCCCGTCTACCAAATCAAGATCACACTCCTGGGGACCCAACCCCCCATCTGGCGCCGGCTGCAGGTCCTTGGCGACTCGACCCTGTCGGAGCTGCACGACGCCATCCAGGCCACCATGGGCTGGACCGATTCGCACCTGCACGAGTTCCACATCGGCGAGGCGCGCTACGGAGAGCCCAGCCTGGAAGAAGAGTACGCGCCCCACACCCGGGACGAGGGTGACGCCCTGCTGTCCGACGTCCTGGGCGGCGAGGGCACGCGGTTCCGCTACATCTATGACTTTGGCGATGGCTGGCAGCACGACATCCTGGTAGAAAAGATCCTGCCCGCCGATCTCGATGTCTTTTATCCCGTCTGCACCGGCGGCGAGCGGGCGTGCCCGCCCGAAGACGTCGGCGGCGTGGGGGGCTTTCAGCAATTCCTGGATGCCATGGCCGATCCCGCGAACCCGGAGCACAACGAATTCATGACCTGGTTCGGGGGCGAGTACGACCCGGAGGCGTTTGACCTGGAGGAGGCCAACGATGCCCTCCGGGACATGGCCATCTTTACCTCGACGGTCTATACCACCGAGATGGTCGACTTTATCGTCTACTCGCACACGCCGCCCTATGCCAAGTTCTACCTCTTCCGGCCCGAGGAGGAGTCCAGCCTCGAGACCGCTTCCCACAACGGCCATCCTGTGGACGAGGACGACGCCCTGGGCAACGAGCGCATCGGCATCCTCATGCTCAGCATGGGCCCCGATGGCTTCGAGGGCGATCTCTACCTGGACAGGCGGCACGTCCAGGAGGACGAGATCGAAGGGCTGGTGGACGCCACGGCCGAGCTGCTGGACGAGGTCGACGAGATGGGCGAGGGCGGCCTCCTGGCCGTGCATTGGATGGAAGAGATCGGCCTGTGGGATTTTCCGGCCGAGGAGTAGGCCATACACAACACTATTTACAGGGTAATTGCCAGGCCCCATGGGCAATTCGCTTAAAGCCTTGCCACGTGGTACAATAGGCAGACTATGGCAGATCGAGAACAAGAGATCCGCGAACGCCTTGGCATCCCCGCGGACGTCGAAAAGATTATCGTCTTTGGAGAATCGAGCCATTGGGATCCCAATTGGCTCTACACATCGGAAGAGTACTACCGGCGCTA
>JAAYZQ010000589.1 GCA_012514775.1 Anaerolineaceae bacterium
CCCGTCGAGCTTTTGCGCCACGTCAAGCTCGAAGATCGGGCCTACATCGAGCTTGTGGAAACCCCCAAGGCTTCGGAGGAGCTCTTCGATCCCCGCGAAGGAACGGCGGGCCTCACCCTGACCAGTGTCGCGCCCGTGATGGAAGAGGGCCGGCCTGTCGGGGCCGTGCTGGTGGGCCACCTGTTCAACAACGACTTTACCCTGGTAGACCGCATCAAGGCCGTGGCGGGGGTCGACACGGTGACCATCTTTTTCGGCGACCTGCGCGTCTCGACCAACGTTCCCCTCAGCGAGGCCGGTGGCCGGGCCATCGGAACCCGGGTGTCGCAGGAGGTCTTTGACACGGTCCTGGCCAAGGGACAGGAGTTCACCGGCGAGGCGTTCGTCGTCAGCCAGGACTATATCACCCGCTACGAGCCGCTCTACAACCACGGCGACGAGGTCGTCGGCATTCTCTACGTGGGCGCCCAACAATCCTCCTTCCAGGAGCTGCTGGACTCTTTCCGCGACCAGGTGTTCCTCATCGCCGGGGCCACCGTCCTGCTGGCGGTGTTTATCGCCTTTCCCGTCTCGTGGCCCATCTCCCGTCCCCTGTCCAGCCTGGCCTCGGCCACCCGCCAGGTAGCCTCGGGCGATTGGTCGGTGCGCGTGCCCATCGAAGGCTACTACGAGATGCAAAGCCTGGCCCAGTCGTTCAACACCATGGTCGAGACCCTGAAGGAAACCCAGGAACAGCTCTTGCAGAAGGAAAAGCTGGCGTCGGTGGGCCAGCTCGCCGCCGGTGTGGCCCACGAGATCAACAACCCCCTGGGCTCCGTACTGCTCTATGCCGATATCCTGCGCAAAGAAACACCCGGCGACAACGCACAGCAGCGAGAGGACCTGGATATGATCGTCCGCGAGGCCACGCGCTGCAAGGCCATCGTCAACGATCTCCTGAACTTTTCGCGGCAAAACCAGGTACTGGCCCAGGAAACGGACCTCAACCTGCTGCTGCAAGAGCTGGCCGAGGAAACGAGCAAGCAGCACCTCTTCGAACAGATCCAGATCGTGACAGAGCTGGATCCGCACCTGCCCTGCATCCAGGCCGACCCGCTCCAGATCCGCCAGGTGTTCCTCAACCTCATGAGCAACGCTGCCGAAGCCATGCCCGATGGTGGCAAGCTGTTCCTGCGGACCAGCGCGGGGCCGGCGGCCGGCACCGTCACAGCTGAGGTGGAGGACACAGGCGTGGGCATCTCGGAAGAGAACATGCGCAAGCTCTTCACGCCCTTTTTCACGACCAAGCCCATCGGCAAGGGCACCGGCCTGGGCCTGGCGATCATCTATGGCATCGTCAAGATGCACCGGGGGCAGATCGGAGTTCAGAGCAAGGTCGGAAAGGGAACCAAGTTTACCCTTACCCTGCGGCAACAACTGCCCGTCCAGAACGAACACGCGGCCAACAGCCAGGTGATCGGATAAGGGCTCACGCTGCCGTTTGCAGCCTGATCCGGTTTCGGCGCGAGATGTGATCAACAAGGAGACGAATTGAGCGCGGAAGAAAAACTACGAGTCCTCGTCGTCGACGATGAGCCGGGGATGCGCGAGGGCTGCCGTCGGGCCCTGACCCGGGCCGGTTTTGACACCGACACAGCATCGGACTTGCCCGAGGCCTTGGCCCTGCTGCGCCGCAACACCTACGAGCTCTTTCTGCTGGACGTCATGCTTCCCGGTGGCAGTGGCCTCGACCTCCTCGATCCCATCCTGTCGCGCGACCCGGACGCCACCTGCATCATCATCACCGGCTTCAGCAGCATCGAGGTGGCCGTCGAGGCCATTCGCCGCGGCGCCTACAATTTCCTGTCCAAGCCCTTCACCTCCGATACGCTCCTCGTGGCCGTCAACCAGGCGGTGGAGCGCCGCCGGCTCAAGGCCATCGAGCGCGCTTCCCAGGAACTGGAGCAGGCCAAAGAGGAGCTGGAGCGCCTGGACCAGGTCAAGAGCCAGCTCATGCTCAAGGTGGCCCACGAGCTGCGGGCGCCGGTGGCAGCCGTCCAGAGCTATGTCAACCTCGTCCTGGCCGGGTACGTGAGCGACAAGGAGCTCACCCCCATGCTCAAGCGCGTCCAGGAACGGCTGCAAGAGATGTTGGACGTCATCGCCGACCTCCTGGAACTCGCGCGCCTGAAACAGGCCGCGCAACAGAACGTGCCCACCGCGCCCGTGGACATGGCCCAGATCCTTCGAGAGGTCTGCGATCTGCTCAGGCCACAGGCCCAGGCCAAGGGTCAGGAGTTCGTGGTAGAAGTCGATGGCCAGCCCTGTATCGTGGCCGACCACGAGCACATGCGGCAGATCTGGATGAACCTCGTCAGCAACGCCATCAAGTACACGCCCCAGGGTGGCCGGGTCTCGGTCAAGCTGGACAGCGATGGCCAGATGCTCAGGGGTACAGTGCAGGATTCGGGCATTGGCATTGCCAAAGAAGACATGCAAAACCTGTTCCAGGAGTTCTTTCGTACGGAAGAGGCCAAGGCCAGCGGACAGATGGGCACGGGGCTTGGGCTGTCCATCGTCAAGCAAGTCGTCGATAGCTACCAGGGCACCATCAAGGTCGAGTCCAGCCCGGGCAGAGGCTCCCGTTTCTCCTTTGAGCTGCCCTTGCAGCCGCCGCCCGCCCCCCAGCCGGATGCAGCGGCGCTCAAAGAAACTCGGCGGCGCCCGGCGCCTGTTCCCCAGGCCAAAGGAGGGCGAACCCATGCCCGCGTCCTCGCCCTGAGCGATGACCCCGGGCAAGAAGAACCGTCAAACCCCGCGGGCCCCTAGCAGGTTGTCGGAGAGGTGTGTGTACGTTCGTAGTGGGCGATCTATCGCCCAAGAAGCGCGCTGAAGCGCGCACTACGAACGCGCTCTCCGATAGGCTCCTAGCGGCCCTCAAGCTCGATCCGCTTTAACTAAAAAAGCGCGGCTCCTGTGCGGGAGCCGCGCTCGTGTTCTTGTGGCCGGCGCTTCAGGGTAGATCGAACGTCTTGCGCAGCGCGCCGAGGGCTGCGTCCAGGTGCAACGACTCGATGACGCACGAGACGGTAGAGATAGAGGTGCTGATGGCCAGGATGTTGATGTTCACCGAGGCCAGGGCCTCGAACATCGTGCCCGCGATGCCGGGACGCTCGCGAAAGTCGGGGCCAAAGATGGAAACGATGGCCGCCTCGGGAAAGGAGACAATCTGTCCCGCGCTTAGCTCGGGCGCGACAGCGTGCAGCGTTTCGATGGCGGTGGGCAGGTCGTCTCGATCCACGCAGAGGGCCACCTGGTCCTGGTTGTTCTGGTCGATGCATTGCACGATAAACTGCACGTTGATGCTCTTCTTGCCCAGCCCCCCCAGGATTGCCGCTGCTGTGCCTGGTCGATCGGGAACGGAAGTGATATTCAGCATGGCGAGGTGACCGTTTTGCATGATCCCGCCAATCCGGATTTTGTCCATCGTCCTGCCCTCCAGCCGCCTTGATAGCCCGGCCCTTGCTCGTTTTTCTGGCCCAGATTCTAGCTCAATGCCTCGCCCACGCGTCGCAGCAACACGTCGGCCTCAACCGGCTTGGACAGCCATTCGTCCACCGGCACGTACTCGTCGGTGGGGAACAGGCCGCTGCCCTTCACACCGGTCAATGAGGTCACCATGATCACCGGGATGTCTTTGAGCACAGGATCTGCAGCCATCTCGCGGCTGACGTCCAACCCATCGAGAATGTAGGCCATCATGATGTCGAGCAGAACCACGTCCGGGGGATCGGACCGCATTGTCTGCAAAGCCTTCGCGCCGTTTGAAGCGGAGGCCACCTCGTACCCGGCCTTTTCCAGGATCTTGGCCGTTACCTTGACGAAATCGGGGTCATCGTCGACCACGAGGACCTTAGCCATGCCTCTCTCCTCCTTGTGAAGTTATGCGCACACTGGCTCGGTGGATTATAGCATAGAAGCCAGGCGCTGTCAATCTTGCATGATCGTTCATTGATTCAGCTTCGAAGCCCCTCCTGCTGCGCTGCCAGATCCATGCCCACCGTCAGCAACCGCTCGACGACGGGTACGGCTTCGCGATGCAGTTCACGGAGATCCACGGTCTTGAGGTAGCGTTTGCAGTCGGGGCAGGTGTACAACCGGTAGACGTTGTCCTCGCTGGGATAGTAGATCTGTTTTTCCTTGGAGCGGCAGAACGGACATCCGGTCCGGCCATACTTCCACTGGCTGTTGCACCGCGAGCAAAGCAAGCGCCGCGCTCCCCGCTCCTCTTCCAGGAGGGCCAGGTTCGGCCGCCCACCGCACACGGGGCAGTAGCCATGGACCCATAGCTCCAGGTCCAGGTGTGGCATGATCTCCTCGGCACAGCGCGTGAGATAAGGAACCAGGGCAAAGCCCACGGCCAGGGCTGTCGGATGATTCCGCGACCACAGCTCGTCTTCCTGTTCGGCCGCGGGTCCGGGCGAGGTCAGGGTCTCCCACGTGTCATAGATCCTCTGCGCCAGGGTTACCAACTGGAGGGCATCCTGCTCGCCGGTGGGCTCTTCCCAGCCCGGATTGTGCCGCTGCAGAACCTGGAGCACTTCTCCCACGATCTCGGACAGGAGGGCGGGCTCGATGCCCAGTTGGGCAAAGGTCACCTGGGGGATACCCCCTTCGAGGCGCCAGCGCCGGGCCAGCTCGTCCCTCGGCTCGGGGGCCGGCACCCTGGCCTTGGCTTCGAACTGGACCTGGTAGAGGTCGGAGTAAAAGTCCAGCAGGTCGGCCAGCTCCTCGTGCTTTACGCGTGCGGCCGCCAGGGCGTTCAGCACCCGGCGATCCTCTTGGCTCATTCCCATATCGCATATCTCCAGAAAAAGGGAGGTAGAGGCGCGGCGTGTTGCACCTCTACCTCTCCGGGTCCCCGGCTCTCGCCTTGAACTCGCGGGTACTAGTGGTCGCCGCGGGCCTTGCGGGCTTCGTACATCTCCTTTGCCCGCTTCTCGCCATAGTACCACATGGCGTGATGCTCGCGGGCGTACGATTCGGACACGACGCCGTAGCGCATGCTCACCAGGCTTTGCCACATCATGGGGTGAATAACGGCCAGGTAAAAGTGGATCATGAACATGGCAAAGGTGACGATGAACATCAGGTCGTGGATCAGGACCATCAACTGGAACAAGATGGGGGGCATGATCCCCTTCAGGAACCACATGGACAGGCCTGTGATGCCAAAGGTGATGGTGCCCAGGACCATGACCACGGCCGTGAGGCGCTCGCCGGTGTTGAACCGCGGCTGAGGAGGCATATGGCCGTGCCGCCCCAGGACATAGTAGGGAAAGGCGTTCTTGAGCCACAGCAAGTCGTACTTGCTAAAGCTCAGGAACTCGCGCAGGTTCATGAACATGCGCCGTGGTTGCAGGATGGCATACACGATGGGCACGCCACCGAAAAAGATGGCCGCCACACGATGGATCAGGCGAATGTGCATGCCCGCCTCCCCCGCCGCCACCGGCCCCAGGAAGGGTGTAAAGAGGACAAAGCCGGTCAGCGCCAGGGGAATAAAGGTGGCCGTGTGTACCCAGTGCAGCAGCCGCTCCAGCGTCGTGTACTTGGGTATCCACCGGATCGAGATTGCCGCGTCCGAACCTCTCAGCCTGACGCTCATTCTACCTCCTCCATATGCACGTTGCGGCGGGCGACGAAAAAGGCCGTGATGGCGCCCAAGATGGTGGCACCAAACGCGATCTGCCCCACCGGCTGCAGCAGTTTCTGCCACACGGTCGTGATGATCGGGTATTGGGGATCTTCCGGCAGATCGTAGGCCGCCGGCGGTGCCGTCAGCACATAGATCCGCCCCAGGCCGCCGAGCTGCGTCTCGCCATAGACGTTGGCCTTGGGAAACCCGCGCTCGGTTTTGAGCTCTTCGACGCGAGCGTGAGCCTTTTCCAGCAGTTCGTCCCTGTTGCCCCAGTCCAGCGCTCCCGCCGGGCAGGTCTTGACACAGGCTGGCTTCAGGCCGTTGCTGGTCCTATCCTGGCAAAAGACGCACTTGGAGCTCTTGGCCTCGCCGGTGAGGGCGTTCATGATCTCCAACTGCGGGACGCCAAAGGGACAGAACTGGCTGCAGTACCCGCAGCCGTTGCACTTGTCCCGCTCAAAGGTAACGATCCCATTGGGCTGCTTTTGCAGCGCGCCCGTGGGGCAGGCCTCGACACAGGCCGCCTCGCCGCAGTGCATGCAGCCCTCTTTGAAAAATAGCCACTGGAACCGCTCGCCGTCATCGTACTCTCGGAACTTGATGCGCGTCCAGGTCTGAGGATCCAGCGAGGGAGGGTTCTCGTAACTGCCGGTGTTGACCGTCACGCGCTCGCCCGGTACATACCCCCTGAGGTCGTTCCACTGCTTGCAGGCTACCTGGCAGCCGCGACAGCCCATACACGTGGACGTGTCGATGAGCATCGCCAATCTATCGGTCATGTCTCACCCCCTACGCTTTCTCGACATCGACGAGGAACGCCTTGTATTCCGGGATGGTGGTGTTGGCGTCGCCCACGTGCGGTGTCAGGTCGTTGGCAACGGGCCCCTTGCCCAGCGCTTCCAGCGGGCCGCCGCCGCCCCAACCAAAGTGCCAGGGCATGCCCACCTGGTGAACAGTCTTGCCGTTCACCAAGAAGGGCCTGAAGCGCTTCGTGACGATGGCTTTGGCCTCGATCTCGCCCCGGGCGGAGCGGATCTTGACCTTGTCGCCGCCCCGGATTCCCTTCTCGTGGGCCAGCTCCTCGCTCATCTCCACAAACATCTCGGGCTGCGTTTCGACCAGCCATTCCAGCCAGCGCGACATACCGC
>JAAYZQ010000590.1 GCA_012514775.1 Anaerolineaceae bacterium
GGGGTGAGTCGTCCAGGCAGGACGTAGGGCCAGCTTCTTCGGCCCGAGCCCGGCAGCTAACCTCGTAGGCGTCGGAGAAGGTCACCAAGGGTTCAATCCCAAGGTGCCCTTTTTTGTCGTGGAGGGAACCTTCGGAAGAGCCCCTAAACTACCAAATCATCCAGGAGGAATCCGATGTTTCACCCAACGATTTTGTTCGAGTTGACGAAAGACCGCCAGGCCGAATTGGCCCGCATGATGCGGCAGGCGAACCGGAAAAAGGCCGCGAAACAGGCTCGTCGCCCCGCTGACCGGAAACAGTAGAACCGGTCATCAGGCAGCCGAACCTCCGGAGTGTCCCCCGCTCCGGAGGTTCTTTTTGTGTCCCGGGTACCACAGGCGGTCGTTTTATGGTATAATGGTCCTGCCCGACTGGGAATCACGCCGCGAGGAGAGGGTCATCATGAGCAGCGAGTACCCCGACATCCTGGGCGATCTGCTGGAAGCCCAGCAACGGTTCGAGGTCAACGGCGTGCACTACCTGCTGTCCCTGGAGCCAGGGGCGGTCGCTCCTGGCGAGACCGCGGCCCTGCGTGTCTGGCTCCAGAGCTGCTGGGACGTGCCGATGCAGGTATCGGTCGGTCTGCGATTTCCCGGCCAGCGCGTCCCCGTGTTCTCCGTGGCCCAGGCCCGGACGGACGTCCCCCTGGAGGCAGCCGAGGTAGGGGAGCTGACGATTCCCATCGCCGCCGGCACCCAGAGCCAACCGGGAGCGTACCGCATCGAGGCTACCCTGGCCGCCACGGGCGACAGCCGGGGGCTGTACGTGCGCAGCCAGAAGAGCGACGGTCAGTTGGGCCAGAGCCTGCTCACCTTCAAGACGGGCATGGACCTGGCCGCGAGCCTGGGCCTGGGGTTCGTGTCCAGGAGCCAGGGAGAGCAGGTGCTGTCGCTCCAGGTCGCGGGCCCGCCGGCACCGGATCCCGCGCCCGATCTGACGCCGACCTACCTGTCGCACTGGACCGTTGCCGACCTGACACTGCCCGGCAAGGCCCGGCGCTATGTCAACGACCAGCGCATCGACATCCTTCCGCGTCTGAAACGCGAGGCCCTGTACGTCGCCCTACTAGAGGAGAGCCAGGTCCGGTTCCGCAACGCCGGCCTTTCCCTGCACGTCGGCGAGGCCATTTTTCTGGCCAAGATCCTGACCTACACGGTCGAGTATTTCTTGCGGAGCACCGACTGGCAGGACGCCATTCTGGTCCCGGCCTACACCCTCGCCTACCGCTTTGACCTGCCCGTCAACGATCCCATCTTGCTCGTCGCCCGGGCCGACTATGCGCGCTTGGCGCGCCTGGCGACCTCCCTCAGCTTTGGCCTGCTGCGACAGAGCCTGGGGCGCGACCCCTGGTCAATGGAGGAACAAGTTGCCGTGGGCAGCCTGGTGGCGGACCGCGCCGAGCGGGGCGGCCCTCTGCCCGCCGAGTTCCTCTACCTGCCCCTCATCCTGGGCGGGCTGCTCATCGCCAGGCGCGTGCTCATGCCCGGCGAGCAACTGGCGCAGAGCCTGAGAGCGCTCGTCCAGGCGCGCCAAAAGCGCAGCGACGAGTTGCGGGAGAACCCGGAGCTGATCGCCATCCTCGACCGGCTGCTGGCCGCCGCCGAGAAGGATGACGGGACGGGAGTTGCCGATTGAAAACGGCCCGCCCATTTGCCGGCCCCTTTGTTTTCGGGTATAATGCTGGCATTCAGGACCGGCGGGCGAGCCTGTGCCTGGCGTCATACAAGGCGTATCGCGCTGTTTGCGCCCGGGCGTGGCAGTTTACAGCGGGCGTATCGAAAAGCAAAGTAAGATAGTAGGAGGAGACGATGCTGTCAAAGAGTGTGCGGTGGCTTCTGGCCACCACGTTGTTCGTCAGCCTGGTGTTGGCCGCCTGCGGACCGGCACCCACGCCTGAGCCAACCGCGGCCCCGGAAGTTTCCGCGCCGACCAGCCCACCGGCCGCGGCCGAGCCCAAGGAAACGCTGAAGGTTGCTCTTGTCTACGTGGCACCCGTCGGCGACATGGGCTGGAGCTGGGCCCACGAGCAGGGCCGCCTGGCCCTGGAGGAAAAGTTCGGCGACCGGA
>JAAYZQ010000082.1 GCA_012514775.1 Anaerolineaceae bacterium
CGCACCAGTGAGAAGTACCGTCGGAAATCGTCACCGGGGAGAACGCGATGTGCCCCACTACGCGCCCATCTACTTCAGCCACGAGCGAGACCGTCAGCGCCCGGGCAGCACGCAGCGCGGCAATGATGAAATGCTCCGTTTGATTGCTGATGGCCAGAGTCCTGAACGCAGCGGCCGTCACGTCGGCGATGGCGCTGACATCGGCGCTCGTTTCGCTTCTGATGACTACCTTGTCGGTCATGATTCTGAAATCCTCTCGATTCGCCAACTACTGTGCACAGGGAAACCGTCTTTCCCGCCTGCTCAAGGCACCCGGAAAGCCTCGTAGCTACTGACTACTGATTCCAGGGATTGACTACCGTGACACCGCTGTGTGCAAAGTCTCTCTCGTTACGAGTGACCAGATCAAGCCCTCGTTGTAAACAAGTGGCAGCAATCAGCGAGTCCATGGCAGGCATGCGCCTGCCGTGTTCCTCCAGTTCGGCAGTCAATTGTCCCCAGACGAGCATCACCGAGGTGTCAATGGGTAGAATCCTGCCTGTGAAGCGAACGAATAGTTCGTCTTCGAGCCACTCTACCAAAGCACTCTTGAGGCTCGAGTCAGCGAGTTTTTCGATCCCTCTCTTGATCTCGCCAATGGTAATCACGCTGAGGAACAGCCTGTCCTCATCAATGCTATCGACCCACTGCACAACGTGGTGATTTGGTTGCTTTGCGACCAGGTCAGAGATCACGCATGTGTCCAGTAGAAAGGTCATAGCTCCAGGTCTTTCCGAGCCTCGCTCTTGTCCCTGTCCAGCTCCATCTCGACGCCAACAAGTGGTGAATCTCGAAAGAAGGTGGTGAGCTTGCCCCTTGAGGCGATCATCTTTTGGTACTCGGCATAAGATAGGACGATTGCCACTTCCACTCCGCGCTTGGTGATGATCTGCGGGCCATCATTCACTGCATTCTCCACGACTCGGCTGAACTTGTTCTTTGCTTCCTGTAGTTGCCAGGTGTGAATCATTTCGCCAACCTCCTATCCAGACTGTCTAGATTGTATCATGAAGGCTTCCGGCTGTCAAATTCACGGAGATGGACCGTCTCATGGGTCATGAGAATCTCTTTCTTTGCGCTTGAAGCCAGGCCAGGCTGGAGGCTGTGGTCGACAAGTCTGCCGCGGACATTGCTCCCCAAAGGTTGCCGCCCGAGACTTGACAAAATGGGCCTTGCGTTGCACAATAGAGGTGTCCTTGCACCCGATGCCGGCAGGACTCGCGACGGAGAACGATGGTATGATGAGCATTTTATGGCCCGATACGCACCCCGACCTGGAACGCTTGCAGGTTGAGCGGCTGCGGCAGATGCCGACGTGGCGCAAGATGGCTTTGATGTCCGAAATGACCCAGTCCGTGCGAACCCTGGCCCTGGCCGGCCTGCGCCAGCGCTACCCCACCGATACGCCTGCCCAACGTCGCCGCCGCCTGGCCGACTTGCTGCTGGGGCCAGAGCTGGCGGCGCGCGCCTATGGTCCTCTGCCTCCTCCAGACGAAGGCTAATGCTACCCGAAACGTCGGAGCGCCAGTGGCGCGACGCGCTGGGCGTGATCAAGGTACAGGGCCAGCGCCTCGACCGGACGTATGTGCGCCAGATGGCTGTCGAGCTGGGAGTTGCGGATCTTCTGGATCGTGCCCTGGACGAATCCGGATGATCCGCAACTCCACGACGCCGGTTAAACCTTCTCCACCGGCTGCTGGCACTCGATGACATTGCTCGCCGAGTCGCCATCCTGCAACTACACATAGACCTCGCGAGGTGGCCCGGCGATGCGATACCCGTTTGTTTCGATCCAACCCATCAACTGTCCCGATTCTCTACTCGCTGTTCACCCTGCCAACCGCGTGTACTCCTCTTTGCATCGCAGAGCACTATCGTGGAACCTTGGCTGGCCCGGATCAGGCGTCCTGGTCGCGACCCTCCTTGTCGGGCAACGGGGCCACGGGCAGCCAGACTGTCATGGTGGTGCCGTCTCCTTCGCGACTGTGGGCCTCGATCTCGCCGCCATGGGCTCGCACGATCTGCTGGCTGATGTAAAGGCCCAGGCCCGAGCCGTGTTCTTTGGTAGAGACCAAAGGCTCGAACAACCGCCGCTGGACAGCGGGCGACATGCCTACACCCGTATCCTCGACATCGATGCGCACCGCGGCTCGCGCCTCGTGCGGGTGGTGGGGCAGCTCGCCGCGACTGGTGCGCAGGGCCAAGTTGCCGCCCTCGGGCATGGCGTCGACCGCGTTGAGGATCAGGTTCAAAAAGACCTGGTACAGTTGACCGGCGTTCAGTCGCACCGCCGGCAGATCAGGGTCGTGGATCTGGGAAATCGTGACGCGCTGGCGCAAGAGCTCACTGTACGTGAGCTCGACGACGCCTTCCAGGATCTCGTGGACCTGGCCGAGCACGAGTTCCCCGTCATCTCGGCGATAGACGCTGCGCATTCGCTCCATTAGAGCGCGGATGTGGTTCACCGCGCGTGTCGCGATGGACAGGTAGCGGCTCACCAGCTCCGCTTCCCCCTTTTCGGCCAGCTCCTCTCGGACCATGTCCAGGCTGCCTAGAAGCGCCTGGAGAGGGTTGTTGATCTCGTGGCTCAAGGATGCGGTGAGGCGCCCCAGGGCGCCCATCTTCTCGCTGAGGATGAGCTGGGCCTGTGATTCCTGCTGCTGGCGGAGCAGAGCGCGCAGCTCGGCATACAGGCGGGCGTTGCATAGGGCCTGGCCCACGCGACCGGCTGCAGCTTGGGCCAGGGCCACGTCCTCTTCGGTAAAGGTGCGCCCGCTCAGTAGCAAATCCGCGAGGGGCTCGTCGTCGTCCAGGGGCACGACAAGGACGTCACTACCCCAGGGAGCGACGGTCGCATAGACCGGACGCGTCCCCCGCAGATCTTGCGTCTGACGGCTCAACGTCTCGACAAGGTCCTGCCACCTGTGATACTTGGCCGAGGCTTCGACCTGGATCCAGCCTTCGTCGAGAGTTAGTACCCGGTCGCCATCGCCACTCAATCCGTCGGTATAGCCGACCATCAATGCCTCGGAGGCGTGGACGACGGACGCCATGCGTTCCAGGCCGGTGGCGGCGACCTCGCTCGGGTCGAGGGAGCGCAAGAGAGCCAGGTCCAACTCGGCCAGCGCCCGGAGTCGGTTCAGCTGGCGGGCCTGATGGTACAGGCGGGCGTTGTATAGGCCCAGCCCTACCTGGTCGCCAATGGCCAGGAGCAAGCTCTCTTCCTCGTCGGTGAGGTCTCGTTCGCCATGCCACGCAAGGTGTAGCCAGCCGACGACCTGGCGATGGCTGGCCAAGAGCAGGCAGACGTGGCTCCTCATGCTGGCTCGCTCCAGAAAACCGCCGGCCACCTCCTTGCGGTGCACGACAACACGCGGTTCCTGGCAGCTTGGTCCGGCCGGCCACGCTTCCAGCTCCGCAGCCAGCTCTCCCGGGCCGATGTCCACCCCGCCAAACCCGCGGCTGGCCACGGCCCGAGGTGGATCGTCGCGGGACTCGCCGGCGGCGACGATCCAGGCGGCAGCCGCCCCAAACAGCGGCACCAGCACACCGAGGACGCTCTCGGCAAGTGCTGCCGGCTCAAGGGATGTGGCCGAGGCGGCCGCCACCGCGTAGAGTGCCGACTGCTGTTCCGAGAAACGCCGTAGTGAAGCCTCGGCCGCCAGGCGGGCCAGCTCGGCGGCGGCCCGCTCGGCAAAGACGGTCAGGATCGGATCCAGGTGAGGGGCGTGGACCATGGGCGCCTCGTCCATTGCCAACAGGACTCCCCAGACCCGGCCCGAGACGTCGTGCAGCGGCAGGGCCCGCAGGCTGTCCACCTTCCAGCGTGCAACGAAAGGATCGCCGGGGAAGCGGCTGCGCAGGCCCGAGGCGAAAAAGGTGGTCTGGCCA
>JAAYZQ010000591.1 GCA_012514775.1 Anaerolineaceae bacterium
CAGTGTCGCGGCCTCGAATTCCTGAAAGGCGATTTCGGGGTGGGCGTGAAGCTGTGCGGCGATACCGATCAGCTCCTCGCGGTTAGCGTCAATTGCGGCGCAGGCAAGCTGTTTGAACCTGTTTTCACTCATCGCTCCACCTTGTACGGATCTAGCGCGTCCCGCAGGCCGTCGCCGATGAAATTGATGGCAATGACGGTCACAAAGATCATGAGGCCGGGGAAAATGGCGGTCCACGGCGCACGCGTCATGAGCGTCTGGGCGTTCTTGAGCATGTTGCCCCAGGTGGGGGTTGGCGGCTGCACGCCAAAGCCAAGGTAGCTCAGGCCCGACTCGGTGATGATCGAGGTCGCCACCCGGAAGGTGGCAGCGACAATAATGGGGCTCAGGGCGTTTGGCAGCAGGTGGCGCAGCATGATCCGCGGGTTGGGCACGCCCAGGCAGCGCGATGCCTCGGTGAACTCTTTTTCCTTGAGTGACAGGAAAGAGGCGCGCACCAGACGGGCAACCTGCATCCATGCCAGTATCGCAATAACCAGGACGATGGACAGGATGCTGGCCATCGCCGTACCGCGCAGACGCTCGATGGGCAGATCGCGCAGTGCCAGGGACAGGATAATCAGGATAAAGAGCTGGGGAAAGGCGAGCATCATGTCGGTGAAGCGCATCAGGAGGTTGTCTACCCAGCCGCCGTAAAAGCCGGCCAACCCACCGATGGTCGCGCCTACGACGACGGCCAGGCCCATGGCCATCACCCCTATGGCCAGCGACACGCGACCACCGTACAGGACGCGCGTAAACAGGTCGCGACCCAGCTCGTCGGTGCCCATAATGTGCGCCCTCGAAGGCGGCTCCAGCATGCTGTCCAGCGAGGTCTTTTGTGGATCGTAGGGCGTGATGACGGGGGCAAAAATGGCCGCCAGGCTGAACATGCAAAAGATGGTCAGGCCGACCATGGCCGGACGGTGGCGGCGAAAGGCGCGCCACACCAGTTGTGCCATCGACTGCTCTTTGCGGTACAGCTGCACTTGCACCGGGCCCGTCACTCGAACAGTTTCTGTCATGCTCGATCTCCTCTGCTCAGTGGCGGCTCAATCGTAGCGGATCCGCGGATCCAAAAAGCCATGGACGATGTCGGCGACCAGGTTAAAGAGCACGATGAGGGTCGCGTTGATCATCACGATGCCCATCAGGACAGAATAGTCCACCCGTTCGGCTGACCGGAAAAAGAGCTTACCCATACCCGGCCAGGAAAAGATCGTCTCGGTAAACAGTGCGCCGCCAAACAGGATAGGCAGCTCCAGAGCCAGGATGGTGATGATGGGAATGGCGGCATTCTTCAGGGCGTGGGCCAGGATCACCGCCCGCTCTGAGAGCCCCTTGGCCCGCGCCGTCCGGATGTAGTCCTCGTGGATCACGTCGAGCATGCTGGAGCGCATGTAGCGGATGTATTGAGCGGCACCAAAGACGCTGAGCATGACCACCGGCAGGATCAGATGGTGGATCCGGTCCCAGAAGGGCGTGTAGCCCAGCTCCTGTCTCAGCCGCACGTCCACCATGCCCCCGCCTGGGAACAGCGGGGCTCCCGCCCGTTCTCCGGCCCACGCCGGCCACTGGAGGCCGTTGTGAAAGACAATGATCAAGATCAACCCAAACCAGAAGATGGGGATCGAGCGTCCAGCATAAGCCAAGATAGTGAACACGTGGTCAAATATCGAGTATTGCTTCAATGCCGAAATGATGCCGATGGGAATAGCGACGATCAGCTCTCCGACGATAGCTACGGTCATCAGCAGCAGAGTCGCCGGCAGGCGCTCCAGGATAATGATCAGGGCCGAGCGGCGCTCCACATTTGATTGCCCAAAGTCGCCGCGCAAGACGCCAAATAACCAGTGAAAATAGCGGCTGTCGAAGGGGTTGACGCGGATGGACAAATTCTCGCGGGGCGTCCAGCCGGTGATTCGCTCTGGCACGTAGAGCAGCTTGACCCATTTTTCACCGTCTGCAGTCGTCGTTCCATCCACGATTGCCGCCGTCGTTCCGCCGTCGATAGGCCCCACCTCCACAGGCGCCCGGCCCCCCGACGCTTCGGCCTTGTTCCACAGCACCACATCGGTCGTCAGGGTGCCCGAGCTTCCACGAAAGTTGAAAAAGGCGGGCTGGCGCAGGCCCAGCCGGAACTCGAGCATGGCCATGTCTTCGGGCGTGATGTTCGGGTTCTGCTCGTACATGGCCAGTGGATCGACAGGGCTGATCATGATCAGCCCAAAGACGACCACGCTGATAAACAGCAAAACGGGGATAGCCTGCAAGGTACGGCGCATGATGTATTGTGTCACCCCGCTTCCTCCTGTCGTCGCTTCAGAGGAATGTAGGCGGGCGGTCATAGACCGCCCGCCTGGGAACTTGTCAGATGCTCATCGAGTGGTTACTCTTCGATGTACCACTCTTCGGAATTCCAGGCCACTTCGGCCCAGATGTTCATGTTGTAGCCCATAAACTTCTCGCGCAACAGGTCGATGTCGGCCCTGTCGTAGAGATAGATTTGCGGCCGCTCCTGGGCGATGCGCTCCGAGGCTTTCTGGTAGGCTTCTTTGCGCACCTGTGGATCGGGGCTGCTGCCCGCGATTTGGAACGCAGCATCGGCCTCGTCATCGATCCAGCGCGAATAGTTGAACCCGGTACCCCCATTGTCGTCGCACGGGATGTTGTCCGAGCCATAGTAACCGTGCATGTGGCTGTGCGGGTCGATGCTGTAGGTGGTGGTGAACATGACGATGTCGAACTGCCCGTGCTTGCGGAACGCGCCGCTGGCATAGCTGCCAAACAGCTCGGCGCTGGGCACGTTTTCGATGTACATCTCGATGCCAATCTCTGCCATCATCTCCAGCAGAACCTGCTGGGTCTGCTCGCGCAGGGCATTGCCCGAGGTGGTCTGGATCTTGAGCCTGAGGACCTTGCCCTCCTCGGCGTAGGCGCAACCGTGGCACTCGCGTATGCCGTCACCGTTCGTGTCGGTCCAGCCGGCCTCTTCCAGGAGTGCTTTGGCCTGCTCGGGATCGAAGGGGGTCGCCTCGATGGTCGGCGCGTAAGGTCCAATGTTCATCTCAGTGGTGCCCACCGGGGCATAGCCGTACAGTAGCTTGTCGACAATAAGCTGTTTGTCGATGCCGAGCTCGATGGCCTCGCGGACCCTGGCATCACCCAGGGCCCAATGCCACGAGGGTGTGTCCCGCAGAAACTCGACGCAAGGTGCATCGATTGTGGGATCGCGTAGGTTGAGGAGCAGCCGCTCGGTGCCGGTGCTGGGCGGCATGCTAATCTTGACGCCTCCCCAGCTCTGGGCCTCGGGAATGTCGGCTTCCGTCATGTCCCACACAAAGTCCAGCTCGCCGGTTTGTATGAGCTGCTTGCCCACCTCGCGGCTCTCGATCCAGCGCAGCACGATGGCGTCGAGATAGGGTTTGCCCTCCGGCTCCCACAGCTCATACTTCTCGTTGCGCACGATGGTCATGTGGTCGCCCGAACTCCACTCTTGCAACACAAAGGGGCCGAGAGACGGGTTAGAGGTGCGATTGTACTCCCACTCCTGCATCTTGGCCGGCTCGAGGCCAATGTGGCTGGGCAGGATGGCGGTGTCGAACAGGGTGATGAACGGCGCGTAGAACGTCTTCATCTTGATGACAAGGGTGTGCGGGTCGACGCACTCCAGCGACTCGATTTCGACGTACCCGGAGGTGCTCACCGTGCCGCTCTCGGGGTGCACAATGACGTCGTAGGTGAATTTGACGTCCTCGCAATCAAAGGGATCGCCGTCGGACCAGACGATGTTGTCCTTTAGCTTGTAAGTGAGGGTCAGGCCGTCCTCAGAGACACCGCCGTTCTCCAGGTTGGGCACCTCTTTGGCAAGGTCCGGCCCATAGCTGCCGTCCGCCTGGACCTGCACCAGGCCGCGCTCGAAAAAGGCGCCGATGATGTCAGCCACCGTCTGAGTACGAATGTATTCGTTCAACAACTCTGGCTCCTGGTAAAAGCCCATTACCAGGGTGCCCCCCTGCTTGTCAGCCCCAGGGGCCGGCGGCTCGGTCGGTACGGCCGTCGGCTCAGGTGCCTGGGTCGCCTGCTGTGCCTGCGCTTGGGTGGGAGCCGCCGGCGCTTGCGGCGCCGGGGTTGGCCCGCAAGCCACCAATAGCGTCAGAACCAGGGTCAGGACCAACAGAGAGGTTCCCGCACATTTACCGGACATTTCTTTCTCCTCCTTGCTACCTCATAGTAGTTCTTGGTCCCAGAACGTTCCAGCAACCTCTGTCTGAGACTACCTCCTTTCCCGGCACTCCGGGGCCGGTCCGATTTTTCATCAGGGGGGTACTATCACTCTGGCTGTGACCGGCCGTGAGATCAGGCCATTCGATGAAACAAATTGCCCAACCGATCGAGGGCCGCCATGTCGTTGCTCGGCGACACGCTCTCGACCGGTTGGGCGAATAGCTCGCTCATATCCCGTTGAGGTTCTTCAGGTTGGCCCAGATCCTGGATGGAGCGATCATTAAACGGTCCCTGTCCCTTCTGCAACAACGCCAGAGGCCGACGGTCACCTGGATAACGCACAGATTATAGCACAGGGTCTTTAATTCCGCAAATCGAGGCCAAGAACCCCAAAGACTGGACACTGCTTTGACTTTTCCCGGAAGTTGTGTTATTCTATCCGCCTTATGATGGAGACAGGTAGCGCAGTTGGAGTCGTTGTCTGCGTTTTCCGGGGGGATGACCGCCGGCCCCTTTTGCTGTCCGCGATCCATCACCATACGCCATAGGATGAGCCACGGCGCCCGGTAGGTCGCTGGCTTTTGCCACGGGGCTCATCCCTGGAGACTGGTCGAGAGACCGGTCTTTTTTGTTCTCATCAACCGGGAGGTTGGAACCTATGGAGCCTGATATGCTCGATCCTTCACCTGGGGCCAGGCGCAGCCAGATACCCCGGGGCGTCCAGGACCGGTTCCTGGGCGAAGCGGCCCGCCGGCGCCGGGCCGAGGCCGCGCTGCGAGACTGCTTTGCCCGCTGGGGGTACCGGGAGATCATTCCCCCCACCTTCGAGTTCTATGACAACCTGGCCGTGGGTGCCGGCCCCCGGCTGCGGCAGGCCACCTACCGCTTTTTCGATCGACACGGCCGGACGCTGGCCCTCCGGCCCGATTTCACACCCCAGGTGGCCCGCATCGTCGCCACCAAGCTGTTCGATCAGCCCATGCCCCTGCGTTGTTCCTACGTGGGCAGCCTCTTTCGCTACGAAGAGCCCCAGGCCGGGCGCCAGCGCGAGTTCACCCAGGCCGGGGTCGAGCTGGTGGGCGCCGACACCTTTGGCGCCGACGCCGAGATCGTGGCCCTGTCCCTCGCCGCCCTGGACGCCCTGGGGCTGGACGGCGTGCAGATCAACCTGGGCCAGATGGCCTTCTTCCGGGCCCTCGCCGGCCATCTGCCGGAAGATGCCCTGGCGGCCATCCGCGACGCCATCGACCGCAAGAACCAGGCGCGCCTGGGAGCCGCCATCGCCGGCGCCGGGACCGCCCTGGATCGCCCCCGGGCCGGCCTGCTCCTCCGCCTGCCGGGGCTCATGGGCCAGCAGGAGATCCTCGAAGAGGCGGGGCACCTGTCCGCCGCCCTGTCCGCGCCAGAGCCGGCCCTGGCCGCCCTGGACAGGCTGGCCCGCGTCTACCGCCGGCTGCAAGCCTACGGCGTCGCCCATCGCGTGATCCTCGACCTGGGCGAGGTGCGGGGCATGGACTATTACACGGGCATCACCTTCCGCGGCATGGTGCCCGGCCTGGGCTGGCCGGTGGTCAGCGGCGGCCGCTACGACGACCTCGTCGCCCGGTTCGGCCGCCCGCTGCCGGCCGTGGGCTTTGGACTGAGCGTCGGCAGGGCCCTCCTGGCCCTGCCCCGCGGCGAGGGGCCGTCGCTGGCGCCGCACCTGCTGTCCCACGGCTGCGACCGGCCCGATTGCCTGGCCCTCGTGGGCGAGCTGCGCCGGCGCGGCTGCCACATCGAAGTCGATCCCCTCGGGCTCGATCGCGACGGCCTGGCTCTGGCTGCCCGCCAGAAAAAGATCCCCCGCACCCTACGCTGCGCGGGCGATGCCTGGCTGCTGGCCGGCGCCGAGGGCGAGCGGGCGGTGACGGCGCGGGAGTTGCTGCAACTGGCCGAATCCTGGGCACAGCCCGGACAGGAAGGGCCGTCGTGAGGCCGGCCCTCATGAACAAGTCGGAGGGAGCGAACGTGGAAAAACCGTTGACCGTGGCCCTGCCCAAGGGCCGCCTGTTAACCCCGGCCGCCGAGCTGTTCCGCGCGCTGGGCTGGCGCTGCGACCTGGACAATGGCTCGCGGCAGCTCTTGCTCACCGAGCCCGGCGCGCCCGAGTATCCCCCCATCCGTTTCCTGCTGGCAAAGCCGGCCGACGTGCCCGTCTACGTGGAATATGGCGCGGCCGACCTGGGCATTGTGGGCCAGGACGTGCTGTGGGAGAGCGGGCGCGACGTCTACGAGCCCTTGCAGCTCGACTTCGGGCACTGTCGCCTGGTGATGGCCGGCACCCCGGCCCAGGGCGGCCGCGACCTGCGCCTGGCCGTGGGACTGCGGGTGGCGACCCGCTATCCGCGCCTGGCGCAGGCCTACTTCCAGGACCGGGGCCTGTCTGTGGAGGTCATCCCCCTGTCGGGCTCCATCGAGCTGGCGCCCCTGGTGGGACTGTCCGACTTGCTCGTCGACCTGGTCGAGACCGGCCGCACGCTGCGCGACAACGGCCTGGTAGAGATGGCCCAGATCGCCGCCTGCCGCTCGGTCGTCATCGTCAACCGCGTCGCCTACCGCCTGCGCCTGGCCGAGATCCGCCCTCTGCTGGCCGGGTTGGGCGGCGATGGCCAAAGCCCAAGGAGGTAAACCATGTCCATTCCCGTCATCGAGGGACTGGCCGCGGCCCGGGAGCACATCTCCGGCCTGCGCCGCGGTCAGGACGCCGACCCGCCGCCCGCCGTCGCCCGGCGCCTGCGAGAGGTCTTTGGCCGTGACATCTCGCCCGAGGAGGCCGTCGCCCGCATCGTGGATGACGTCCGCCTCCGGGGCGATGCGGCCCTGGACGACTATGCGCTGCGCATCGAGGGCGTCCGGCCCGCCAGCCTGGCCGTCGATCCCGGCGCGCTGGAGGCCGCCTATCGCGCCCTGGCGCCCGGGCTGCGCGACGCGCTGCACCTGGCCGCGGACCGCATCCGCGCCTTTCACCAGCAGGAGCCGCGCCAGTCGTGGCTGGCGTGGGACGAGGAGGGAGGGGCGTTGGGCCAGGCCCTCCGCCCGCTGGACCGGGTGGGCGTCTACGTGCCGGGCGGCACGGCGGCCTACCCGTCTTCGCTGCTGATGTCGGCCATCCCCGCCCAGGTGGCGGGCGTCGGCGAGATTGTGGTCGCCACTCCTCCGGGCCCCCGGGGTACCGGCTCGGAGGTGATCCTGGCCGCGGCCCGGGTGGCCGGCCTCGACCGGGTCTTTTTGGTGGGCGGCGCCCAGGCCGTGGCGGCCCTGGCCTACGGGACGCAGACCGTGCCCCGCGTGTTCAAGATCGTGGGCGCCGGCGGCCTGTTCGTCACCCTGGCCAAGAAGCGAGTGTATGGCGACGTGGGCATCGACGGCCTCAACGGCCCGACAGAGACGCTCGTCGTGGCCGACGAGACCGCGACGCCGGCCCTCGTCGCCGCCGATCTGCTGGCCCAGGCCGAGCACGATCCCCTGGCCACAGCCCTCCTGATCACGCCCTCCCCGGCCCTGGCCCGGGCCGTCGAGGCCGAGGTGGCGCGCTGCCTGCCTGCGCTCTCCAGGGCCGAGATCGTCCGCCAGTCGCTGGCCGGGCAGGGGGCCATCCTCGTCGTGCCCGGCCTGGACGATGCCCTGGCCCTGGCCGACGAGTACGCCCCGGAGCACCTGTGCCTGGCCGTCGCCGATCCCTGGTCCCTGGTGGGCCGGGTGCGGAACGCCGGCGGGATATTCCTGGGGGAGGGGTCGTCCGAGGCCCTGGGCGACTATGTGGCGGGACCGAGCCACGTGATGCCCACCGGCGGCACGGCCCGCTTTGCCTCGCCGCTGCACGTCCGCGATTTCATGAAGGTGACCAGCATCCTGGCCGTGGCCGGCCCGAGCGCCCGGCGGCTGGCGGCGCCCGCCATGGAGGTCGCCCGGGCGGAGGGGCTGACCGCCCACGCCGGCGCCCTGGCTGCCCGCCAGGCTCGTTCTCAGGAGGGACAACCCGAGGAGAGACAACCTGAGGAGGGACAACGTGGATCAACCGGAATCGATTGAATCGTACTTTTCCCCCGCCGTCCGCGAGCTGGCGCCCTACGAGCCGCCCGACTGGGAGGGGCTGGCCCGACGGGCGGGCCTGGACGTTGGCCGGCTCGTTCGCCTGGATGCCAACGAGAACCCCTACCCCCTCTCTCCCCGGGCCGTGGAGGCCCTGGCCCGGTTCGACGGCTACGGCTTTTATCCCGACTACCGGGAGCTGGAAGGGGCCGTGGCCCGCTACGCCGGCGTTGGCCCCGAGAACGTGGTGCTGGGCAACGGGGGCGACGAGATCCTCGACCTGGCCGTGCGCCTCTTCGTCCCGACCGGCGGAGCGGCGGTCGTCTGCCCACCCGCCTTTTCCATGTACGCCGTGAGCCTGGCGGCCCACGGCCGCCGGGCCCTGGCCGTGCCCCGCCGCGACGACTGGATGCCGGACGTGGAGCGCATCGAGGCCCTGGTGGCCGGGGAAGGTGCGCGGCTGCTGTTCCTTACCTCGCCGGGCAACCCCGACGGGCAGCCGGTGCCGCTGGAGACCATCCGGCGGCTGCTGGCGCTGCCCGCCGTCGTGCTGGTGGACGAGGCCTACGTCGAGTTTGGCGGCGAGAGCGCCGTTCCCCTCCTGGAGGGGCACCCGAACCTGGTGATGCTGCGCACGCTCAGCAAGTGGGCCGCCATGGCCGGGCTGCGCCTGGGCTACGCCCTGGTCTCCCCGGCGGTGGCCGCCGCCATGCACCGGCTGCGGCTGCCCTACAACGTCAACGCCGCGGCGGTCGTCGCTGCCCTGGCGACGCTTGCGGACCTGGAGCACGCCCGCTCGACCGTGGGAGCCATCGTCGCCGAGCGGGAGCGCCTGGGCGCTGCCCTTCGCGCCCTGCCGGGCGTCGCCGTCTTGCCGGGGGCGGCCAATTTCCTCCTCTGCCGGCTGGAGGGCCGCAGTGGCGGCGAGGTGGCCGAGGCCCTGGCACGGCGCGGCGTGCTGGTGCGCAGTTATGACCGGCCCGATGGCGAGGAGATGGCCGGCGGGCCCGCGCTTCACGACGCCATTCGGGTGACGATAGGCCGCCCCGAGCAGAACGACGCCTTCCTCGCCGCCCTGGCCGCGTGCCTGCACGTTCCGGGCCCTGCCCTCGCGGCAACAACCAGGGGGGCGCCGGCCGGCGGGGCACCGGCCCGCCAGGGCGAGGCCCGGCGCCGCACCCGAGAGACGGACGTGGCCATAACCCTCGCCCTCGACGGCACGGGCCGCTACGACGTCGACACGGGCGTCGGCTTCCTGGATCACATGCTGGCCCAGGTGGCCGCCCACGGCCTGCTGGACCTCACCGTGCGGGCCCGGGGCGACCTGGAGGTGGACGCCCATCACACCGTGGAGGACGTGGCCATCGTCCTGGGGCAGGCGCTGGACGCTGCCCTGGGCGACCGGCGAGGGCTGGTGCGCATGGGGCACGCCTACGCACCCCTGGACGAGGCGCTGGCGCGGGTCGTCGCCGATCTCGGCGGGCGCCCCTATGCCGTCGTCGACGCCCGGTTCGACGGGGCCCGCCTGGGGACCATGGACGCGGATCTGGTCGTGCACTTTTTCGAGACCCTGGCGGCCCACGGCCGGCTGGGCCTCCACGCCCACCTCCTCGCCGGGCGCAACGACCACCACCGCGCCGAAGCGCTGTTCAAGGCCCTGGGCCGGGCCCTGGACGCCGCCTCGCGCCTGGACCCGCGCCGCCAGGGGATCCCGTCCACCAAGGGTGCCCTGTGACGCGGGAGGGAAGGAGCGGAGACGTGATCGCTATAGTGGACTATGGTGTGGGCAACCTGCGCAGCGTGCAAAAGGCGCTGGAGTTGGTCGGGGCGGCGGCCGTCGTCACCGGTGATCCTGAGGCGCTGGCCGCTGCCCGGGCCCTGGTGCTGCCCGGGGTGGGCGCCTTTGGCGACGGCATGGCCAACCTGGCGGAACGCCGCCTGGTCGATCCCGTCCGGCGCCACGTGGAGGCGGGCAAACCGCTGTTGGGCATCTGCCTGGGCATGCAGTTGCTGTTCGAAGAGAGCGAGGAGATGGGCCGCCATCGCGGCCTGGGGTTCCTGCCCGGCCGCGTGGTGCGCTTCCCGGAGGGCGACCTGAAGGTGCCCCACGTCGGCTGGAACCGCGTCTGGCGGAACGGGGGCCCGCGGCCGGCCGGCTCCCACGGGCTCCTGGCCGGCATCGCCGCCGGCGACCACGCCTATTTCGTGCACTCGTACTACGTGCTGCCCGGGGAGCCCGGCGACGTCCTGGCGACCACCGAGTACGGGCTGGCCTTTGCCTCCGTCGTGGGCCGGGAGCGCATCTGGGGCGCGCAGTTTCACCCGGAAAAGAGCCAGGAGGTCGGCCTGCGGCTGCTGGCCAACTTTGCCGCCCTCGTCGCCGGGCTGGAGCCCCCCGAGGATGGGGAGGGAGGTGTGCCTTGATCGTCTTGCCCGCCATCGACCTGCGCGCCGGCCGCTGTGTGCGGCTGCGCCAGGGTCGCCCGGCCGAGGAGACCGTGTACGACGCCGACCCGGCCCAGGCGGCCCGGCGCTGGGTGGAGCAGGGTGCCGCCTGGCTGCACGTCGTCAACCTCGACGGCGCCTTTGCCGCCGTCGACCAGGAAACGGCCGGCGCCCTGCCCCTCAACCTGCAGCGCCTGGCCGAGATCCGCCGGGCAGTGCCGGGCACGCCCATCCAGTTCGGGGGAGGGGTCCGCTCCCTGGCGGCCATGGCGCTGGCCCTGGAGCTGGGCGCGACGCGCGTCGTCATCGGCACGGCGGCCGTGCACCGCCCGGAGCTTCTGTCGGAGGCGGTGCGCCGGTTTGGCGCGGAGCGGGTCGTGGCCGGCATCGACGCTCGCGAGGGCCGCGTGGCGACCCACGGCTGGCGGCAGGCGAGCGACGTGACCGCGGAGGAGCTGGGGATGGCCGTCCGCCGGCGGGGGGTGCGGCGCGCCGTCTACACCGACATCAGCCGCGACGGCATGCTGCGCGGCGTTGCCGTGGACGAGACGGCTGCCCTGGCCCGCGCCACGGGCCTGCGGGTCATTGCCTCGGGGGGCGTCGCCTCGCCCGACGACGTCCGCCGCCTGGTGCCCCACGCCGCCGACGGGGTGGAAGGGGTCATCGTCGGCCAGGCCCTCTACACGGGGGCCGTGTCGCTGCCCGAGCTGCTGCGGCTCGCGGGAACGCAGGCAGCGTAAGCAAAGGGCCGGAGGCAGTCACCGGGGCCGGAACCGGCGCTCCAGCTCCGACTCCACGTCGGCCCAGCACAGGTCCCGGGCGGCAAGCAGGACCAGGGCGTGATAGACGAGGTCGGCCATCTCGCTCGCCAAACGATCGTCGCCCTCGCTTTGCCCGGCGACGATGGTCTCGACCGCCTCCTCGCCCACCTTTTTGAGGATGCGCGGCAGGCCGGCCTCCAGGAGCTGGCAGGTGTAGGAATCGGGCCGCGGGTTTGCCTTGCGCTCGCGGATCACGCCTTCCAGGTGGGCCAGGACGCCCCCGGGCGGCGGGCCCACCTCTTCTCCGTCCAGCCCCCGGTAAAAGCAGCTCTGCTGGCCGGTGTGGCAGGCGGGGCCGGCCGGCCGGACCCGGAGCAGGAGGGCGTCCGAGTCGCAGTCGCGGCGCACCTCCACCACTCGCTGGACGTTGCCCGAGCTGGCGCCCTTGTGCCACAGCTCGGCGCGGCTCCGGCTCCAGAACCAGGCCTCGCCCGTCTCCAGCGTCCGCCGGAGCGCGTCGTCGTTCATGTAGGCCAGCATGAGCACCTGTCCCGTGCCCGCGTCCTGCACGACCGCCGGCACCAACCCCCGCTCATCCCAGCGCACCATGTCGTTTTCCCCCACCTCCGGCCCTCCCTTTTCCATCGGCTACAGCCTCACCTCCACGCCCCGCCCGGCCAGGTAGGCCTTGATCTCGGCAATGCTGATCTCCCTGTAGTGAAAGAGCGACGCCGCCAGGGCGGCGCTGGCGCCACCCTCTGTCAGCGCCTCGTAAAAGTGCTCGGGCCGCCCGGCACCGCCCGAAGCGATGACCGGGATGCGCACCGCATCCGACACGGCGCGCAGCAGCTCGACGTCATAGCCGGCGCGGGTACCGTCGGCGTCCATGCTGGTGACCAGGAGCTCGCCCGCGCCCCGGTCCGCGGCCTCCCTCGCCCAGGCGACGGCGTCGCGGCCCACCGGCACCCGGCCGCCGTTGATATAGACCTCCCAGCGGGCCGGATCGCCGGGGGCAGCCGGCAGCCGCCTGGCGTCGATGGCGACGACGATGCACTGGCTGCCAAAGCGCTTCGCCCCTTCGCCGATCAACTCGGGCCGGCGCACTGCGGAGCTGTTGATCGAGATCTTGTCGGCACCCGCGGCCAGGATCTCGCGGATCTCGTCCACCGTGCGCAGCCCGCCGCCCACGGTAAAGGGGATAAACACGGCCTCGGCCACGCGGCGCACCACGTCGCTTATGATCTCGCGCCGCTCGTGGGAGGCGGTGATGTCCAGGAACACCAGCTCGTCGGCGCGCTCGGCGTCATAGACCGCCGCCTGCTCCACCGGGTCGCCGGCATCCCGCAGATTCACAAATTGCACGCCCTTGACCACGCGACCGTCGCGGACGTCCAGGCAGGGAATGATCCTTTTGGCCAGCATACCATCCTCGCAGCGCATTGTAGCACAGGTACAGGGGCACGGCCAAATGCCCGCCCGCCCGGGATAGACCCTCGCTCGCCTCCGGGGCGAAACAGGCCCTGCCGATTCCGTTGCCACGGCCTTTGCCCTCTGGTGGAAACTGGGGTAGAATGGCGGGCGATTGCTCGCCGGATGTGCGAAGCGAAAGGCAAGTCTTGAGCGACGCGAAAGGCACGTCTTGAGCGACGCGAAAGGCACGTCTGGCGAAGCGAAAGGAGAGATAATGATCAGACTGGTGCATGCAATGCCGAGGCTGGCCGTAGTGCAAAGGTTGCTGCCGGGAATTGTCCTCCTGGCCCTCCTCCTCGTCGCGGTTTGGGGCGGGGAGCCGGGACAGAGCGGCCTCCTGGAGGCCCAGGCCATGCCGGACAGCGGCGCCGCCGCTGCCTCTTCCCCGGAAATCGAAGCGTCCGCCGTCCTGAGCAACACCCTCTTCCTGCCCTCCATGCTGCGGTCGTACCCCTGCACTCCCCACGGGGGCGTGCACATCGACGGCCCCGACAGGCCCACCATCGGCGAGCCGGTGGCCTATACCGCCTCCGCGATGCCCGTCCTGGCCGGCCTGCCCGTGACCTACACCTGGCAGGTCACCGGCCACGACCCCATCGTGGTCGTGGGTGGGGCCGAGGACGTGCAGAGCTTTGCCTGGGAGCTGGCCGACCTGGCGGGCGACAAGCTCATCACCGTCCAGGTCGAACGCTGCGGCAGCACCGCCACCGATACCCTGGTGGCCAGGCTCAGCACCCGCGGCCTCATTGCCTTCGAGCGGCACTACTGCGATCCGGAACAACCCGAGAAGGACGAGTATTGCGAGCCCCACGACATTTGGCTGACCACCCAGGACGGCAGCGGGGGCGAGCTGAACCTGACCAACACGCCCGACG
>JAAYZQ010000007.1 GCA_012514775.1 Anaerolineaceae bacterium
CGTGCCCCTGGTAGACGTCGCCAGCGAGGTGGCCAATACCAGTCACATCGAGGGGTGCATCAAGATGTAGCCGGCCAAAGCGTCTGGCCTAAGGGGGAGAGGAGACAAGGGATGAGGACACGACGGGGATGTCACCTGCTGGCCTTTCTGGCCCTGTTTCTCCTGGTCGCGTGCCTGGTGTTTGCTGCCCTGGACGCCGGCCTGTTCATGACCGGGGAGCTGCCGGCTTACGAGCCGCGGCTCACCGGGCTGGAACCCCAGCCCGGGTTTGCCTTCCACCCCACGACGCCCATCACCCTCACCTTTGACCAGCCCATGGATCTGGCATCGGTGGAATCGAGCTTTGCCCTGGCACCCGCCGTGGCGGGCACATTTGCCTGGAACGAGGACCACACACAGGTCGTCTTCCAACCCTCGGGAGCTGGCTTTGAGCCCGGCATGCGCTACCGCGCTCGCCTGGCCGACGGCGCCCGCGGCGGGCTCGTGCCCCGCACGACGCGCAACGCGGTGGAATGGGGCTTTGCCCTGCCCCCGCTCCTGGACGGCGTCAGCCCCGCGCCGGGGACGGGCGGCCTCGGCCCGCTGCCCTCGCTGGAGGCCCACTTTAACTATGACCTGGACTGCGACGCCACATCGCAGTCCTTTGTCCTTTCTCCGGCAGTGGCGGGCACCGTCGACTGCCAGGAGGGCACCTGGTCGTTCACGCCCTCCGCTCCGCTGGAGGCCGACCGCGCCTACAGCGCCAGCCTGGGACAGGTCTACCTGGAAGATGACCCGGCGCCGCGATCCGGCCCCCGCTGGCAGTTCCGCACGGCCCCACCACTCCTGATCGTAGACGCCCGGCCCGCCGCGGAAAAAGTCGTCTCCGACCTATGGACGCCGGTGCGCATCACCTTTAACCGGCCGCCCCTGGCCGAGACCGTGGAGGCCCGCTTTGGCCTGGCCGAGGCCGACGGCACGCCCGTGGAGGGCGAGGTCTCGTGGGAGAACGGCGGCACGACCCTGGTGTTTCGGCCCGGCTGCGCCCTCAAGCCCCTCTCGTCTTACCGCTGGAGCCTGGAGGCCGGCGTCCAGGATGCCCTGGGTTTCACCCTGGACGAGGCAGTGGCGCGGCCATTCGATACCGACAGAATGACGGGTATCCCCGATCCGGGGCCGGACGCGGTGGCCGTCGCCCTGGACAGGCCCCTGCGCCTGTCGTTCACGCGGCCCATGGACCTGGATTCGGTGGCGGCCGGCCTGGACTTCACACCGTCGGTGGAGGGCGAGATCGCCTGGGAGGGCGACACCCTTGTCTTCACGCCGTGGGACGGCTGGCGGGGCGACACGGCATACGAGGTGCACCTGGACGCCTCGGTGCGCGACGCGAGCGGCGCGGCCCTGGCCGAAACGCTCTCGTGGACCTTTCGCAGCGAGCCGTTGCTGGCGGAGGCCAGCGTCCCGGCCGGCGAGGTCCTCAGCCTGGGCCAGCCCCTCGTGCTGCGCTTTGCCCTTCCCATGGACCGCGCCAGCGTGCAGCGGGCCCTGACCATCGTGCCCGACACCCCCGGCGACCTGGCCTGGTCCGACGGCGATCTCACCCTGACCTTCCAGCCGAAACCGGGCTGGCTGCCCGGCAGCCGCTATCGCGTCAGCCTTTCGGGCGCGACGCGGGCGGCGGGCAGACGGCAGGACATGGGCCGGGCGCAGAGCTGGGCCTTTGCCACGGGCCAGGCCGAGGTGCAGTTCGGCTCCGGCCCCAACCTGCAAGTGGTGGGCGCCGGCGGCGACCGGGCGGTGCAGCTCGCCGTCCGGGGCGCTGACGTGGCCGATTTTCGCCTGCATGCCATCACCGAGACCCAGCTCCTGGAGCTGTACCACGCGGGCTTCTGGGACGAGGACGCCGGCCAGGCGCGCGTGCTGGACACGGCCGAGCTGACCCCCACCTTGCAGTGGCACGGCCCCCTTCTGTCCCTCGACGGCGACGAGGCGGGCAATGGCTGGCGACTGGCGCAGGCCCACCTGCCCGCCGAGCTGCCAGCCGGCCTTTACCTGCTGTCCGCCGAGCCCCCCGCCGAGGAGGCCTCACAGCTCCTGGTGGTCCTCAGCGGCCACAGCCTGGCCCTCAAGCGGTCCCTGGCCGGCCCGGCGGAGGCCAATGGGCTGGACACGACCCAGATCCTGGCCTGGGACACCGAGATCCAGGGCGGGGCACCCGTGGTGAGCGCCACCCTGTCGCTGTACGACGCCCAGGGCGGGCTGCTGGGCACGGCGGTGACCGGCGAGGACGGCCTGGCGACCTTTGAGCCGGGGCCGGACCCGAGGGCGCTGTGGGTCCTGTCGGACAAGGAGGGCGACCGGACGGTAGCCGGCATGGACGACGAGTGGAGCGCCGCCGGATGGTGGTCGTGGGGCGTGCCGCCGCCTCGCCGGTCCCAGCACACAGTCTATGCCTACACCGATCGGCCCATCTACCGCCCGGGCCAGACCGTATTTTTCAAGGCCATCATCCGCGCGGGCGAGGGGATCAGCGTGACTCTGCCCGGGCCGGACCTGCCCGTGGAGGTGGGGCTGCGCGACGCCCGGGGGAACCTGGTGGCAAGCCAGGTGCTGACGCCCACCCAATTCGGCACGGTGTACGGCGAGTTCCGGCTGGCCGACGAGCCCGCCCTGGGCACCTGGCAGCTCGAGCTGGAGGCCGGCGGCACGGCCGCCAGCCTGCCCATCGAGGTGCAGGAGTACCGCAAGCCCGAGTACGAGGTCGTCGTCGCCACACCCCACGCCGCGTACGGACAGGGCGAGGCCATCAGCGTGACCGTATCGGCCCGCACTTTTTCGGGGCAGGCGGTCGCCGGCGCCGAGGTCGAGCTGCGGGGCTATGCCGGGCCGGAGAGCTGGACCGAGGGACAGGGCCTGCCCCGGTTCTTTGAGGCATTCGCCGCCGGCACGGGGCGCACGGACGGCGCCGGGCAGTGGACCACGGCGCTAGTGCCCGGGGAGCTTCTGGCCGACCCGCCAGGAGGACGCCTGCTTTTGGCGCTGGAGGCAACCGTTAGCGGCGACGCCGGCCAGAGCGTGACCAGCTATGCAACGGTCTCGCTCCACCCCGCGCCGCACGAGCTGTCCCTCCTGCTGGAGCCGGCCTTCTTCGAGCCCGGGCAAGAGATCCAGTTTGCGGGCCGCCTGGCCGACCTGGCCCGGGGGCCCCTGGCCGGCGTCGAGCTGCAGGCCAGCGTCGTCGATTTCGACGACCGTGAGATCGGCACTGCCACCGCGCCCACGGACGAGACGGGCCAGGCAATCTTCTCAATTCGCATCCCGGAACAGGGCGCCTACCGCGTGCGCCTTGCGGAGCCCGTCGGTGGGGCGCAGGTCGAGGACTCGCTGTGGGTGTACGACGCCAGCGGGCAGGCACCGTGGCACATCCGCGAGATGCAGAGCTCCGAGTACCTGTCGGTCGCCGTGGACCGAGAGGAGTACCAGGTGGGCGAAGAGGCGCTGGTGGTGGTCCAGTCCCTGGCCCCCGGCCCCGCGCTGCGGACCCTGGAGCGGGGCAAGGTGCTCGACCTACGACCGCTGTCCCTCGCCGCCGGCACCAACGTCCTGACGGTGCCCATCGAGGCGGCCCACGTGCCCAACGTCTACCTGCAGATCAGCCAGTACGCTCCGTCCCAGCCCGGCCCCTTGCCCGGTGCCAGCCGGGGCGAGGCCGAGCTGTACAGCGCCGGGGTCCAGCTCCTGGTGCCGGCCGCCGGCGGCCAATTGAGCGTCACCCTGACGGCCGAGGACTCGGCCCCGGGCCCGGGCGAGGAGGCGACCTTCCAGGTACAGGTGACCGATGCCAGGGGCCGGCCGGCCGTGGCCGAGGTGAGCATGGCCGTGGTCGACGAAGCCATCGCGGCCCTCGCCGGCGACCGGGCGACGGACCCCTTTGCCGCCTTTTACGGACCGCGGCCCAACAACGTCTCTACCTTTGACTCCTTGCGCCTCTTTCGCGCCCTCTATCCCGAGCGGGGCATGGGCGGGGTCGAAGAGGGGGCAACGCAGGCAGGCACGCCGCGGCGGGCATTCCTCGATACGGCCTACTGGGCACCGGCCGTCGTCACCGGGGCCGATGGGCGCGCGGAGCTGACCCTGACCCTGCCCGACAACCTCACGACGTGGTCGGCCGTGGCCCGGGCTGTGACCACCGATACCCAGCTCGGCCAGGCCACTGCCCGCCTGGTCACCTCGCAGGAGATCAGTCTCCAGCCAGCGGCTCCCCGCTTCCTGGTCGAGGGCGACGCCTTTACCATGACTGTGGCCGTGCGCAACGCCACGGCGCGGCCCGTTTCGGCCACGGTCGAGCTGGACGCGCTGGGGCTGTCGCTGGAAGGCCGGCCGGAGCAAGTGGTGCACGTGCCCGCCGGTGGAGCGGGCGTCGCGGCCTGGAGCCTGCGGGCCGGCGCGCCCGGCGAGGCCACCCTTTCGCTGCGGACCAGGGCCACCTACGGCGGGACCCGCGTCGCCGGCCGCGACGCCGTGGAGCTGTCGCTGCCGGTCCTGCCCCTGGCCCTGCCCGAGGTCAGCGCCCTGGCCGGCAGCCTGGGACCTGAAGCGCCCACGGCGACCCTCACCCTGACCCTGCCCGCCGATGCTCCGCCCGACCTGGCGCGCCTGGAGCTGGAGCTCGCCCCCTCGGTGGCGGGCGCCTTGCTGGACGGGTTGGACTATCTCCTGGACTATCCCTACGGCTGCGTGGAGCAGACCATGAGCCGCGTGCTGCCCAACGCCGTGGTGAGCCAGGCCTTTGAACGGCTTGGCATCGGCAGCGAGCGCCTCGAGTCCGGGATGCCGGCCATGGTAGACCAGGGGTTGCAGAGGCTCTATGGCTTCCAGCATGAAGACGGCGGCTGGGGCTGGTGGCGCGACGACGACAGCCGGCCGGGGCAAACCGCCTACGTCCTCCTCGGCCTGGCCATGACGCGGCAGGCAGGCTTCCAAGTGGACGATACAGTCGTGGAGCGCGGAGCGCAGGCCCTCGCCGCCATGCTGCCGGAGGCCGGCCTTCCGGAACAGGCCTACGCGTCCTATGCCCTGGCCGCGGCCGGCCACCCCCTGACCATCACAGTCCCCCTGTCCGATGCACTGGGCCTGGACGCCTTTTCCCGGGCCGCCCTGGCCATCGCCGCCGATGCCGCCGCTGACTTGACCACCACGGAGGCCCTGTTGACCAGCCTGCAAGAGGCAGCCGTCCAGGACGGCACGACGGTCCACTGGGAAGCGGAAGACCTTGCGGGCCAGGACATGGGCTCCACGATCCGCACGACGGCCCTGGTGGCCCATGCCCTGGCGCGCCTCGATCCTTCGAGCCCCCTGCTGCCCGGCGCTGCGCGCTGGCTGATGGACCATCGCACCGGCCGGGGCTGGGGCGACACGCAGCGCACCAGCTTTGCCGTCCTGGCCCTTGCCGACTATGCCCTTGCCGCCGCGGACTCGGGTCCGGCCGCTTACAGGGTCACCCTCAACGGCATGCCCTGGCATGCTGGCGTCCTCGAAGGAGCCGCGGTGACCGGGACGCTGGTCCTCACCGCCGGCGGGGAGCTGTCGCCCACCCTTCTGCCCGGCGTCAACCGGGTGGACCTGGTCCTGGAAAGCCAGGGCGCGCGGCTCTACTACGTCGCCCGGCTCCATGCCTGGCGCAACGCGGCACGGGCCGCGCAGGCCGAGGCGCAGGCCCGGCCGGGCGCCATCGGCCTGCACCGGGAGGTACGCAACCCAGGCGGCGAGGAGCCGGCGGCGGAGCTGAAGGTAGGCGACCTGGTGGAGGTTGTCCTTACCCTCGACGTGCCCGAGGAGAGCTGGTACGTCGTGGTAGAGGACCCCCTGCCCGCCGGGCTGGAGGCGCTGAACGACTTGCCGGGCGGGCTCGAGCAACCCGTCGTGTCGCCAGCCGGGGCTGCCTACGAGCGCAAGGAGGTGCACGACGAGCGGGTAGTCTTTTTCTTCACGTCGCTGCCCCCCGGCGAGCACGTCGTCAGCTATCGGGCTCGGGCAACAGTCGCCGGCAATTTTGCGGCCCTACCCGTCCAGGCGCACCTTATGTACCAACCAGAGGTCTGGAGCCGGTCGGCAATGACTGTCGGCTGCTGCCAGATCTTGCGGTAACGTTCCTGTTTGTACGTTTTCCGCCCACCTCTGCGAGTGGTGGGCGCGGCCCGGCAAAGGTGCCGGCCCGGGGCGTTGCGGGAGAGGCTTCAGGCAGGACGCGGGAAAGCGCTACATGTTGTGCTCCGAGGGCGGTAGACTACTACCCCTCGGGGTTTGCTAACGGGGCGCCAGCACTCGCCAGGGCAGATTGACAGCGTGGTCAACCGGGGCTATAATGACCTTGCTCGCCATGACGGTACCAAACATCATCAACCCAAGGTGTGATGGAGCCGCACACGCTGTTAGTCGTAGCTCGAAACCAATCCCTTGCCAAGCGCGTGGCCAAGGATCTTGAGGCGGAGCATCACTTGCTCCGCTGGGTTTCGAGCACGTCCCAGGCCAGCGTCCTCGATCTGGCCCCGGATCTGATCATCCTGGAGCTGCCCGCCTCGGGCGGAACCCGCAGCGCCCAGCGCCTCAAGCGGCATTTTCAGGCCCCTCTCCTCGTCGTCTGCCATGACGGCCAGGCCCCGCCGGATGGGGCCGATGTTTCCATCGTACATCCCTGGCAGGCGCGAAACCTGGTGGACCTGGTGGCTTGCACCCTGCTGGCCAACTCTCCGCACCTGGTGCGGGCCGGCGCTATGCTCCTGGACACCGAGACGCGCCAGCTACAGATGGGCGGAGTCATCCACCATCTACGGCCCCTTGGCTGCCGGATACTCGCCGAGCTGATGGCCAACGCGGGCCGGGTGATGTCACGCGACGAGCTGGCACGCCGGGTATGGGAGATGGAAGATGGCGACGTGACCCGCGCGCTGGACGTACACATCGCCTACCTGCGCCGCCAGATCGAACCCCAGCCCGGCCATCCACGGCTCATCGTGACCGAATGGGGTGTCGGCTACAAGTTGATGCTGCCCGGCGGCTGACGGGCTGACGCCCCAGGGCAAAGAAGGGATCTAGAGCGATGTCCGAAGACGCATATCGTCGCCTGGCCAGGCAACTGGACGCCATCCCCAACGGCTTTCCGCCGGCCGAGAACGGCGCGGACCTGCGGCTCCTGCAAAAGCTGTTCAGTCCCCAGGAAGCGTTCCTCGCCGCCCACATGACCTCCCATCGCGAGCCCGCGGCGACCATCGCAGGGCGGGCCGGGCTCGACCCCGAGGATGCCCTGGCCATGCTCAAGGCCATGGCCCGCCGGGAGCTGATCCGGGTCGGGCGCCAGGAAGGGCAGCTCACCTTCGGGCTGCTGCCCTTCATCGTCGGCTTTTACGAGGGTCAACTGGCGCGCATGGACCGGGAACTGGCCCAGTTGTTCGAGGCCTATTTTACCGCAACGGCTGGGGCGGTCGGCCATTGGGCCCCGGCGGTACACCGCGTCATCCCAGTGGAGGAGGCCGTGCCCGCCGGCATCGAGTTCTATGCCTATGAGCGAGCGTCGGCGCTGCTGGAAAGCGCCAGGGCCTGGGCTGTGCGTGATTGCATTTGTCGCGTCCAGCAAAGGTTCCTGGGCAAGGGCTGCGACAGGCCGCTGGAGAGCTGCATCGCCTTTGGCCCGGTGCCCGGCATGTTCGATGGCGTCGAGACCATGCGGCCCATCTCCCTGGAGAAGGCACTCCAGATCCTTCGCGAAGCCGAGGACGCCGGCCTGGTCCACTCGCCGGGGAACTATCGCGACGGCCTGTCCTACATCTGCAATTGCTGCACCTGCTGCTGTGGGGTCCTGCGCACCGTGGCCGAGTTTGGGCTGCCCACGGCCATCGCCCGTGCCGATTTCGTGGCCGTTGCCGACCAGGACCTGTGTGCCGGATGCGGCGAATGCGTGGACCGCTGCCAGTTCGGCGCCGCCTCGCTGTGGGAGGGATTCTGTCAGGTGGACACCGGGCGGTGCGTGGGCTGCGGTCTGTGCGTCACCACCTGTGCGCCCGGGGCTCTGCGCCTGGAGCGCCGCCCACCCGGCGAGGTGCAGCCACCGCCCGCCAACATCGGTGCCTGGCTGACCGAGCGCGCCCACGCCCGCGGCCTGGAGGGTTGGTAAGAGGTTCCTCGGCGGGACTCAGGAGATGGCTTGCTCCTGGGCGATCCAGCGGCGCACCGCGCCCGGGGTCAGCGCCTCGGCCAACAGCCGAGAAAAGTTCTCCCTGGCCCTGGGGCCACGCAGGAGCGGCGCCAGCAGCTCCTTGCCCAGGGCATAGTTAAAGATGTAGGCGCGATTGATGGGCGTCTGGATGAACCTGAGGGTCTGCTGCGCCTCGCGTGATGTGCGTAGCCCCCAGCGCTCGATGTAGGCCTGTACCTCTTCCACAGGCCGCCCCTCGCCATGCAACAGCAGGGCCGCGTTGCCAGCCACGCCCCTCAAACCCTCGGTCGCGCGGTCCAGGCGGATCTGCCGCTCCACGTCAAAGCCGGGCAGGCCGGCGGCGGGGTAGAGGACGCCGCCCAGGAAGCCGGCCAGGGCCTCGTCGTCAAACAGGACATCCTGGGCGCTGTCGGCAATGCCCTCCGAGAGGACGCATTCGGGAGCAAGCAGGAGCTGCACAGCGTGCTCGCCGCGCCCCTCTCCGTGATACAGCCGTTGCTCCTTGATGGCATGTTCCGTGTGGTGGCCGGGATAGGCCTCGTGGGCCAACAGCGGCACGACAGAGTTGGCCCGGAGGGGAAGGTCGTTGTTTATGTCGATGCGAGAGCGATAGTTGCCCAGGTACCAGTTGTAGGCCGACCAGGGCTGGTCCCGGACCACCTGCATGGTCAGATCCTCGCCGGGGGGCAGCTCGAAGAGGTCACGGGTGCGCCGCCGGGTCTCGGCCAGCGCCAGCTCAAAGACAGGCAGCACCCGGTCAAGGGCCAGGACCTGCCGCTCTTTCCAGCTTTCCAGGCGCTCGCGGATGGAGCCGCTGTCGGGCAGCACTCGATCCATCTCGGCGTGGGCCGCGGCAAAGACCGACTCGTCAACCATGGCCGGCGTAATGTCAAAGGTGCGCTCTACCTCGTCCTGAAAGTCCAGCTCCCGGCCCGCGGCCTTGTCGACGACGGCCTGCATTGCCCGCACCTGGGCGGCCAGGAACTCCTGCCGGCCCGGCGGCAGGCCGCCGGACTCCACGTCGGCCAGCAGCCGCGCCGTTTCTTTCTCCAGCTCGCCCAGGGGGCGGGGAGGCGCAGTCTCGATGGCAGCCTTGATCTCGGGCGGGCCGAAATAGGCATCCACAAAGCCCTCGACGTGCCGCTCCAGGCTCAGGGCCAGCTCCAGGTAACGCCGTACGATCTCGTCCATGTTCTACTCCTTGCCGGAACAGGAAGCGCTTGGCGGGCGCCTATGGTGCGGGCGTCGGCACGCCCTTGCTGCGGATCATGTCTTCGTTCTGGGCCTTTTCGAGGCACACTTCCCAGGCCGCGTGCTGCAGCAGGGTATCCAGGGGATAGATCTGGAGCATGGCCTCCCACCAGGGCAACCCGTCAGTGCGCTCGTAATGCCAGTATTCGGTCCCGTTGCTGTCCACCAGCCAGTGGTAGTCGCCTTCGATGGCGTAGGAGGCGATGCGCTCCCAGCCGTGGCGCCGGGCGATGCGGGTGACGTCGACATAGTAGCCGGCAGGGATGGGCAGGCGCTTGCCCCCCGCGTCGTAAGCTTCAGGCTCTGCGGCAGGGACGATGTGCCACCAGAATAGCCACGGATTGTCCGTCAGAGGCGCGCCCTGGCTGCCATCCTGGCGGGCGGTCCGCAGGTACATCCGCCAGTAGACGCTCGGTCCCAGGTCTTCGCGCACGACGAGCATCTGGTCGGCGCCGTCCACCTTGTATTCCAGGGCCAGGTCAAGGGCACGTCCCGTCTTGTGCCAGCTCAGGTAACCATAGTCGTAGGCATACATGTCGCGCCGGCGGACGCTGTCGATGGGCCGCCAGGTGCCAAGGGTGCCGTGCAGCAGGTCCCAGCCGCTGGCCTCCAGCACGTCGCTCTGCCAGGCCAGGAGCGAGGGGCTCACCAGCTCGCTGGCCAACACCTCCACCTGATCATAGCTGGTAAGAACTCCGGGCACTGGCAACACCCGCGCCAGGCTGCCAGCCTCCAGGGTGATGACCGGCGAAACCTCCCCGGCCGGGGGCGCCTCGTGGCCGGGCAGCCTGCTGGCCACCAGGGCCGGCGCGGGGGCCGGGCGGCGGTCGTCGGTCCGATCGGGCGCCGAGTCCGCCAGGCGCTCCGGGCCGTCCTCTCCCGCTCGATAGAGGTGGTAGCCGCCGGGCCGGTGCGGATCGTAGGTCTCAAAGGGCATCCCCGGATCGTAGGCCGTCCAGGTCAGCCGCCCCTCGGCATCCCAGGCGGGGTCCAGGTCGGGCCAGGGGTTGTCCGTCATGCGCACTGCCTCGGCGCTGCCCGGCGCCAGGACATAGATCTCGGCGTTGCGGTTGCCCGTCAGCGGGTCGACGTCGCGCCACGAGACAAAGGCCAGGGGCGCGCCCTCCGCCGTGGCCGGCCCCCAGGCCGGACTCTCGTCGTCGGCGGGATGTTGGGTCAAGTTTCGGGCCTCGCCCCCTGCCGCCGCCACGACATAGATCTCCTTGTTGCCGTCGCGCCACGAGGTAAAGGCGATGGTCTCGCCGTCGGGGCTCCAGGTCGGTCCAAAGTCGCCCGCCGGGTCATCCGTGAGCCGGCGGGGCTCGCCACCCGCCGCATCCATGACATAGATCTCCAGGTTGCCGTCGCGGTAGCTCTCGAAGGCGATCTGCGTGCCGTCGGGGCTCCAGGCCGGGGCGCTGTCAAATGCCGGGTGCTCCGTCAGTCGCACCAGGCTGCCATCACCCAAGCGCAGGGCATAGATCTCCCAGTTGCCGTCGCGCTGCGAGGCAAAGGCGATGGACGACCCGTCGGGGCTCCAGGCCGGTGCTGCGTCTTCTGCCGGGTGGACGCTCAGGTTCGTCATCTGCCCCGTCGCCGCATCCAGCACATATATCTCGCCCTTGCCCTCTCGCGTGGTCTCAAAGGCCACCAGATTTGCCGCCGGCAGAGGCGTAGGCGTGGGCGTGGCCGTCGGGCTGGGCGTGGGGCTGGGGGTCGGGGTGTCAGCTGGTAGCTCGGTAGGCGCCGCCGTGGGCGGTGGGGGCGCGATGGGGGTGCTGGTGGGCGCCTGGGGCGAGGCTGCGAGCGTGGCGGCTGCCACCGTCACGCCCGGCTCCGGCGTCGCCGTCACACCGCATGCTGCGGCCAGGATCGTCAACAGGGCCAGGCACAGGCCAGGTCCAAGGCGGTGTCTTATGTGCCTGTAAAAGGCAGAGACACCATCCGCGCCATCGCCGATCAACGAGACTCCTCCTTCAGCGCTCGCTCTACCTGTCGCCTGGAATCCCGCTCGGCGATGGCCTGGCGCTTGTCGTACAGCTTCTTGCCGCGCGCCAGGGCGATCTCTAGCTTGGCGCGGCCGTCCTTCAGATAAAGCCGGGTGGGCACCACGGTAAAGCCCTTTTCCTGCACTCGCCCCTGGAGGCGTTCGATCTCGCGGCGGTGCAGCAGCAGCTTGCGCCGCCTCTTGGGCTCGTGGTTCTCCCGGCCGGCCTGGTGGTAAGGAGCGATGTGCACGTTCATCAGCCAGGCCTCGCCGTTTTCAAAAGCCACGTACCCTTCCTGCAGGCTCACCCGTCCGGCGCGCACCGATTTGATCTCGCTGCCCAGAAGCACCAGGCCGGCTTCGAAGGTGTCGTGAAATTGGTACTCGTGTTGTGCCTTGCGATTGGTGGCAACGACCTTGATGGCCATGTTTTACTGCCCGTTCAGAAGATATTCGACGGCCCGCTCCAACTGCGGGTCCCGCTCGGCCTCCAGATCCTCGCTCGTCAGATCCACGGTGATGTCCGGCTCCAGCCCCTCGCCATGGATGGCCCGGTCGTCGGGCGTAAACCACCGCGCCACGGTGACCCGCAGCTCGGCGCCGTTGGACAGCTCGTGGGGCCACTGCACAGAACCCTTGCCAAAGGTCGTTTCGCCGATGAGCACGGCCCGGCCCGCATCCTGCAGGGCGCCGGCCAGGATCTCGGACGCGCTGGCCGAGCCGCCGTCCACAAGCACCACCATCGGAACGTCGGTCGACACAGGCCTGTTGGACGAAAAGTAGGGCCGCTCGGTCTGGTCCTTGAAGCGCTCGATGAGCACCAGCGAGTTCTGGGGCAAAAAGAGCCCCGTGGTGAGAACGGCTTCGTTCAGCCAGCCCCCGGGATTGCCCCGCAGGTCCAGGATAAGTCCCTCGGGGTCCTGCTGCAGGAGCTCTTCCAGCGCCGCTTCCAGCCTGGCGCTGGCATCGGAGCTGAATTCGGTGAGGCTCACGTAGGCCAGTCCATCAGGGCGCATCTCGTACTCGACCACGGGAATGTCGATGCTGGCCCGGACGATCTCGACTTCGAAGGGTTCCTGGTCCGCGCGCAGGATCGTCAGGCGCACCGACGTTCCCGACGGGCCGCGGATGAGGGCGATGGCCTCGTAGACGCTCATGTTCTCGATGGGCGTATCGTCGACTTCCAACACAATGTCGCCGCGCTGCAAGCCCGCCGCCTCGGCAGGCTGGCCCTTGAAGGTGCTGACGATCCGAAGATAGCCGTCCTCCATGCTGACGTAGGCGCCGATGCCCTCAAAACTGCCGGTGTCGTCTTCGCGGTTGATGGCCGCCACCCCGGGCTCGATAAAGGCAGTGAAGGGATCGTCCAGGGTCTCGACGGCCCCGCGAATGGCGCCGTAGACCAGATCTTCTTCGGTGGGCAGGTCGCCGTAATAGTCACGCTGGATGAGGTCCCAGGCCTCCCAGAACAGGTCAAACTCGGTGCCCGTGGAGTTGGGGATGGCGATGGTCGGCGCCGGCTCCGGCTCTGCCGTGGGCTCGGGCTGTTGCAGCTCTTTCTCCACGCTCGCGCCGGTGGGCTCGGGCAGCGGCACCACGGCCTCCTCCAGTGGGGTGGGGAGCACCTCCACGCCCGTCCTTTCGTCTGCGACGAGCACTGTGTGCGTCAGGAAGCCGGAGACAAA
>JAAYZQ010000592.1 GCA_012514775.1 Anaerolineaceae bacterium
CCTCGTGGATTGGGGGCGAGGTGTTGGTCGACCGGGTCGAGATCGAGATGCCTGCGAGCCTGCCGCCAGGGCGCTATCCTCTGGCAACGGGCTGGTATGATGCCTCGACCTTGCAGCGGATCCCAGCACGCGATGCACAGGGCGAACCAGTACCCGATGACCTGTTCCGCCTGCCCGTCGAGCTCGTGGTGGAGGGATGAGACGCCCGATGGAGAATGGCATGAAGGAGATCTCCCGCAGGCTTGCCGTTTTGGCGCTGGTTACTGCCGGAGCGGGAGCCATCTTGTTGCTGGCCGGGGAGCGGCCACTCCTGGTTCCGTATTGGTATGCGGTGCCCATCTTCAACCCGCCTCTGGCGAAGCTCTGGCCCGCGTTCATCGCCCTCTCCGTCTACACGCTTGCCGGGTTTACCCTGGCCGTAAGATCGCGCGGCGCGGCGCTGCTCTGGTCCTTGCTTGGAGGCATTGTGCTGCCCATCGCGACCCTCTCCGTGCTGGGCGACCCGTTCGAAGTGCTCCTGATGCGGACCATCAGCAACCATGCAACCGGCGGCTTCAGTCGCAGCGTTGAGTTGACCCCTGAGCTCGTCCGCAACTGGTCCACGTATATGGCGGGGTGGCGCACGATCTTCCCCCACATATCGATCAGTCTGCCAGGATGGCCGCTGGTCTATGCTGGCCTGGTCCGGATCCTCGAGCAAATGCCTGCCTTGAGCCAATCGCTGGCCGCGCCGTTGCGCGGTCTTCAGTGCCACCAATGGGGGTTCAACACCCTGGCTGATGTGCAGATCGCGAGTGCCTGGCTAGGTGTCCTGGCGCCCCTGTGGTCGGCGCTTACAGTCCTGCCGCTCTTTGGCCTGGCCCGACGCGTTGCCGGCGAAACCGTCGCCCTGCACGTCGTTCTCCTGTGGCCGCTCGTCCCGGCTGCGGCCCTGTTCACCGGCACGCTCAACTCGCCCTACCCGCTGCTGGCGACAATTGCTGTGCTTTGCCTTTGGTCGGGCATGACTCGAAAAGCCGGCCCACAGTCCGCGATCTTGCTTCTCCTCTCAGGCGCGCTGTCGGGCGGACTGATCATCCTGAGCCTGGCCCTGGTCCCACTTCTGATGCTATGTGGTCTTCTGATGCTGGGGCTTCCCTGGATGGATCGCGCACCTGCCAGGACAAACATCGCGCGATCCGTCATTGCCGGCGTGTGGTTTTGTTTGGGCACTGCTGTTGTCATGGCTGTGTATGGTTTCCTGGCCCAACACTCGCCGCTGCATGTTATCAGCGTTGCACTGAATGTTCACTTTGAGTTGGCCCGCGCCTACCTGACCGGGGTGGGCCTGCATCTATGGGATTTCATCATATTCACCGGTCTACCTCTGGTGATGCTGGCCCTCATGGCCATGACCGGTGTGCTGCGCCGCAATACACGGCTGGAAGCGCCACACTTGCTTGCGGCATCACTTGGCTTGACCCTGCTGGTTCTCGTGCTATCCGGCACGGCACAAGGAGAGGTAGGCCGGGTGTGGTTGTTCTTTATGCCGTTGATCACGTTGCTCGCCGCCTGCGGCTTGTCTCGGCTCCATTCGCCTACCAGGACCGCCTTCCTGATCTCGCAGGGAGTGTGGCTCCTCGCATTGGCCGCGACCACAGTCCCGGTCGATACCTGGCTCGGCCCGCGACCATCCTACTCGGAGGTGGTAAGCCAACCGTTGGATCAACCCGTCGCGCAGACAGATGCAAGATTTGGTGACCAGCTGCGGCTGACCGGGTTCCAGGCCGAGGGGACCACAGAGACGGGAATGCTGACCGTGGTGCTACATTGGGACGCCTTGCAGCAAATGGCCGAGCCCTACTACCTCTCCGCGGTCTTGGTCGGACCCGATGGTCGCGTTTTGCCGGGCGTCGACTGGCAGCCGTTCGGGAAGCTCTTTCCGACGACCTGCTGGACCCCGCAACTTGGAACCATCGCCGAGCGCGTCGAGTTGCCACTGGGGGTCGATCCGCCAGAAGGCGATTGGTGGCTGAGCCTCACGGTGTTTTCCCTGGGCCGGGAAGGCCCGCCTGCCTACTTGCCCGTCACCCTGCCGGATGGAACGCACGACCGGCAGGTGGGCATCGGACCGCTGCGCGTGGATCGACCCTGAACAGGTATGCTGGGCGCGTTTGGCCCCGCCATGATAGAATGGTATCGTGTTTCATTGTTCACCAAGGCACGCAAGATGGCCATCATTCCGCAAGGCGGGCCTCTGAAAGTCACAGACGAGTCTTCTAGCGATCCAGCCGCCCGGCCGGAAACCGGGAGCCTGCTGACACGACCACTCAGTTGGTTGGATACGCG
>JAAYZQ010000593.1 GCA_012514775.1 Anaerolineaceae bacterium
GCTCCATCTCACTCTCCCTTTCCCATCCCGAGGCAGGCGATTCACACTGTTACAGCCGATTATAGCACCGATCCCCGCCCGGCACAAGGTCCCAGGCCGGGCCACGGGCGGCTGCCCCTGTCAGGGTGGGCCGGCCTGGCGGCTATTCGTCCTCGACCCGGGTGCCACACTCGGGGCAGAACCGGACACCGGGCCGCAAAGGGTGGCCGCAGTTGGTGCACGGGCGGCCCTGGGGCGCCGGCGCGGCCGGCTGCGGTCCCGGTGCCGTCGTGGCCGTGGGCGGCGCCTGCGGTGTTGGCGCCGGCGGCCGGACCGGCTCGGGCATCTCGGCTGCTGCCTCGTCCTCGCGCGGCGCGGACGACTCGGACGGCTGTTCCTGGCGGATCCGCTCCACCTCGGCCTCCAGCGCCGACACGTGCTGCCGCATCCCGTCGATCTTTTCGCAGATGGCCAGCAGCTCGGGTTGGACCAGCACGCCGCCATCGTAAAGGGCCAATGCCTCCCGGCCCAGGGCCGTCATTTCGGCCTCCAGCTCGCGCTGCGCCGTCCTGACGGTGGCCTGCGCCTGGTTCACGCGCACCAGGCGATCCGCCTCGAAGGCTGCCTTGTCCGCTCCACTCTTTAGCTTGTCCAGAAAGCTCGGCATGACGTTCTCCTTTCCTCTCGTGTACACTCCAGGTGCAATGGTGTTGCCGGTGAGTGATTATAGCAGCCTTGGCGGAGAACTGCAAGCCCGGTTCGCCCCATCTGTTCAACGTTCCACCCATCTGGCCGCCAATTGGCGCGGGGATGGGGATGTGGTATAATGGCTCCATCTCCTGCACGCCTGCTCATCCTCAAGGGGGGAGGGAGAAGACCAGCCATTCCTGACGAGCACGCAGAAAGCACGGGCCCCGCCGAGAGCGAGCCGGCGCTGGAAGCCATGGAGCCTCGCCTGCGCGAGGCCGCCGCCTGGCTCGGCCTGCTGCCACCCGGCACCGCCCTCACCCCCGCTGCCGCCGCCACCATGTGGGGCCTGGCGGACGAGGCGGAGGCCCACGCCCTGCTGCGCGATCTCCTCGCCCGGGGGCTCGTGGCGGCGGCGCCCGTGCGCGGTGCCGGCGGAGAGGAGATACCTGCCTACCGCCCCCTGCCGGCCCTTGAGGCCGCCCCCCCCGCGTCGCACGAGGCGCTCCTGGACCGCTACCGGGCCCGGACGCTCGGCGGCGCCTGGCACACCCTGCCCGACGATGGGACCATCCACGGCGCCCTGGCCTGGCACCTGGAGCAGGCCGGCCGCCACGACGAGTTGCGGGCGCTCCTCGCCGAGGAGACGGCCACGGGCCGCAACGCCTGGCACGAGGCTCGCGAGCGGTTGGGGCAGGTGCCCGGTTACCTGCAAGACCTGGAACGCGCCAGGCTGCGGGCCGGCCGGGACCTGGCCGCCGGCGGCCCCGGCGCCAGTGCCGCCTTTGCCCGCCAGTGCCGCTATGCCCTCATGGCGAGCTGCATCCACAGCCTGGCGCCCGAGATCCCGCCGACTCTCCTCTGCGCCCTGGTCCGCGAGGGCCACTGGAGCCCGGCCCAGGGGCTGGCTGCTGCCCGCCGCATCCCCGACCCGGCGCAGCGCGGCGACGCGCTGGTCGGCCTGGCAGCCGAGCCCGCCATGCCCGCCGCCATGACCGCGGGCCTCATCGCCGCCGCCCTGGCCATCGACGACGAAGAGCAGCGCGGCCGCGCCCTCCTTGCCCTGGCCCGCCGCCTGCCCGAGGACCAGTTGGGCCTGGCGTTGGACGCCATCCGTCTCCTGCCGGCCGAAGAGCAGCGCGCCCGGGCCCTCGTTGGGCTCGCCACGCCCCTGGCGCCCTCCGGCTCCGCCGGCCCGGACCGGGGCCTGCCGCGTGTCAGGCAAGAGCAGCCGGCTCCTCAACTGCCTGCCCCCGTCCTGGAGCAAACCCTGGCCGCGGCCCTTGCCCTCCAGGATTCAGCCTGCCGCGTCGAGGCGGTGGCCGGCCTGGCGCCGCACCTGCCCGCGGCGCTTTTGCCCCGGGCACTGGCGGCCGTTGTCGAGATCGAGGACGAGTCCTGCCGGGCCACCGCTCTGGGTCGCCTCGCGCCCCACCTGCCCGAAGCGCTGTGCCGCCAGGCGCTGGCTGCGACCTGGCGCATGCGCGATTCGGCGGCGCGTTGCCGGGCCCAGGCCGGCGTGGCGCCTTACCTGCCGCCTTATTGGCGGGACAAGGCCCTGAGCGCCGCCCTGGACTGCCTGGGACGGGTTCACCACGCCCGCGTCACCCCTCTCCTGGCAGCCATGGCTCCCCATTTGCCGCCGGTCCTGCAGCCGCGGGCCCTGGCCCTGGCCGAAAGCCAACCCGACAGCCTGTCGCGGGTCAATGCCCTGGCAGCCCTCCTGCCCCACCTCGCCGTCGAGCACCGCGAGCCGGCGACCGACCTGGCCCTGCGCGCCACGCTGCTCATTCGCGGCGAGCCCGGCCGCGCCGAGGCCATCGCCCGGTTGCTCTCGCTCCTGCCACCCCGGCCTGGACGGCAAGACGAAGCGCAGGCCGCGCCCTTCCTGCCCGCCGGCGTTATGGAAAGCGCCATGTCCATGGTCTCGGCCATGGCCGATGGCAGCGCCCGGGGCACGGCCCTGTCGGCCATGGCCCCCTTCCTCGACCGCCGGCTCGCCGGCGAGGCCCTGTCGGCGGCGCGGACCATCCAGGACGAGCGCGCCTGTGCCAGGGCCCTGGCCAGCCTCGCCCCACTGCTGGACAGCGGGCAGCAGAGGCTGGCGCTCCTGCGGGTCGGATCTCTGGCGGACGAGAAGGCGAGGGCCATCGCCCTGGTCGCCCTGGCGCCGGTCCTGGCGCCCGGCCTGCTGCCCGGCGCCCTGGCCGAGGCCCGGCGCATCACCGACGAAAGGGCCCTGGCGATAGCCCTCGCCGGGGTGGCGCCGGCCTTTGACGAGGCCGGCCGGGCCGGCATCCTCGCGGTGGCGGCCGACGTGGCCGACCCGGCCATGCGCCTCGATGCCCTCCTGGGCGTGCTGCCCTGCCTGTCGGCCACCCAGCGGATCGGGGCCATAGAAGCGGCCTGGCGGGCCCTCCAGGCCCTCGTCGCCGAGCAGGCACGGGTGGCGGCCATGACCCGCCTCGCACCGCACCTGGCGCTGCCCGGGGAAGAGGAGGGAGATGGGGTCACGGCCCGGCACGGCCAGGTCCTGGACGAGGCCCTGGCGAGCCTCGCTGCCATCCGGGACCCCGAGCGCCGTTGCCAGGCCCTCCTGGCGCTGATGCCCCACCTGCCCGCGTCGCGGCGCGACGAGGCCCTGGCCGCCCTGCCCCTCGACGGGCAACTGCCGGCGGCTGCCGTTCTGGCTCTCATCCCGCACCTGCCCGCTTCGCTCCAGGCAGCGGCCGCCGGCCAGGCGCTGGCCGCTGCAGGCCGCCTGCCGGGCCCGGCCCGCCTGCGCGTCATCGACGGCCTGGTGCCCTACCTGGACGGCGCACAACTGGGCGAGGCCCTGGCCGCCGCCCGATCCATCGCCGACGAGGAGGAGCAGGTCCAGGCGTTGGTCGCCCTCGCCCCGGCCCTGGACACGCCCGGCCGCCGCGAGGTGCTGCGGGCCGTGGGCCGGCTCCCCGAGGCCTGGAAGCGCGCGGCCATCCTGGCCGCCCTCGTGCCACACCTTCCCGGGGTGCTCCGCAGCGAGGCCGTTGCCCTGGTTCGAGAGCCCGACCGGGCCGCCGCCCTGGTCGCGCTCGTCGCGCCCGCGCCCCCGCGGCAGGCCGGCCCGGGGGAGGGCAAGCAGGCGCCCGGAGAGGCCGGCCTGCCCGGGGTCGTGCCCCACGTCCTCCGGTCGGCCCGCCGGGCGGGCGACTGCTGGGCCGGGGCGCTGGCCCTCACCACACTGGTCCGCCTGGCCGGCGACGACGAGCGCCCGGCCATCCTGCGGGAGGCCGTCGAGGCTGCCCGCGGCCTGGACGACGCCTGCTGCCGCGCGCAAACCCTGGCCCGCCTTGCCCCCCACCTGTCCGGCGAGGTCCGGCAAGAAGTGGCTGCCCGGGTGCTGCAAGCCGTGCAGGCCTGCGCACCCGGACCCGGGGCCCGGCTGCTGGGCCAGGCATTGGCGGCGGTTGCCCCCTTCCTCCCCGCGGGGCAGGTACCGGCGGCCCTGGCCGAGGCGCGGCGCCTGGCCGTGCCCCGGGCCTGGCCACGCCGGCCGGAGGAGAATGCCCTGGCCGCCCTGGCCCGGCGACTGCCCCCGGAGGCCGTGCGCCAGGAGCTGGCCGCCGCCGGCACCATCCGCGACCTGCACCTGCGGGCCCAGACCCTATCGGCCCTGGCCGTTCGCCTGGCCGAGCTGGGCCACGGCCAGGAAGCGCTCTCCGCGGCGCGGCCCATCGAGCCGCTGACCTACCAGGTGGATGCCTTGTTGTCCCTGGCGCCTCACCTCTCCCTGCCCTGGCCGCGGGAGGCCCTGGAC
>JAAYZQ010000594.1 GCA_012514775.1 Anaerolineaceae bacterium
CGCTGAGCCATATTCCCTTGGGGCGCCTGGGACGTCCGGAGGACGTGGCGGCCGCAGTGGCGTTCTTGGCCTCGGACGCCGCCGCCTACATCACCGGCCAAGTGATCTGCGTGGACGGCGGCATGGCCATGTAAAGGTAGCAGGTGACAGGGCACAGGTTGCAGGTTACTGGCTTGAGCGCGACCGGACGCTAGGGCCTGTTACCTGGAATCTGCAACGCCGCCTCACAACGGACGCACCCTATCCCTCGGCCCGGGTGATCGTTCAGCCCCCCGATAATTATGTATATTGTCGGTATGGCTGAGGCGGAACGTATCCGGAAGCTGACCAAAAAGAACCAGCAACTGCGCTGAAGCTTGATCTTGCCAATACGACCATCTACACTGACATTGTACCTGGTAAGCCTAGCTCTTGACGCTTCATCCCATGGTGGTACCATGGTGCCCATGGGCAAGCACACTCGTATGTGGCTGACTCCTGACCGGCATCAGGAGCTGGACGGTGTGATCCGCGCGGGCGAGGCATCGGCACGCAGCCGCGCAGCATCCCATTGCTGACGGACCAGGGAGCGACGCCCCGCCGCACGGGCGGAGAGGGGAATCTAGCCGAACTGAGCAACAGTCGATTGGTCGCGTTCTATCCGTTTTGCCCACCATCTCTCGCTTGCCCCCGATGCGCCCCAACCCATGGCCGTTGATTCGGTACGCCACACCCGACCGGTTCGATCCCTGGCGGTCAAGCGTCTCTTCGCTCGCATCACTCAGCGTTCGCTGTGTCACCCGCGTTACCTCTCCCCATCCCACCTTTGGTCCGACGTTCCAACTCTCTATCGGCGTAGGCCAACCGCTACGGCCTGTTCGCGAGCATCCATGGCTTTAGCCGGGGTGTGGTGATGGCTCAGCAAAGCCAGAGAGGCTGCCGCGGGAAGACCGACATACTCGCGGCGTGTCGGAAAAGGGAGAAATCGAGATGAATCACGATCGGAAGCAGGTCACGCATTCATCGGGCCCTGGCGATAGTAGGTGAGGAAATGTCGCACGGTGCGCATTGGAACTCAGAGGCTCCTGCCCTGGAGCTGATCGGGTTGAGCAAAACCTTTGGTGAGACGGTCGCTGCCGACCATGTCGATCTGATCGTGCCACATGGCTCGTTTTTCGGCTTGGTGGGCCCCAACGGCGCGGGCAAGACGACCACCCTGTCGATGGCCGTGGGCCTGCTCCGGCCCGACGCGGGGCGTGCACGGATCTTTGGGGTCGATATGTGGGCCGAGCCGCTGCGCGCCAAGGCGTTGATCGGGGTGTTGCCGGACGGCCTGGCGCTGCCGGAACGCCTGACGGGGCGCGAAGCGCTGACCTATCTCGGTCTGTTGCGCGGCCTGAGCAAGGACGTGGTGGCGGAACGTGCAGCCGAGCTGCTGTCCGTCCTGGAGTTCGACGGCGCGGAGCATACGCTGCTGATTCAGTATTCGGCCGGAATGCGCAAGAAGATCGGATTGGCAATCGCTCTGCTTCACGCTCCCAAGCTGCTGATCCTCGACGAACCGTTTGAGGCGGTCGACCCGGTCTCGGCGTCCACAGTGAGGACGATCCTGCAAAGGTTCGTCGCTTCCGGCGGTTCGGTGATCATGTCCAGCCATGTGATGCCCTTGGTCGAGCAGATCTGCGACCATGTGGCCATTCTCACCCAAGGCCGCATCATCGCTGCCGGGGCGCTCGATCAAATCCGTGGCGATCGCAGCCTGGAGCAGGTGTTCGTCGATCTTGTTGGCGCCCGGGTCGGCGGGGGAGAAGGCTTGACATGGTTGGCCTCCTAATCCGCATGAACTTGGCGATGCAGCGTGATGGGCTGACAGGGACGCGCCGCTTCTGGGCCATTGTCGGCTTCATCCTGGCGATCGGCACGGTCGCGCTGAGCATTCTGAAAACGCCCCAGCCGGTGATCCTGGTCGACCTCTTGGCTGCTCTGTTCGCAGCCTGGACCGTGATCCTGGCGCTGGCGCCGGTGTTCGGCGGGGCGGGCCGGGGGGTACGCCCGGAACACCTGGCCCTGCTGCCCATCCCACCGCGCAGGCTGGCGATCGGCTTACTCGGCGCGGCGATCGTAGGACTGATGCCTGCCATCGCGCTGGTCGCTTTCGCCGCATTGGCTGTATATGGATTCCAGTTCGGTTGGCTCCCAGGCCTGGCCGGCGTGGTGGCCGCGTTGCTGCAACTGCTTCTGGGAGTGCTGCTGGCACGTCTGGTCTCTACAGTGATGGGCGTGGCCATGCAGACTCGCCTTGGCATGGAGATCGTGGCGCTGCTCTTTGGGCTTTTCCTGGCGGTGATGAGTGTGGGGTGGTTCGTCATTGAACCGGTCGTTGGACAGATCGGCCAAATCCTGGCGGACGGTTGGCCTCCACCGATCGCTATCTTCTTCCGCCTCCTGCCCTCCGGCTGGGGCTGGCTGGCCATCGACGCGGCTGGTCGCGGCGCTTGGGGACTGACGGCCGCCATCTTCCTGGGATTTGCCGGGCTAGTCGGTAGCCTGCTCTTGCTGTGGGCGGCGCTGCTGGCGCGTGACAGGTCCCCGAGACCGGTCAGTTACGCGGTCCGCAGTCGGTCGCCGATGAGCCGCGTGGCCTCTCTTCTACGGCTGCCTTCCACGCCGGTGGGCGCCGTCATCGCCAAGGAACTACGCACCTGGCGGCGTGACCCATGGCGGGTGCTCAACCTCCGCATCGCGCTTTGGACCGGTCTTCTGATCGGAATGGTCCCGCTGCTGATCGGCTGGGTGGACCTACTCCCCTTTGTAGGGGTCGTGATCGTGCTCATGGGCGGAACGCTATCCGGCAACTTGTATGCCGCAGACGGCAGCGCGCTCTGGCAGACGGTCCTGACGCCAGGTGCCGAGCGGATCGATGTGCGCGGCAGGCAGTGGGCTTGGCTGTTGGTCTTGGCTCCGGTTTCGATTCTCGCCACGGTGATCTTGATCCCACTCAGCGGGCGGCATTGGGCCTGGCCAGTGGCGCTGTCGCTGCTGTTGGCCACTCTTGGGGGGGGCGCCGGGCTGGTGCCGCTCTTCTCGGTACGGTTTCCCTCGCCAGGACTCGATCCCCTCTGGCGCAAGAACCCGATGGACTCGTCTGGGGGCACGCTGAATGAGGTGTTTTTCATGCCATGGCTGACGGCGCTCATCGGGCTGCTTGCCGTGAGCGTGGTCTGGCTGGGCTACCGGCTCGAAAGCCCCGCCCTGCAATGGGCGGGGCTGCCTGTAGGCCTGGTCACCGGCGCAGCGTTCGCTTGGGGGCTAGGGCGCATCGCCTACCGAAGGCTCGAGCGAAGCGGCCCCGAAATGCTCGACCTCTTGCTAAAAGGCCCCCTAGATCGACAGAAAACCCCTGAAGAGACCATTTCGGCCAAAGCTTGGAAAGAGCTGCCGCTCTGGAAAAAAGTGATTGTATGGCTCTGCGGGGGCCTCTTTTGGCTCCCGTTCTCAATGCAGGGCATCCTGCCGATAGTACTGAAACTGAATGGATACGGCGAGCCGCCCATGAGGGGACCAAGTTGGGTCCTGGCGTTCCATTTCCCCGCGCAGTTCCACTGGCCGGTGATCGCCGCCATGCTCGCGCTGGGTGTGTTCATGGCCGTCATGGCTTTCTGGATTCCGCGCCGACACCTTCAGGAGGTGAGACAGCGTGGGAAGGGTGCATCGAGAGCATAGGGCCTGCTCGTACCGCGCCAGCTCATCGGCCTTCCGCTCCTGTGGATCGGCGCGCTCGTGCTATCTCGCGCGCCCTCAGCCTCTATCCCGAGAGCGTGCGGCTCCTGCGACACCCCTTATCGCCGCAACTGTGAACAGCTTCCAACCCGCCACCATTTGACACCGTGTCCTGTTCACGTATACTTGATTCGTTGGCGGGGGGCTGTAGCTCAGCTGGGAGAGCGCATCAATCGCACTGATGAGGCCAGGGGTTCGAATCCCCTCAGCTCCACCACACCTTTTCCCTTGGGCC
>JAAYZQ010000083.1 GCA_012514775.1 Anaerolineaceae bacterium
GCAAACGCAGCCATTTCCTGGTAGAATAGGGGGCGTTTGGAAGACGGAAGCCGGAGACCACCAGCCACGAGATATAGTAGTTGAGCAGCAGTATGGGCCTATCCCTTGTGGTCCCACGCGAGCCAGGCAAGTGACGAGGACCGCGCAGCCCTTGACACTGACGAACATTTGTGCTATAATGATACCAGAGGTTTTTGGGTCTGGAGACGACCATGCCAACCGCTTATGACACGACCGACATCCAAGTTCTGGAGTATCCAGAGAATATTCAGCGGCGACCGGGGATGTACGTTGGAGGTACCGGCCTCGATGCCCTGCATCACCTTGCCTACGAGATCATAGACAATGCCGTAGACGAGGCGCTGGCCCGCGCCTGCACGCTGATCCAGGTCGAGATCCACCCCGACGGCTCGCTGACGGTCACCGATAACGGGCGCGGCATCCCGGTGGGCATGCACGCCGAGAAGGGGCGCCCCACGCTGGAGCTGGTCTTTACCGAGCTGCACGCCGGCGGCAAGTTCAAGGAGGGCAGCTACTCGACCAGCGGTGGGCTCCACGGCGTGGGCATCAAGGCCACCAACGCCCTGTCGGAGTGGCTGGAAGTGCGCGTGCGCCGCAACGGGGTCGTCTACTGCCAGCGCCACGAGAACGGCCTGCCCGTCACCCCGGTCGTGATCCTCGACCCGAACACGGGCAATCAGATCGGCGTCGTCGGCCAGGACGGCGAGGAAAAGGCCATCAAGAAACACGCGGTGAAAAAGCTGGGCACGGGCACGACCATCACCTTCAAGCCCAACCCGCGCTACATGGACATCACCGAGTTCGACTTTGACGCCATGGCCCGGCGCCTGCAGGTCATCGCCTTTCTGCTGCCCGGCGTCACCGTCGAGTTCAAGGACGCCCGCAAGAAAAAGGTCCGGGAAAAGACCTATCGCTACGCCGGCGGCCTGGTCGAGTACGTGAACTGGCTCAACGACGGCCGCAAGGCCATCCATCGCCAGCCCCTTGAGGTCAACGGCAGCCAGAACGGCACCTCGGTCGAGGTGGTGTTCCAGTGGCACACCAGCGTCGACGACAGCGAGATCGTCAGCTTTGTGAACACCATCCCCACGCCCGACGGAGGGAGACACGTGGCGGGCTTCAAGAGCGCCATCACCAAGGCCATAAACCAGTTTGCCACGGAGAAAAAGCTCCTGGGCAACAAGGGCGAGGCCGCCATTCGCGGCGCCGACACCCTGGCCGGGCTGACGGCGGTCATCAAGCTCTCGATGCACGACCCGCACTTTACCAGCCAGACCAAGACCCAGCTCGCCAGCGATTTCGTGCAGGGGGTGGTCCACAGCATCGTCTACGAGGGGCTGCTGGAGCAGCTCCGAAAAAAGATCCCCCTGGGCAAGACCATCGTCCAGCAGGCCCTGGCGGCCGCCCAGGCACGGGTGGCCGCCACCAAGGCGCGCTCGCTGGTCATCCGGCGCAGCGTCCTGGACGCCGTGGACTCGGGCCTGCCCGGCAAGCTGGCCGACGTGAGCAAGGGAACGCCCACCGATCTGACGATGCTGTACATCGTCGAGGGCGACAGCGCTGGCGGCTCCTGCAAGATGGCCCGTGACCGCCGGTTTCACGCCATCCTGCCCCTGCGCGGCAAGCCCCTGAACGTCGAAGGCGTCAAGGTGAGCCGCCTGCTGAACAACAACGAGATCAAGGCCATCGTCGCGGCCGTGGGCGGCGGCATTGGCTCCGACTTTCACGCCGAGGACATGCGCTACGGGGGCGTCGCCATCCTGGTGGACGCCGACGTGGACGGCGACCACATTCGCACCCTGCTGTACACCCTCTTCTGGCGCTACATGCGGCCCATGATCGAGGAGGGCCGCCTCTACGTGGCGGTGGCCCCGCTTTACCTGGTGCGCAAGGGCAAGCAGGCGCGCTATGCCTACTCGGACCGCGAGCGCGATTCCATCATGGAAGAGTGGGGCAAGAGCGGCATCACGATCCAGCGCTACAAGGGCCTGGGCGAGATGAACGCCGACCAACTGCGCGACACCGTCTTTCAGGTGGCAGACGGCAACCCCTTTAACGAGAGCCTCCGCCGGGTGACGGTGGAAGACGTGCACCATGCCAACCAGCTCATCGGCACCCTCATGGGCAACTCGGCCCGCCAGCGCCGCTCGTGGCTCCTGGAGCGCTGGCGCGACGAGGACCACGCCGAGAACGGGAATGGTGACGATGAGGACGAGGTAGTAGCGGATGCAGACTGAGACGCCGACCTTCCAGCTCGTTTCCCTTTCGACCGACCTGGAACAGGCCTATTTCGAATACGCCGTGGAGACCATCACCGACCGGGCCCTGCCCCGGGTCGAGGATGGCCTGAAGCCGGTGCAGAGGCGCATCTTGTTCACCATGCACGAGATGGGCCTCTACCACGACAAGCCCTACAAGAAGTCGGCCCGCGTGGTGGGCGACTGCCTGGGAAAGTATCACCCCCACGGCGACGCCTCCATCTATATGGCCATGATCCGCATGGGGCAGGACTTTTCCATGCGGCACCCCCTGGTCGACGGACAGGGAAATTGGGGGTGTTTTACTGGTGAGACCAAGATCAAGCTGCTCGACGGCACCGAGCGCAGCTTTGAAGAGCTGGCCAGGATGTACAAGCCTGGCGAGATCTTTTACGTCTATTCCGTGGACGACCAGGGCAATGTCGTCGTGGGTGAGGGACACGATTCGCGGGTGACCCGGCGCAAAGCAACCGTGATCGAACTTGAATTGGACAACGGCGAGATCATCCGTTGCACACCCGACCATCGGTTTATGCTCCGGGATGGCTCGTACAAGCAGGCAAGAGATCTGACCGAGAACGACAGTCTGATGCCAGGGTACTTGAGCTCAGCACCGGTACGAGAAGGATTGAACGAATATCTGACAATTCTTAACCCGGCAACCAGAACGTACGAGTTTGTACACCATCTGGCGGATCAGTACAACAGCAGACGAGCGACCCCGGGCATTACCACAGGTCCCTTTGTTCGACATCATAAGGATTTCAACCGCTGGAACAACAATCCGACGAACATTGAGCGAATGCGGTTCATGGACCACCTCCGCCTTCACGCTGCACAAGCGAAGGAGCTGTGGACTGACGATACATTTCGTGAGCTACAGAGGAAGGGTGTGCTGCGGTACTATGCAGAACACCCTGAAGCTCAGGAAAGCAATCGCGATCGATTGAGAGCGCGAAATGTGTCCGAGAAGTTCCGACAGGAGAATGGACCTCGCGTGTCGGCGGCACAGAAGCGGCTCCATAAGGAGCACCCGGAATTAGGCGAGCGCATTTCCCGGAGGATGAAGGCTCTTTGGGCCGATCCCGACTTCCGGAAAGAGATGTCCGAGGCGCTTCGAAAAGCACAACTGCGTCCGCTGTCCGAGGAACAAAGGGAACAGGTGGCGCAAATCATTGCCCACAAGAGCCGGCTCATGTGGCAAGATCCGGAGAAACGAGCCGAGATAGTTCAGGCAATCCGTTCGGCCATGGCAGCTCCAGAGACA
>JAAYZQ010000595.1 GCA_012514775.1 Anaerolineaceae bacterium
GACCGGGTCAGCCTCGACAAGTCGAGGAGTCCAAGCATGTGCGCTGGTTCGGAGCCCCCGTCTTGACCGGGATGGCCTCGACAAGTCGAGGAGTCCAGGCATGCGTGCCGGTTCGGAGTCCCGGTCTTGACCGGGTCAGCCTCGACAAGTCGAGGAGTCCAAGCATGTGCGCTGGTTCGGAGCCCCCGTCTTGACCGGGATGGCCTCGACAAGTCGAGGAGTCCAGGCATGCGTGCCGGTTCGGAGTCCCGGGCTTGACCGGGTCAGCCTCGACAAGTCCAGGAGTCCGGGGGGCGGCGGATTCTCTTCCTTGACGCCTGCATGACCAGGTCCCAGCCCATGGAGAATCTCACGCCATTCTCCATCTTGCTCTCCTGATCTTTCAGTCCTGGACGCGGCGGAAGCCACGTGCCCTGCGTTTTCGAGTGCGGCCACTTTTCACAGTCGAGGCCTGATAGAGGGGTGATTGCTTTTCAATCCACCTGACGATGGCAGCCTTGAACAGAGGAAGAAATGGGCGCACGTAGCGAATTCTTGTCATGATGATCTGTTGCCACCCTTCCACTGAATGGCGTTGATAGCGCAAGATGGATTGCGTTTCTTCCGTGTCGTACCAATCGAGATAGTAAGAGTCCGGTTCCGGCGAGAAGAGAGATTCATCCGGGATACGCAAGCCAATCGGACGGAACACCACGCCTACCAGGTCCCGTGTCCTCATCTGGCAGCCCTGCGCCTTGCCTCCCGCGATGAATCCCCTCTTGCCGGTCATTTCGCCCGAGCCGAGAAGGTTCTCGGCAGCGGATACAAGGGCATAGGCTACGTCGAGATCAATGACTATCTCGCAACGGGCATCGAGGGGCATGTCGAAAAAGAGCTTGATCATGGCGAATAGACTGGAGTAGTTGAGCACTGTTGGAAGGACGGCGGCCAACCGCAGGATACAATACCGTAGCCCGGAGGCTGCCACCAGGGATTCTGCCTCGATTTTGCTCCTCGAATATGCATCTATGGGCGAAAGGGGATCGTCTGACCGGATCGGGGGAACTCGCTCTTGAGTGGCACCCATGACACTCGCCGAAGAGACCAATACGAGGGCTGCCTTCGTTACGGATGCCTGCAATGCAGCAATGAGATTGGCCGTTCCCCCGACGTTCACTGCATGGCACAGGTCCGGATGAGCGTCGCTGACAGGCGGGAGGATCGCTGCCAGGTGGAGCACCAGGTCCTGGCCGACAACCGCCCGTGAAACGTCTTCCGCCTTCCGAAGGTCGCCGAACAGGACGTGGACATTCCGCTTGCCGTATTTCCGGGCCAGTTTCTGTGTGCGTTTGTTCTGAACGTCGAACACGGATACCGTGTGCCCGCGACGCAGGCATTCATCCACGACAAGCGCTCCGATGTTTCCGAATCCACCCGTAATCAGGATGTTCAATTTCTCTCCATTCTTGCGGTTTCATCCCTTGCTCTTTTTCCTCAGCGGATGTCCGGGATGGCTTCAGGGGTCCGAATAAATTCGAGGGGAGTATAGCTTTTCGTGCTCGTTGTGTCAACTCCTCAGGCGCTCGGCGATCCCGGGCGGCAGGGCCGGCTTTCCAACCGGGACAGGCCGAGCAGGCGCTCGGCGAGCCCGGGCGGCGGGGATGGGCCAGGGAGGAGTGCGGGGGGCAACATAGGCCCAAAGTCCTTCTTGTCGTCTGGTCTCTGGCATGGTATAATGCCGAACGGAGTGCAGCCAGGGCCTGACAAGCGGCAGGGAGACAGTGAATGGCGCGGCCAGGTGCAAGACGCGCGCACCGGCGCGAGGCGCTGCTTTCGAGTTCGAGATCGGGCCAGGCCGGTTGCTTGCCCGCAAGAGCTGCATGACACGGACACTGCCGACACCCAGAGACAATGGCTTTCAAGGAGGAAGAGCATGAGTCGCAAAGCAGCATCGTTGTCGTTCGTCCTGGCGCTGAGCATGGCGCTGGCCGTGGGGGCCCAGGCCGGACAGGCCATCACCGTCCTTTCCCGGTCGTTTGCCCGCATCTTTTTGACCTCGCTGGACGACTTTACCTGGCCGTCCAGCCAGACCGTGGTGGATGCCAACGGCGGGGTCCACGCCACGTATTACGACACTCAATCGGTGTACTATGCCTATTGCGCGGCGGACTGCGGGAACCCGGCCAACTGGGGGCGGACGGCCGTTGGCGATACGGAAACCTTTGACGGGCTCAACCTCCCTGCCCTGGCCGTCGATGCCGGCGGCTATCCACGCCTGATGCGCTACGATGACTCGGTTTACGTCTATGCCGAGTGCGAGGCCGGTTGCACGCAGGCCGGCAATTGGACGAGCGTGACGGTGCCGCTGGCGGACCAGGGGTACGTCATGTTTCCCGACAATGCGCGCTACTTTGCACTGGACACGCAGGGCCGCCCGCGTTTCGTCGCCGAGTTCTACGAGGGTGGGTTCGTGTACGCCACCTGCGACGGGAACTGCACGACAGCGGCCAACTGGCACGACGCCCTGATCGATTTCGGCCCGGACGTTTATTTTGACGGCCCGCAGCTCGCCCTGAACGGCAGCGGCCAGCCGCGCGTGGTCGCCATCAACGACGACGAGCAGTTGCTGTACGCCCAATGCGATGCCAACTGCGCCCAGGCCGCGAACTGGACCCGGGTGACGCTGTACGACGGCGTCGGAGAGTTTCTGGACGAATACCCGAACTATTCGCTGCGGCTGGACGCCGCCGGCCGGCCGCGCATCGCCTTTTACCTCGCCGACGCGAGCGACACGAACCTGTACTATGCCTGGAGCAACGCCGAATTCACGTCCGCCGCAAGCTGGTCCAACTACGGCCTCGTGCTGCCGTCGGCCGACAAGCGCACCCTCGACCTGGCCCTCGACGGGGAAGGCCGGCCGCGGGTGGCCTTTGCCACGCGCGAGGGGGACCTGGACCTGGCGGAATGCACCGCCAACTGCGAGTCTGCTGCCGCGGCCTGGCAGGTCGAACACGTCGAAACCAACGACGAGCTGAACGCCAGCGACCCGCTGCCCCCCGATCCGGGCTGCCAGGTGTCTTCCTGGCTGGTGGGCAATTACCCCTCCCTGGCGCTGGATGGTGCGGGCAATCCGACCGTCTCCTACTATGCCCGGAACGTCCAGTCGTGCAATGGTCACGCCTCGAACAACGCCCGGACCATACGCCTCGCCACGGCCGGAACCACGCCGCAACCGCATTACGACTGGCGGCTGTATCTGCCCCTTGCCGTCCGCTGAGCGGACGCAGGGAGGAAACGAGCCAGGGGCATACACCGATCTTTGCCCCTGGCCGTGGCGCTCGTTCTGCTGTCATCGCCGCGCCGGCCGCGGCGATGACAGCCGCCGGAAGTGGGACACCACCTTTGGCAAGGGCGCGGTCGCTTGCCCGAGGGGCGATATAGGCCGAATTTCCCCCTTGTCGTCTTCTGGCCGGCATGGTATAATGCCGAACGGAGTGCAGCCAAGGCCTGGAAGCGGCGATGAGGGGCGTCCGTGCAAGTTCTACGCGTGCACCTTCTGGGTGAATTCAGGCTTTACCACGGCGACCAGTCCGTGACGACTCTCAACACGGCGCGACTGCAGTCGTTGTTGGCCTATCTCGTGCTGCACCGCGGCCAGCGCCAGCCTCGCTACCACCTGGCCTTTCAGTTCTGGCCCGACTCGTCCGAGTCGCAAGCCCACACGAACCTGCGCCACCTGCTGCATCTCTTGCGCCGGGCGCTGCCCGACGCCGACGATTGGCTGTGTGTGGACGGCGCCACGCTCCTGTGGCGGGCCGAGGTGCCCTGCGAGCTCGACGTGGTCGCGTTCGAGCGGGCGGTGGCCGGCGGCAGGCCACGGGAGGCCATCGACTTGTATCGCGGCGACCTGCTGCCGAGCTGCTACGACGACTGGATCGTGCCGGAGCGAGAACGGCTCCATCAGCTCCTCCTACAAGCCCTGGAGCAGGTCATCCGGGAGGCGGAGGAGGGGCAGGACTATCGGACTGCCATCGCCCACGCGCAACGGCTGCTGCGGATCGATCCGCTGCGCGAGGAGACACATCGCCACCTGATCCGCCTGCACGCCCTCGCCGGAGACCGGATCGGCGTTGTGCGCGCATACGATACGTGCGCCACGGTCTTGCGACGGGAGCTGGATATTGAGCCCACCGCCGAAACCCGCGAGACCTACCGGTGCGGCCTGACCATGGCCGCCCGTCACAGCACGACGCGCCTGCCCTCGATGCCCACGAATGCCGGGCCCAACAACCTGCCGCTGTCGTTGACGCGTTTCATCGGACGCGAGCGCGAGAAGGGCGAGGTCGAGCGCCTGGTGGCGACGCACCGCCTGCTGACGCTGACGGGCGCGGGCGGGGTGGGCAAGACGCGGCTGGCGATCGCCGTCGCAAGCGAGCTGTGCGGCGTCTTTGCCGACGGCGTGTGGCACGTGGACCTGGCCCCCCTGTCGGACCCGGCCCTCGTGGCGCAGGCGGTGGCGACGGCCCTGGGGATAGGCGAAGCCGCCTTTCCGTTGCTCCCCCAGCTCATCGCCCATCTGCAGCCCAAGCACACCCTCCTGATCCTCGACAACTGCGAGCGCCTGGTCGAGGCCGTTCGGGGCCTGGCGGAAGCGCTGTTGGGCGCCGCGCCGCGCCTGCACCTGCTGGTGACCAGCCGCGCGGTCGTGGGCGCAGGCGGCGAGGTGACGTGGCGGGTCCCCTCGCTGCCCATCCCCGACCTGTCGCACTGGACGGCGCCGGCAGGCTCGACGAGTGGCAGCCAGGCGGGCGACGACGAGGCACTGGCAGCCCTGTGTCGAAACGCAAGCGTGCAGGTCTTTGCCGACCGTGCCGCGGCCGTGCTGCCCACGTTCACCGTGACCGCCGGCAATGCCCGGGCCGTTGGCCTGGTTTGCCGGCGGCTGGACGGCGTGCCGTTGGCGCTGGAGCTGGCGGCGGCGCGGGTGAAGGTGCTGTCGGTGCAGCAGATCGCCGGCCGGCTGCAAGACGCACTGCGCCTGTTGTCGTCGGGCAGCCCGGGGGCGCCGCCGCACCAGCAGACGATGCGGGCGACGATGGACTGGAGCCACGCCCTGTTGACGGCCGCGGAACAGGCCCTGTTTCGACGCCTGTCGGTGTTTGTCCGCGGAGCGAGCTTTGAGGCAGTGGAGGGCGTCTGCTGCGGCGAGGGCATCTCCGAAGCGGACGTCCTGGACCTGTTGTCGAGCGTGGTCGACAAGTCGCTCGTCAGCGTCGAGCTGGCGGCGGACGAGGAAACGCGCTTTCGCCTGCACGAAGTGGCGCGCCAATACGCCTATGCCAGGCTGGTGGAGGCCGGGGAGGAGGCGCGGGTACGAAACCGGCACCTGGCATTCTTTTGCCGCCTGGCCGAGGCGCTGGAGCCGGACCTGCTGGGCAAGATGCCGGCCGGGGCGGCGGCCAGCATGATGAGGGAGCACGACAACTTGCGCGCGGCACTGGAGTGGAGCACGCAAGAAGGCGGGGACGCGCAGCTCGGCCTGCAGCTGGCCGCGGCTCTGCCGGGCTACTGGGAGCTTTCCGGCCTTGCGGCGGAGGAGCGGAATTGGCTGCGCAGGCTGCTGGCCACGGCGGGCAGGGCAGCGCCGCCGGCGATGCGCGCCAGGGCGCTGCGCGCGGCGGGCAAGCTGGCCTATTACCAGTGCGACTTTTGCGAGGCGCGCTCGTCTTTCGAGCAGAGCCTGATGCTGGACAGGGAGCTGGATAACAAGCCGGGCGTTGCCGACACCCTGGCCCGGCTTGGATTCATGTTCAGCGTCCAACAGGACTATGCGGCGGCCGAAGGGGTCTATCGCGAGAGCCTGGCGCTCTCCCAGGCGCTGGGCGACCGGAGCGCCGTGGCGCGGCTGCTGAGCGAGCTGGGGTATACGTTCTTTCGCCAGGGCGACCATGCCCAGGCCCGTTCGTTGCTGGAGGAAAGCCTGGCCATGTGTCGGGACCCGGATGACCGGTACGTGGAAGCGCGCGCCAGGCACTTTCTGGGGCACCTGGCCCGCTTCGAAGGCGACCTTGCCTGGGCGCGGTCGCTGTACGCGCGATCCTTGACCGTCCTCCACGAGCTGCGCAATGCCTGGGGCATGTTCTACTCGCTGGAAGCGTTCGCCTACCTGGCGACGGCGCGCGGGCAGTTTGAGCGCGCTGCGCGGCTGTTCGGCGCAGCGGAGCGCCTGGGCGAAAGCATCGGCACCCTCATGGCGCCCAGCGAGCGTGTCGAACACGAGCGGGACGTGGCGGCCGTGACCGCTGCGCTGGGCGAGGCAGCCTTTGCGGCCGAACGGGCCAGGGGCCGGGCCATGGCCCAGGATGAGGCCATCGCCTACGCGCTGGAGCAGCCCCGGCCGCAGTAGGACCTGGCACAAGACCCACCCCTTGCCGTGAGGGGTGTTTGAAAGCGATTCCCCAGAGGCCAGGTGCTCGGCCGCCAACCGATCGCCTGGAAATTCGTCCCCGCGGAACGGCCCAGGGAACGTTTGCCAAACGCGCCTTGTGCTACACTGTCTGCGGCCATCGTTCCAACGACGCGACGTAGCCATGACCTGGATCGGGGATAATATGTCTGAGCCACCAACCACCTCGTATACACCGTCTCGATCTCATCAGTCGCAATTGTTCAGCGTGCGCCTGTGGCTAGAAGACCTCGGGGAGGGGCGCAGCGAATGGCGCGGCCAGGTGCAAGACGTGCGCACCGGCGAGAGGCGCTACTTTCGGGATTGGGCAAGGCTGGTTGCCTGCCTGCAAGAGATGCTTGACACGAGGTCCGCCGGCACGCAGTGAAAGCTATCAAGGAGGAAGAGCATGAGTCGCAGAGCAGCATCCCTGTCGTTCGTCCTGGTCCTCATGCTGGCCGTGGTCGCCCACGCTGGCCCTTCCCTTTCGTTTGACCGCTTCTTCTTGACCTCGGTCGACGATCTCTCGTGGCCGTCCAGCCAGACCGTGGTGGATGCCAAGGGCGGGGTTCACGCCACGTTCTATGACGAGCAATGGGTGTACTATGCCCATTGCGCGGCGGACTGCGGGAACCCGGCCAACTGGGCGCGAACGGCCATCGACGCGGCGGGAACCTACGACTCGCTCAACTACCCCGCCCTCGCCGTCGACGCCGGGGGCCATCCACGCCTGCTGCGCTACAAGGATTCGGCGTACGTCTATGCCGAGTGCGAGGCCGGTTGCACGCAGGCCGGCAATTGGACGAGCGTGACGGTGCCGATGGAGGACCAGGCGTACGTTATGTCTCCTGACAATGCGCGCTATTTTGCGCTGGATACGCAGGGCCGCCCGCGTTTCGTCGCCGAGTTCTACGATGGCGGGTTCGTGTACGCGGCCTGCGACGCGAACTGTACGACAGCGGCCAACTGGCACGACGCCCTGATCGATTTCGGCCAGCGTGTCTATTTCGACGGCCCGCAGCTCGCCCTGAACGGCAGCGATCAGCCGCGCGTGGTCGCCATCGACGGCGCCGAGCAGTTGGTGTACGCCCAGTGCGACGCCAACTGCGCCCAGGCCGCGAACTGGACCCGGGTGACGCTGTACGGCGGCATCGGAAGGCCGATGTACGACGACCCGACCTATTCGCTGCGGCTGGACGCCGCGGGCCGGCCTCGCATCGCCTTTTACCCCGCCGACGCGAGCGACACGAACCTGTACTATGCCTGGAGCAACGCCAATTACACCTCCGCCGCAAGCTGGTCCGAGTACGGCCTCGTGCTGCCGCCGGCCGACAGGCGCACCCTCGACCTGGCCATCGACGGGGCAGGCCGGCCGCGGGTGGCCTTTGCCACGGGGGAGGGGGACTTGGACCTGGCGGAATGCACCGCCAACTGCGAGTCTGCTGCCGCGGCCTGGCAGGTCGAACACGTCGAAACCAACGACGAGCTGAACGCCAGCGACCCACTGCCCCCCGATCCGGGCTGCCAGGTGTCTTCCTGGCTGGTGGGGGACTATCCCTCGCTGGCGCTGGACGGTGCGGGCAGTCCGACCGTCTCCTACTATGCCCGGAACGTCCAGTCGTGCAATGGTCACGCCTCGAACAACGCCTGGACCATTCGCCTGGCGACGGCCGGCACCACACCGCACGTGGATTACGACTGGCGGGTGTATCTGCCCCTTACCCTCCGCTGAGCCGGGGCAAGGAAGGAAGCGAGCCATGGGAAAGCGACGCTCTTTCGCCCTGGCCGTGGCGCTCGCCTTGCTGCTCGCCTTGCTGGCGGCGGCGATGGCGGCCGCCGTCGTGAATGCACCTCTCGATGGCAGCGAAGGCCGGACAGAGACGGGGGACCAAGCGCCGCCCGAGACCCCGTCCCGGCCCGACCCGCGGGCCGGCAACGCCCCGCCGGCCATGGAAGGGTACATTTGCTTCCAGTCGGACCGCGACGACGTACCCCACTACCAGGAGAGCAACGAGATTTATCGCATGAACGCCGACGGGAGCGGGCAGATCCGGCTGACCCACAATTCCGCCGAGGACTACACGTGCAGTTGGTCGCCGGATGGGAGCCAGATCGTCTTTGCCTCGGAGCGCGACGGCGCCGCAGAAATCTATGTGATGAACGCCTATGGGGACGGGCAGAAGCGGCTGACGCACAACAACGTCGATGACGTGTATCCCGAGTGGTCGCCGGACGGCACCAAGATCGTGTTCGCCTCGCGGCAGGACGGAGATCTCGAGATCTGGACGATGAACCCCGACGGCAGCGGCGCTACGCAACTGACCTTTAACACCGCGAACGATTCGCACCCCAGTTGGTCGCCCAACGGGAAGTACATCGCCTTTGTCTCAGACCGGGACGGCGTCTTGACCGAGATCTATATCATGAATGCCGACGGCAGCGCGCAAACCAGGCTGACGCACGACGACGTGGACAACTGGTATCCCCAGTGGTCGCCGGACAGCACCCAGATCCTCTACTACCACCGCCCCGACGATTACCACGAGGACAACGAGGTGTGGCGCATAAACGCCGACGGCAGCGACCCGGTCCCGTTGACCGGTGGTCCCGGCCCCAACTGGTCCGCGGTGTACTCGCCCGATGGCCGGTCCATCGCCTTCTCATCGCTTCGCGACGGCGATAGGGAAATCTATGTCATGAGCGCCGATGGCAGCGGCCAGACCAACATCACCAACCGGCACGACAGCAGCGACCTGGTGCCGTCGTGGATCGGCAGCCTGGCGCCCATCGGTCCGGGCCGGACCATCACCCTGACGGGCACGGGGTTCACACCGGACGCGCTGGTTGTGCCGGTCGGCACACAGGTGACCTGGTACAATGCCACGGGCCAGACGCACATCCTGCTGGTTGGCTCCCGGGCTCGCCTCTATCTGCCGCTGGTGATGCGCGGGGCCTGGAGCGCGGTGGTCGGGGAGGGCACCGCCGATGGCGGCCTTTCGGGCGAGCCCGGCATTGCTCCGCGGGCCACGCCCGGGACCGGTGGCGGGTCTTTCGTCGTCACCCTGGGGCCGGGAGAGAGGTTTGCCCACGTGTTGGCCACGCCGGGCGAAACTCGCTATCACCTGGAGACGTCACCCTACCACAGGGGAGTGATCAGCGTGCTCTCCAAGGAAGAGTATTGCACCGGCCAGGATGCCATCACCGCCGGCTCGCTGGAGGCTGCGCGCCTGGCGCTCGAGGCCGGCGCGGACGAGGTGTCGTTGAGCCCGGCCGGCTGCGTACGCTATAGCCGCGTCACGTCGGGCACGATGGTCGTCCACGAGGAGCTGACGGCCAGCGACTGGACCATGGAAACCTGGGACCACACGATTACCCAGTCACACGGGCTGCGCGACGCGGACATGGACGGATTCTTCGAGTGGCGGTCTTACGTGGAGCATGCGGCTCTGCCCGGCGACCAGCGCGTCATCATCAGCGTGTACTCGCCGGTGACCACCTACCTTGCACGCCGGGAGATCTACCAGCGGCTGGACGCCGAGGCCATGCGTGTCCTGTGGGAAGAAGACGCGGGAGAGGGGCTCGCCCTGGTGGCCGACTTCCAGGCGAGCACGACAGACCGGTACACCGCCACCCTGCCCGGCACATCGACGTTCGTGGGCCGCCGGGCCTCCGTGGCGGACGCATGTTCCGACGAGAACCTGGATCTGATCCGGCAGAGGCTGGCGGAAGCAATCCAGCAGGGGATCGAGTGCATGAACAAGTACGGCAGGCCGGACCTAGCCGTCAAGCTGGCCCACAACTATGCCACGCGGCGGTTCATCATTGGCTGTTCAAGCTGTACCGACCAGGCGCAAATCAACATTTGGCCCGATCCGACGATGCCGGTGATCCTGACCGTGTGCGACGAGTTCTTCAAGGGGGATGCGAACTGGCAGCGCTCCACGCTGTTTCACGAGATGGAGCACCTGTCGGAGCCGCCTCACGACCCGACCATCGAGGATCAGGCGGGCGACAAGAACTGGGAAGTGGATCCCATCTATGCCTGCGAGTCCATGTGCTTCAACAGCGCGGCCACCAAGTGTTCGTGCGCCACCTGCCTGAGAAGCACGAAATGTAACCAACGGTGTGCCTCCCTCGCAGAGTGCGATCCGGAGCTGGGGGCGCAGTGCCTGTGCCCCAGCCGCCGGAAGTGGTACAACACCTTTGGCGAGTGCGCCGTGGCGTGCCCGAGCGGGCTGGCCTGCTTCGGGTCCACCTGCAAGACCTATGACGTTTCGTGCCGGTAGAGCCGGCGCCGGGAGGGGCCGAGCAGGCGCTCGGCGAGCCCGGGCAGCGGGGA
>JAAYZQ010000596.1 GCA_012514775.1 Anaerolineaceae bacterium
CATCCACTCGTCAAAGGCCGGGCTGTCGGCCACCGACAGCCCTTCCAGAAAGAGGCCCCGATACAGCGCCGCCGCCCGCTCCAGGCCCGGCACGTCCGGCCGGCCCACCAGGCCCTGGAACTCGGCCACGTCGAGCCAGTGATCGCTGGCCGTGTTGAACTGCAAGGTGCGGCGGGTGACAAGCAGGAAGGGGGAATGTGCCGGGAGATCGCCCAGGGCGTGGCGCAGATTGGAGAGGGCATAGCGCAGGGCGCTGAGCGCTTCCCGGTCGGGCCGCTCGGGCCACAACAAGGAGGCCAACCCCTCGCGGCTGTGCTCCCGCTCTCTCTCTACGGCCAGGTAGGCCAGCAGCGCGCGCAGCCGATCGGAGCCAAGGTTCTCGGTTGCTTGCCCGTTCAGGGTCGCCTCAAAACGACCCATCAAGGCCAGTGCCAAATGAGCCGCCATCGCCTCTTCTCTCCCGGGCAGTATACCATGGATCGTCGAATCGCGCCAATGGTTTTCGCCAGGACACCTTTGCCGCACGATCCGCGCACGTTCCCGGCACGTCGGGGAGGTATACTGGCGCAAAGGACCAGAGGAGTGAGCATGAACGACGAGGCCGACGACTATCAGACCTACATCCTCCGCATGTGGCGCGTGCAGCGCCAAGGCGAATGGCACTGGCATGCGTCCATCGAGAGCCGGCGTACGGCTGAGCGCCAGTGGTTTGCCAGCCTGGACCAGTTGTTCGCCTTCCTCAACGAGCTACCTGCCAACCCGCCATCCGGCACGCCAGGGACGTTGAACGGCAAATGAGAAGAAGGAGGTGCCCCCCACCAAAAGTCCCCGGCCGCCTTTAGGACAAACAGGAATCACAAGGATGTGAAACGAGGAAGACGCAATGAAGCCCAACATGGTACTCTGTCTGTTTTTTGTTATGAGTCTGGTGCTCTGCCTGGTGCCGGCCTCAAGTGTGCAGCCCGCGGCGGCAGCCGCCCTTGCCAGGAGCGTCGATGGGGCGAGCGGGTCGTACGTCGCCTTTGACCCGAGCGCCGGAGGCGAGTCCTGCTACGTGCCGCACCGGGCTCAAACCTTCTGCTTCAAGGCCGAATCGTTCACCACCGAGGGCCACGTTTCTTCAGGCGTGATCCAGCGCTTCCCGTCCGATTGGACGGTGACCCGCAGCTACCTGGCCGGCACGCCGGCCTGCACGGGCGGTGGGGCTTTTGCCGCAGAATACGATACCTTTGCGATATCACCGAACGAAGCCGGGAATTATCACCTACGCTACCCGGCAATGGTTGACAACTGCGTCGCCCACTACTGCTACGAAGTGGTGACCGGCGCAGGCATATCGGACGCGAGCGTGTCCTGGTTCTGGACCGGTGCCATGGACGGCCCAGCCCCCTTGTTTCCCTGCTCCTCCGACGGTTACCAGCCGGCCGGGTTCTCTGCCTGCGACGAGAGTATCAAGCCCCCGTCCAGCGTGCCGGTGTGCACATCGCCGGATCCCTACCTCTCGGTTAGCCCGCCTTCCCTCGCCGTGGAGCAGTGCCCGGGCCAGGTGAGCGCGCAGCCGATGCGAGTCTGCAACCTGGGCGCCGAACCCCTGACCTGGAGCCTTGGCGAAGGTGCCGAAACCGACTGGCTGAGCGAGGACCTGGCGAGCGGCACGCTGGAGATGCTAGAATGCCAGGACTTGAGCGTCACCTTTGATGCGACAAAGCTGCCGCCGGGCACCTATAGCGCCGAGCTGCACTTTGACAGCAACGACCCCACCTCTCCCAGGGTGACCGTGCCGGGAAGCCTGGTCGTGCCCGAACCGGTCCACGACGTCGCCTTTTCCTGGGAGCCATCGAATCCCTATGCCGGGAACAGGATGGTCTTTCGCGCCGCGGCCCAGGGCGTCGAGCCCATCTCTTACGCCTGGGACTTCCAGGAGGGCACTGCCTCCTCAGGGGCCGTGGTGTCGCAGCTCTATGCCACACCGGGAGAGTACCTGGTGACGCTGACCGCCACCAACGCCTGCGGCCAGGAGAGCGCGCAGCGCACGGTAACGGTCGTCACCGGGCCTGTCCTTGAACTCGAGCCACCCGCGCTGTCGCCGCGGCAGTGCGGCGGCGCGCAGACCGAGCAGACGCTGCGCGTGTGCAACGCCGGCTCGGTGCCCCTCACCTGGAGCCTGGGCGAGTGGCCCACCTTCTCTTCGTCTGGCGGCCGCCAGCGGTCGGAGCAGATGGCCCAGAGCCCGGCCACCAGGCAGGCGGGTGAGCAGCTCGTCCTACGCGCTGGCAGCCTTCAGCTCCCGACCTTGCAGCTCCCGGCGCCCCCTGTGCCGGCTGCCAGCCCCCTCGAGGCCGGCGCGGTGTTGTGGGACCAGCCTTCCGACTATACCGATGCGAGTCTGTCGAGCTCCTGGCCGAGCCTTGGGCCCGAACTCTATTCCGCCGACGACTTTCAGAACACGATGCTCTGGGCCATCGACACCATCTTTGTTGCCGGCGTGGCGGGCATGACCCCCCTGGAGAGCGCCACCGCCTTACACTGGTGTATCTACCCCAACGCGGCGGGCGTGCCCGCCGGCTACCCGGGGGCCGGCGGCGAGACCTGGTGCTGGAGCACGCTGCCCGACGACCCGGCAGTGACCCACAGCGGCGGCCCCCTGGCGGGCGACGTCGTGCTCGACGTGACCGCCGCCCTTGGCGAACCCCTCTTTCTGACGCCCGGCCATTGGTGGCTCCTGGTCTATCCCGATTGGGCCATCTTTCCCGACGGCATCTGGGGCATGGCGAACGCAACGACGACGAACCTGAACAAGTCCCAGTGGATCGACCCGACCGACATGCTCGGCGTTGGCCTGACCGCGTGGACGCCCCCCCTCGACGCCGGGATTGTAGCCCACTGGGATCTCGGCTTTCGCCTGGAGGGCCAGGCGATTGCCCCTGGTATCGCCTGGCTGAACGAGGATACGGCCTCAGGCACGGTGGCACCCGGCACCTGCCAGGACGTGACCGTGACGGTGGACTCGGCCGGGCTGGCGGTGGGCGAGTATCAAGCCCAATTGCTCATCAGCAGCGACGATCCCGCCTTGCCCCTTGCCTTCGTACCCGTCGACCTCACCGTGGCCCGGTCGATCCGTAACGCCGGCTTTGTCTGGACGCCCCCCGACCCGGCAGCGGGAACCCCCATCACCTTCGAGGCCACGGCCGAGGATGGCGCAGATGTCAGCTTCGAGTGGGATTTTGGCGATGAGGAAAGCGGGACAGGGGCGGTGGCGAGTCACAGCTATGCCGCAGCGGGTGACTACCTGGTCTGGCTGACAGCCTCGGATGACACTTGCGGCGTGGCGCAGGCACAGCACACCGTGACGGTGCTCGAAGCGCAGCGCTACCGGATCTATTTGCCCATCGTGACCGGCGGGGACTGAGCAAGCCGAGCCGCGGATCGGGCCGGGGGGTGCTTGCCTCCCGGCCCGTCTTTTTTCCCGCCCCGGCTCGCCGCCCGGGTGCCTCCAACACGGCCGCCGGCGGTCCCTGGCCGTGCGCTACTTGACCAATCCCCCGCCTGTCATGTATAATGCCCCGCATGTAACCGGGGGCCTCAAACTTCAGGTCAGGAGACAAGAACTAGGGGCAGGACGAGGCAGATCCACTATATGTAGTACCCGTAAGGGGAGGCACAGATGCAGCACCGCATTGAAGTCTTTTGGTCGAACGATCTGCCCGATGGGCGGGCATCGAGCCTGCTCGCCCAGCTCCAGCGCCTGGGCATCCGCACCGTCACCCGCGTCCGCGTCAGCGACCTCTATTTCCTCCAGGGCCATCTGCCCGCCGCCGACCTGGAGCGCCTGGCCGTCGAGCTGCTGGTCGATCCCGTCGTGGAGGGCTATCACCTGTAGCCTATCGACGTCGCCCGGCGGCGCGGCCCGGATGACGACCTGGCCATCGAAGTGGGCTACCACCCCGGTGTGACCGACCCCGTCGCCGACAACCTGCTGCGCCGCGCGCACCTCGTGGGCATCCACGGCCTGGCGGCGGCGGCCACCGGCAGGCGCTACACCTTCG
>JAAYZQ010000597.1 GCA_012514775.1 Anaerolineaceae bacterium
GACAGCGCGGGCACCTACGAGTTTCGCGGCACGGGCGGGACCTCCTTCGAGGAGCTGGCCGGCCGGTTCGACGGGGGTTATGACGCCGCCAGCGCCGACCTGCTGGCCCCTGGCCCGGGCGCGCGAGAGATACTGGGCTACGTGGGGGGTGAGGCCGGGGCCGCGGCCATCGCCTACGACGGCGACTACCGCCTGGTGTACGCCGGATTCCCCCTGGAGACCGTGGCCGACCCGGCGACGAGGGACGCCCTCGTCTGCCAGGCCGCCCATTATCTCCTGGGCGCGCCGCCGGCGGCGCCTGGCGTCGAGCGCCTCATCAACCCTGGCTTTGAAGGCGGGCTCGCCCAGGCGGCCTGGACGACCGATGCTGCCCCCGGCCTGCCGGTCCTGGCCTCGCGGGATGCGCTGCCCGCCGGCGTCGAGCCCCACGATGGCGATTGGGTGGCCTGGTTGGGAGGCTACCAGGCCGGGGTGGCTTCGCAGGTGGCCCTGGCCCAGACCGTGGCCCTGCCCGCCGGCGAGCCGGCCGTCACCCTCAGCCTGGCCTGGCGTGTGGAGCCGGGGGCCGGCGCCGCCCCGGGCGACAGCCTGGCGGTGGGCATCTATGACCTGGCCGGCAACCTGCGGGCCACGCCCCTCACCCTGAACGCCAGTTCGGCACCGGGGGCCTGGCAGAGGGCCGAGTTCGACCTGTCGCCCTTTGCCGGGCAGGCGGTGCAGGTGGTCCTGAGGGCCGCCTCGCAGGGCACGGCCTTTTTCGTGGACGACGTGAGCGTGCGCAGCCAGGGCCCGCCCGGCCCCGACGAGTTTCGCGGCCTGTGGGTAGACGCCTACCACCCCGGGTTCAAGACGCCGCAAGAGATCGACGACCTGGTAGAGACGGCGCGGGCGGGCAACCTGAACGCGCTGGTCGTACAGGTGCGGCGCCGGGGCGACACCTACTATCCCTCGGGCATCGATCCGTGGGCGCCCGACGCCCTGCCCGGCTTTGACGCCCTGGCCCACCTGGTGGCGCGGGCCCACGCCGCCGGCCTGGAGGTCCACGCCTGGCTGCCGGCCCTGGCCATCTGGGGCGGCAGCGCTCCCCCGGCGGCGCCCGGCCACGTCTACAACCTCCACGGCCCGGGTGCCACGGACGGCGACTACTGGCTGATGGTCAGCGACGGCGGGTCCATCGACGCCGAGGGCGTGTTCTATCTCGATCCGGGCCACCCGGCCGTGGCCGACTACCTGGCGGCCGTGGTGGCCGAGCTGCAAGCGGGCTACGACCTGGACGGCATCCACCTGGACCGCCTGCGGTATCCGGGGCAGGACTGGGGCTACAACCCCACGGCCCTGGCCCGTTTCCAGGCCGTCACCGGCCGCGACGACGTCCCCTTGCCCGCAGACGCCGCCTGGCTGCAGTGGCGGCGCGACCAGGTGACGGCCCTCCTGCGCCGGGTCTACCTGGCGGCCACGGCGGCGGACCCCGGCGTGCAGGTGAGCGTTGCCCTGTCGGCCGCCGGGGCGGCGCCCACCAACCTGGCCACGTGGCAGGCGTCGACGCCCTACGCGGCCCACCTCCAGGACTGGCGCGCCTGGCAGGAGGAGGGGATCCTGGACCTGGGGCTGCCCATGACCTACCGCGACGCGGAGACGGAGGCCGCCGACTTTCGCTCGTGGATCGCCTGGCAGAAGGACCACCAATACGGCCGCGGCGTGGTGGTGGGCACCGGCCTGTACAAGAATACGTTGGAGGGCAGCGTGGCCCAATGGCAGCTCGTGCGGCAGCCTTCGAGCGCCGGCTACCGGGCCCTGGGCGCCTGCGGTTACAGCTACGCGTCACCCGCCAGCGTCCCGGCAACGGGCCGGGAGCTGGCGAATGCCCTGGTGGAGGGGGTCCTGGACCAGTGGGCTCTGCCGCCAGCCCTGGCCTGGAAGGCGGCGCCGGCCCGCGGGCACCTCCTGGGCCAGGTGGTGGGCCTGGAGGCATGCCCGGGGGCCGTCGGTCTGCGGCTGGTCCTCGAAGGCCCCGAGACACGGGCCCTGGCCGTCGACGGCGGGGGCTGGTTCGGCGCCGTGGACCTGCCGCCGGGCGAGTACACGCTCGCCGTCCAGGTCGACCCGCCGGCCACGAGCGTCCGCCTGCCCGTGCAGGTCACGGCCGGCGCCGTGGCCCGGCTCCGGCTGCCCGTGCCCGGCTGCGCGCCCTACGGTCTCCATGTGCCGCTGTTGTACCGGTAGGCTGGGCAACCGCGCCCTGGGCAACCGCGAGGGTTGCCCCTACAGGATGACAGGTCAACATTGCGAAAAAAGCCACAAGCAGCCCTGTGTTTGACAGGTTTCGTTGCCTCTGCTATAATCGAAAACGAAAAGCGGAGAGGGGCAACGATGTCCTACGACCTGGATGCGGTGGATCGCCAGATTATTAGCATACTGCAACAGGATGGGCGGACGGCGAACGTAGAGATCGCCCGGCGAGTGGGAATCTCCGAGGCAACCGTCCGCAAACGCCTGGAGCGACTGATAGCGGATTGTACAATCCGCATTACGGCGGTTCCCAATGCCACCAGGGTCGGCCTGGCTACCGTTACCTTTATCACCCTCCACGTAGACCTCTCCTACCTCGACCGGATTGCCGAGCAGTTGGCCAGGGCACCGGAGGTGCGCTCTCTCTATTACACAACAGGTGAAAGCGATCTGATGATCGAAGCCTGGTTCCGTTCCAGCGAAGATCTCTTGCGCTTTCTGACCCACGAGATCGCCTCCATCCCGGGCATCAAGCAGGCGGCGACGTCCCACGTATTGCGCACCCTCAAGGACAGCAGTACATGGGTCCTGCCCTCCGAGTCTCCTCCCTGCGTCCTGGTGGTGGACGACGATCCGGACTTTTGCGAGGTGGTGCGCATTGCCCTGACCGCCGAGGGCTACCAGGTGGTTGCGGCCAACAACGGCAATGAGGCCCTGGCCGCCATGCGGGTCGCCAAGCCGGACCTGGTGATCCTGGACATCATGATGCAGGGTATTCTGGATGGGCTGCGGACGAGCAAGGCCATGAAGGCCGACGGTGACCTGCGATCCGTACCCATCCTGATGGTGTCGTCCATAAACCAGTCGGCCTTTGCGGATCTGTTGCCACAGGCGCGAAACCTGTCGGCGGACAATTTTCTGGTCAAGCCGGTAGAGATC
>JAAYZQ010000598.1 GCA_012514775.1 Anaerolineaceae bacterium
ATCTCGCGCTGCAGCTCGACGCGCCGCAGGTTCAGCACGTCCGGGTGCGGCTCGTCCTCCGGCGGCCGATCAAAGCCGAACGCATTGGCCGACAGGATGTCGAACCAGGCGCCGGCGCCCGCCTCGTACATCTCGGCCAAAAAGACCAGGTCGTTGTGATTGCCGCGCATGGAGGCATCTTCCAGCGTCATGGCCAGTGGCGCGCTCAGGACGACGACGCCGGGATCCGCCTCCTTTGCCCGCCGGTACGCCACGGCCAGCAGCCGGGTATAGGCCACGGCGTCGACCCGCTCAAAGCCCCACTCGGCCGACAGGTTCGGCTCGTTCCAGATCTGCAGGTAGCGCACCCGCCCCTTGTAGCGCCGTACCACCTCGTACACGAAATCGCCGTAATCCTCGAGGTCGTCCGGCGGACGTGTCTTGACCCGGTTGTCCTGCCGCGTCCAGTCGGGTGGCCTGTCGAGGCGCGCGATGATCTGCATCCCGTATTGCTCCGCCAGGTCGACGATCCTGTCGTGCTTGGCCCATTCGAACTCGCCCTTGCGGCGGGGCTCGATCTCTTCCCACGAGAACTGCTGCTTGATCCAGCCGATCCCCGCGGCGCGCGCCATCTCCAGCGTCTTTTCCTGCTTCCAGCCCTCCACCTCGCGGTCGAGAAAAAAGTTGGCGCCGTAGGGGTTCACGTCGGTGTGCGGAATGGGGGCCGGGCCGCCCACGCGGGCCGCCAGCAGCCCGAGCCCTGCCAGCGTGGCAACCAGCACGACGGCGATCCACGGCGGCCGGCGCGCGAGGCGCAGCCTGGTCCTGCCCGTTGCCACGTGCCTAGAACCTGTCCCAGGGCAGGGCGACGGGGAACAGGAGCCGGAAGAATCCCCAGCCACGGGCCAGTACCGCCCTCTCGCTCTCGCCCGCGGGCACCCACAGGTTGAGCCGCATGGAAAGCACGCCTTGGCGCGCGTCGCGCTCCGCATTGTCCCACAGGTACCAGAACATGACCACCAGCCGCTCGTGCGTTTCCAGGTGCTCGGCCAGCAGATAGCGCACCTGGACCGCCTGCCCGTCGATGGACGTCGATTCCAGCCCGCTTTCGACCGTCTGCCACAGCCGCCCCGGGTAACACGTCTCGGGCGTGTGGCTGAACAGGAGAAAGCTGTCCTCTCCGCTGTTGCCGAGCAGTGCCAGGACGAGGCGCTGCCCATCGGTATGCCGGTAGGTGCGCTGGAGTGCGACCGGGGGGTGGTGGAGAAACTCGATGACGGCGGGATCGGCGCTCAGGTCCTCGTCCTCGCCGATCTGCTGCCACTCGCCGAGCACACCCGGGAGCGCGGCCGCCACTGCCCCGGTCGTCCCGGCGGTCAGGTCGTAAGGGCTGCGCACCACGGCTTCCCGGGGCGTGATGCGGTACCAGCCCTCGACGTCGAGGAAGTAGGTGTACCCGGCCGGCGACGGCGCAGCAGGCGTCGCGGCGCCGGTGACAGGGTCGCCCGGGCTGCGCGGCCACGGGGCGCGCCAGGCCAGCACCAGGCCAAGGGCGAGCAGGGCGACGACTACCAGATATCGTCGCGTATCCGCCCGCATCCGAGCACCTTGCCCAGGAGCAGCATCGCACCCAACACGAGGGCAAAGAGGACGATGCCTGACCAGTCGTGATAGTAGCTGAGCGCGACCTCCTCGCCCAGGCGCGCCGCGACGACCAACAGGCTCGCGATGCGCACGACGTTGGCCGCCGCCGCCAGCGGCAGGGGCGCGCCCAGCAGGCCGAGCCTGGCGAGCAGGCTCCCCTCTACGATGTGCGCCCACACC
>JAAYZQ010000599.1 GCA_012514775.1 Anaerolineaceae bacterium
CTCCCCTGCCCCAGAAGCACTTCGCCCTCCTGCCCGATGGCAGAGGCAAGCTGACCTGGGAGACGCGCCGTCCCAGGCTGCACGACCGCTACACCATCAAGTGGACCTGGTGAATCCTGTGTGGGCTTAGCCGCCCTGGCCGCCGCCGCTGGACATGGTGACACGCTCCTTTCCTGGGAAAAGCCGACGATTCACCTCGGATCCGGCGCCAGGATCCGGGATATCTATATTATATACGCTAACGTAGATAATTGCAAATCGGGGGTTACTGCCCTGTCTTGGGGCCTGGCCGAGGACTGGTGGCCAGGTACTTGTCCAGGGCTTCCTTGGTGGTGAACCAGTCGCGGCCCAGCTTGCGGCCTGCGAGCAGTCCGTGGATGAGAAGGTGGCGGATGTGGCCAGTGGAGTAGCCGGTGTACGCCGCTGCCTCCTTGACCGAGATCCAGTTGTCCATATGCGCATCTATCCAACAGCGAGTTCTGCGATCATTATAGCCCAAACCTCCCCGATTGGCGATTCCCGACGGGTGCCGATCTGACTTGTGGGCAGTCGGCCATCTCTGCGCCCCGTGGCTCCCCGGTGATCAGGCCGCAAGCTCCCGCCCGACCCGCCACCTGCCACACCGGTTGGGTCAGGATCGCCTCGGGCCGGAGATGTTGGTCCGTGGTGAACCAGAAGATATTGCCGCCCCCGGCCTCCTCGGTGGCGCGCTTCAGGTTAGACAGGCGCTTCTCGCCCAGGGTGACGGTCAGGATGCGCAGGCTGCGGGTGCGAAAGCGCCGGGTGTATCCGCCACCCTGAGCGTAGGCCAGGTAGGCCCGCACCCGCTGTTCCCAGCGCCTGCCCGAGACGGTGCCCCGATCCACCTCCAGGAGAAAGTGGGCGCGCCTGTCGCTAAACTGGATCAGGCCATAGGCGTCGGGCAGGATGGCTGCGCGCTGTGACCTCCCGTTGGCTCCCTTGACCATCACGTGGTCGGGGGCGGCCTTGAAGGCCTCCTCCCCGATCCAGCGCTCAAGAACAACTCCATGTCGTTGGCAAGCCAGGGCCAGGGCGATGCGCACCTCGTTGACCATGAGGTGGTGGTGGAGAAAGGGCGAGCCCACTTGGTTGTCGGCCTGCCGCCAGCCCACCACCTCGCTCCCCCGGTGCTGGGCAACCAGGTCGGCTCCTCGGCGGCCCAGCAGGTAGATGGCCTGGCCCATGCCCTGCCCATACTCTACCGCGAGCCAACGGCGCTCCAGGAAGCGGTGCTGATACAATCGCTTCAGCCGCTCGTTGGCCGTGTTGCGGCTGGGGAAGAACAGCCGTTGCACCTGATCGGCGCGCAAGGCCCGATGCTCGTGCACGGCCAGCACTACCCGTATGTCTCTCTGGGTGAGCCTCATGCGCGGAGGGTGCTCTACTCGTCGATGTCGGGGTAGGATGCGTCGCTTTTTCGCCACGCCTCAGTCTAGCACGTCCGATCTTCTCCTGGGGCGGCGGAAGGGGGTCAGGGGGAATTCCGCCGGCCCGCCGTCGGGCGAAGGGCGCCGGGATGCTCTGGTGCTCCATGCCGCAACGCGCTGTACCCTGCTATGGGGCCGTGCCTGGCAGGTCACGAGAGGCGACCGAGGCCGACTACCGCTTTTAGGGAGGGACGCGCAGCGGCCCGAGCGGTCGCCGACGTCGCGCAGCGACGGAGGGCAGCCCGGAAACGGCTCTGCCGTTTTCGGGCCGAAAAAGCGGTAGTCGGGGTCGGCGGAGGCCTTCTCGCCCACGGGGCGAGAGGCGTTCCCTCAAGGCCGGAGCCTGAGCCCGACGGCGGGAGCGCCCGGAAGGTTGGGGACAACCGACGGGCGCCCCTTCCCCCTGCTGCTCCCCAGGGCTCGATGCCCGCCGGGAGCAGAGCCTCTGGTCACCAGTGACCAGAGGGCTGGCCGGAGGCAAGCAATCCTTGCCCGAGGCTCTCTGCGGCTTCTCATCCGACCCTACACGGAGAGCACGATGACATGCCTCCCCTCGGCAGCGGCGGCGCGGGCGACGGCAAGGAGACAACGGCGCGCAGACTCGTCGCGAGCAGGAGCGACGATGATCAGCTCGCTGCCCAACGAGTGAGCCTGGCGGCGCCACCTGCCGGGCTGCACCCATAACCGTAGGGTGGTGAGCACCAGCGGGCGATGGGCGCTCCGCCCGGTCATCCTCCTCGTTGGCACGATGTCTCCTCTGCCGGGCCTAACGGCCCAGCAACCGGCTCGTAATAACTGAGTGTGTGATCACCTCCCTGGCCTTGGCGCTGCGACACGGCCGCCTCCATCTGTTCCCAAGGAAGGCCAGACGCTTTGGCCAATTCGGTCTTGAGTATCTCCAGCTCTTCTCGATTCACGGCGGCCTCCGGCACCGTCGGCGTGCGCAGGGCCAGCACGCCGTCCCTCTCCGGCAGCTGCACCAGCGTGCGGCGCCGAGGCAGGCGCTGCGCCCGCTGGGTGAAGCGCTCCCACTGCTCCGAGAGCGAGTAGAAGGCGGGGTGCGTCCGCTCGCGCTGGTCCGCGTCCTCCACCTCGTGTTTCACCTCCTCGACCTGAGGCACGAAAAGCTCCTCCACCAGCGCCTGGGCGGTCTGCCGCCCGGTGCCAAAGATGACCTTGATCTGGGCGTTCTCCAACGCCCCCTGCATCCTCCCCCCACCCAACTGGCTCAGCGTCTGGTGGGCCAGTCCCAGGTGCAGCCCGAACTTGCGACACTCGGAGAGGATGCGCGACAGGGTCTGCACCGAGCCCTCATTGGCACAATAGTCCTGGAACTCGTCGATGAGAAAGAAGAAGGGATGGCGCTGCCCCCGAGGCAGGTCTTTGCGAGCGAAGGCGGCCTGCTCCAGCCCGGTGACGATGAGGCTGCCCAGCAGCCGCCGCGTCTCGCCGTCCACCCGCCCCAGGTCGCAGATCAGCACCTTGCGGCCGTCCATGATCTCGCGGAAGGGCAGGCGGTTCTCGCCCTGGCCCAGCATGAGCCGCAGCCGCGGGTTGATGACGAAGGCGCCCACCTTGTTGAGCACGGATTCGGCCATGATTGCCTGATCCCGCCCCCAACGGTCGTAGCGCTCATGGAAGAAGCGTACCGCTTCCGGGTTGGTCGTCTTCTGCAGCAGCTCCTCACGGTAGTCGGGCTCGGTGAGCAGCCGCGGCATCTCGGCCAGGGTGAGGCGATTGTCCACCAGCACCAGCAGCGCCGCCAGGACGATGTTGTCGAAGCGGGGCGCCACGGCCAGGCTCTCCGGCCAGGTGCGGCGGAAGGCCTCCAGCACGTGCTGGGCCACGGTGTAGGGCTCGTCCGGGGAGGCCAGCACGTTGAAGGGCACCAGGACGTCGTCTCTTCCCGGCTGGAAGTAGATCACGCGGGCCCGGGCCGCCTCGTCCTCCAGGTAGGGCGCCAGGTAGCTCAATAGATCGTCGGCCAGGTCGGAGTGGGGGTCCAGCAGGCCGCAGCCCTGCCCCTGCACGATGAGCTGGTAGGCCACGTGCTCCAAGAACTTGCTTTTGCCCTTCTTGGTCTTGCCCACCACGTACATGTGGGTGTCGAAATCCTGCAGGGGCAGGTGGCACTGGCGCAAGCCGAAAGGCCCATAGGTGCCGAGGTTGATGCTGGGGGTAGGTTTACTGAAGATGCGGAGCATGGCAGGGCGAGGGTGATGGCTTCCTCTGATCCATTATACAGGCCCGGCGCGGTGTGCTACCGTATGGGCAAGAGATATGCAGAGGGAGCAACTGAGGGCCTGGCGCGCCGCGCGCAGCTACGCCCACAACCTAGAGCTACAGGCTCGTATCGAGAGTCGCCTGGAACGGGCGAAGGGATCACTGGAGAGCTACCTCCTGCTCAACGGTGTGGACTCGGCTCAGTTGGGCCGGTTCCGGGTGGCGCTGGA
>JAAYZQ010000600.1 GCA_012514775.1 Anaerolineaceae bacterium
CCCGCGCGCCGTGCGTGACCAGGGCGCGGGGCAGGGCAGTTGGGTTGAGGTAGATGCGCGGCCCGGCGTCGTACAGCACGGGCAGATCCATCTCGGCATCGGTGAGAAGGTACCCAACGCCAAACAGATCCAGAATAGGGCGTACCTCCTCCACGGAGCGCGGCTGCCCCTCGGGTCCGAGAAGCTGCTCGTACAGGTCGTAATAGCCCTCGAGCACCAGCGGATCGTAGTTGCCGGCGCCAGGCAGGTGATGGGCGGCGTTGAGGTTGGGCAACAGGCTTTCCCGCAGCGGCTGCAGGTAGGTGGGGTCCGAGGGGCCAAAATCGCCCAGGGCAACGTACCGATCGTAGACCTTGTCCGCATATCCCTCCAGGTGCCAGATCCGGCCCGGCGGCTGGGCCTGCAGAAACGCGGCGCTGTCCACCGGCGCCCGGTAGACGGCCGGACCGGCGCCGGGAGCCAGGCCCCAACCAAAGGCCAGCAGGTCTACCGCCACGAGGGCGATCGTCAGCGCCTGCCAGCGGGTACCGCGCAACCCCCGGCGGCCGCGAAGCAGCAGCAAGGCGGCAGCCAGCGCCACCGTCACACCCAGCCGGAGGGCGCTGCTGCCAAAGGTGCCGGGGATGGCCGGCAGGGCAACGAGGGCGACGGCCCCACCGACCACTGTGCCGATTCCGCCGAGAATCGAGATGCGCAGGGCGCTCCGCACGAACTGGGTCAACCGCAGGGCCTCGGCGCCGATGCCGGCGAGCAGGGGTACAGCCAGGGCATAGCCGATCATCAGGCGCGCCGGTGCCTGGAACAGCCCGAATCCAGGCACGTAGCGAAAGACCAGAGGATAGAGGGGCGTGAACCTGCCCAGGGCCAGGAGGAGAGAGACCAGTGCGAGCCCGGCCAGGAATGGCACGAGTGAGACGGGACCTGTCGGCCGAGAGTCGCGCCGGCTGCGCCACCAGGCCAGAAGAGCCAGCGCCGCCAGGATCAGCGGCAGGATGCCGGTGTAGGCCGTTTCCTCCCAGTAGGTGCCAAAGGCCCAGTAGCCGCCCCTGGCCGGATTTCCGAAAAAGTCGGGGGCCAGCAGGGAGATGAGCCGCCACGGCCAGAAGGAGAGCGCGTAGGCAAACTGCGTGTCGGTCAACCCCCCGGCCCGTTGCGAGTGGGCGGCAAGCTCCGCCGACGGCAGGAGCTGGATGGCGGCCAGGGCGACAGCCCAGAGAATCGCCAGCGACAGACCGGCGACGGCGGGCAGCGCCGTCCGTTGCGACCCCTCGGCCCCTCGCGTTTGCCAGGCGCGCCACAGGGCAAAGGCCGCCACGATGAGCAGGCTGTAAAAGCTGGTCTGCGCATGGCCGGCCAGGAGCTGCAGGGCAGTGGCTGTGGCCAGCAACGCAACAGGCCAGACCAGACCAGGCAGCCAATACCTGGACCGTCCCTGACCGGCCTGATGTACGATCCGTTCGGCAAGCGCCAGCATGAGCGGCAGCCAGGCCGCGGCATAGACCATGCTGGGAAAGACCCAGCGGGCGACGACGTAGCCTCCAAGGCCGTAGGCCAGGCCGCTCACGAGGGACCCGAAAGACGCCAGGCCAAGCGTCCGGGCGACGTAATAGGCGAACAGCCCGGCCAGGGCGACGTGGAGGGCCAGCCCCCAGCCAAAGGCCCGCTCCACGGGCATGAGCA
>JAAYZQ010000601.1 GCA_012514775.1 Anaerolineaceae bacterium
AAGACCAGGTTCTTGCGCTATAAGCTGGCGGCCTTTGACCTGCACAAGCCGGTGACCTGCACGGAAGCGGGTGTAGAAAACGTAAACACCGGAACGGATGAAATCCAGAGCCGTTACGTGCCCATCCTCTACGTACACGCCATGGCAGCCGATCTGCTCAGCCTGTCCTGGTTTATGCTCGTCGACCAGGATCCGGGATATTGGAAGACAGGCCTGCTGTATTCCGACCTGGCCCGCAAGCCGGCCTATTACGCCTATCAGACTGCCACTGATCGGTTGGCCGAATCCATCTACCTCCGCGCTCTCACCACAGAGGAAAAGGGTACAGAGGCCATGGAAGCCTACCAGTTCCAGAGCAGTGGACAGCCCTTCACTGTGGCCTGGACCAACGATGAACAAACGTACCCGCTGACCCTTTTGGCGGCTCGTGTGTTGGTGGTCGATAAATACGGCACCCAAAGCTGGGTATATGACGCCGTGGACGGGCAGAAGGACCAATTGACAACTATCCTTGTCGGCTCCAGTCCTCTTTATCTTTATCCTGAGCCCCTGCGGCCGCCAGGAATCGCGGGAGAAACACGGTAAGGATGACGTCCCTGCCCGACGTACACAGGTGCAGATGATTGGGAAGCGCCGGTCTTGGTCCCTTACTTCGTCGGTACTCGTTCCCGAACGCGTCGCCCTGGCGTTAGGCATCGTGACGGTAGGCGTCCTGGTGGCGCTGTTCGGGCGCTACGGTTACGACGACCCGTACATCACCTTTCGCTATGCCCGGAATCTTCTCGAGGGCAACGGTTTTGTTTACAACGTGGGGCAGCGGACGTTGAGCACCACAGCACCCCTGTACGGCCTTTTACTCGCGGGCATGGGCCGGGCCTGGCCGGATTTGCCCAGCCTGGCTAGCACCCTCTCTGCCCTCGCCCTGGTTCTGGCCGCCGCACTCCTGGTACTCCAGGCGCGGGCCCATGGCGAGATGCCAGTGGGCCTGGTTGGCGGCCTATTCCTTGGCATCGCTCCCCTGGCCGTGACGACCTTTGGATCAGAGAGTTGCCTGTACGTCGCATCGATCTTGGCCGGTCTCTATGCCTACGATCGGTCCCGGCTGGGGGTAGCTGCCGTGAGCTTGGCTGCTGCAGCCATGATCCGCCCGGATGGACTCCTTGCCGCGGCAGTTTTGGCGGCCTACCATCTTCTCTCCCGCCGCATCGTTCCCTGGCGGCCAGTGATCCTCTACCTGGCGCTCACCGGCATCTGGTTCAGTGGCCTGTGGCTCTACTACGGCTCGCCCATCCCGGTGACCCTGCTGGCAAAGCAGCAGCAAGGGCTCATGGCCATCAGTCCTTCGTTCCCGGAACGATTTGTCACCCTGGTCAAGGAGTATCTTCGCCTACCTTTTGTCTGGCTGCACCTGGTCCTTGCGCTTGTCGGGCTGGCGCGGATCGCCCGGAAGGCGCACCATTGGCTGCCCCTTCTCGCCTGGACGGCGGCCTATTTCCTGGCCTATACCGTGCTGGGGGTGAGCGCCTACTATTGGTACTATACTCCCCTCCTGCCCGCCATGGTCATACTCGTCGCCGAAGGTCTGCAAGCCCTCGCGAGGCTGCTAGCCCGAGCTGTGCCTCAGGAGTTCGTCGTGGCGGGCACCGGCTTGCTGATCATTGCTCTTTTGTCGCCGATTTTGGGCATGACACTGCGCGCCGCATGGTCACCGGACTCGCGAGAACCACTGTATCGCGAAATTGGCGAATGGCTCAACCAGAACACGGACGTCAATGCGACAGTGGGGACGTTGGAGGTGGGCATTATCGGCTACTATGCCGAGCGCACCATGCTCGACTTTGCGGGATTGATCCAGCCCGACGTGACTCAACAGCTCGGCAAGACGACCTCCTATGTTGAGCCAACCGTGTGGGCAATCCAGACAATGTGGCCCGATTACGTGATCTTGCATCGAGATGGTTTCGCTGATGTAATGAAAAGCGATTGGTTCGCTGCCAATTATGAGCCGGTCCGCGACTTTTCAGGAGAACAGACTCTATGGATGACAGTGTATCGCGCCAGGGAAGGGCAATGACCAGCCGGCGTGCTATAGCGATGGCGATGGCGGTTCTGTGGCTGGCAGCATTGATGCTCGTCGTCAAGGCAGGCGTGGATCGCCTTAATGCCCCACCCTGGGGCAATGCCGTCGCCGGGGATCTGTCTCCAGAGGTGGCAGGCGACACGCAGGTCGGCCAGGCCTGGAGGGCACCCCTCCCCGGGCTGTACTGCATCGAGTTATTCCTGCAGCCTCCAGCTTTGCCTGCCAGGCAACCACTCACGTTTCACCTGCGGGCGGGGGTTGATGCCGGCTCGGACCTCTGGACGGCTACAATCGATCCGGAACAGATCCTCGCCGGGGTTCCCTATGCCGTCGAGTTCGAGCCGCTGCGTGATTCCAAGGCCAAAACGTTCTACTTTTACCTGGAATCACCCGAGTCCGGCCCGGGCGAGGCCGTGGAGGCCGTCTATGGACCGGAAACGGCGCTGGAAGGTGGCAGTGCCTACGTAAATG
>JAAYZQ010000602.1 GCA_012514775.1 Anaerolineaceae bacterium
ACGGACCTGCAGGAGCGGCTGGATGTCCGGGCCGAGGCGATTGCCCTGGAAAGCATCGAGCCTTCGACCTTTCCCTGCCCCTCTCCGAGCGACTGCCAGGAGCGCCTGCCGGGCTATGTCATCCGCCTGAAGGCGGACGACGTGGTGTACGAGTACCAGGGCAAGGTGTCAGAGCGATTATCCGTCATCTGGCATGAAGTGACAGAGGCATCGGTCAGGTGATCGGCAGGTCCGCGTCACACTGACCACCGGCGCCTTGGTTTGTTTCGGCGGTTCTGAAGAATGGCACGCACGCTATAGGAGGCGAGCATGTTGCGCAGGCTACAAAAGATCGTTGGGTTCAAGGCCGAGGGCACTGATGGAGAGGTGGGCGAGGCGAGGGACCTCTACTTTGATGACCAGGAGTGGGTGGTGCGTTACTTTGTGGTGGAGACGGGACCCTGGCTCGCCCGCAAATGGGTGCTGATCGCGCCCGCCTGCATGGGAGCGCCGGACTGGGAAGCAGAGCGGCTGTCCGTGGGCCTTACGAAACAGCAGGTGGCAGACAGCCCCGACATCGATCTGCACAAGCCGGTATCGCGACAGCAGTTGCAGTCTCTCCATGGTCACTACGGCTGGGCGGCCTATTGGGGAGACGGGGAGATGGGTTACTGGCCTCCGGCTCGCTTGGCGTCTCCGGCGGAGCAGAAAGAGGAACCCAAAGGCGACCCGCATTTGCGCAGCGTCAACGAGGTGACGGGATACCATATCCAGGCCACAGATGGGGATATCGGGCACGTGGTGGACTTGTTCGCCGACGACGGAACCTGGCGGATCGAGTACATGGTCGTGGACACGCGCAATTGGCTGCCTGGCAAACAGGTGATCGTCTCCCCGGATTGGATCAGTAAGGTGAGCTGGGCCGAGCGCAAGGTGCATGTCAATGTGACCCGCGCCAAGGTAAAGGACAGCCCCGAGTTTGATCCCTTGCCTGGCACTTGCTCGCGCGACTATGAGGTCGGCCTGTACGGCCATTACGGGTTCGCCTGCCCTCCGCGCTGGACAGAACCCATCAAGCCGTCCGCAGCTTGCGACCTTGCTCAGCAGGCCAGCGGGTCGCCGGAACCTGGCTGAGGCAGAGCCGCTGAACCCTAACACACATGAAGCGAATGGTTGGGCAACCTGGTCTTCGTGCTCATCTCGGCACAGGGTCCAGGAGACGATATGCTGGCTGCCAGGAGTGAACCGTGGGCGATGAGACCAAGATAGAGGGCATGGGAGCGATCCTCCACGCGGGGGGAGTCGCGTTCCGTGTGTGGGCGCCCCATGCCCAGCGCGTATCCGTCATCGGGTCGTTCAACGACTGGGATGGCGGCAAGCATCCCATGCAGGACGAGGGAAATGGCACTTGGTATGCCAACGTGGCCGAGGCCCATATCGGCGATCAGTACCGCTACCTGCTGACCACCGAACATGGCGAGTTCAGTCGCATTGACCCATACGCGCGTGAGGTGACCAACTCGGTCGGCAACGCGGTCGTCCATGACCCGGGCTGCGCTCAGGCGGAGAACGGCTTTCATCTCGCTGCGTGGAACGAACTGGTCATCTATGAACTGCACGTCGGCACGTTCAACGACGAGGATGCCGGCGACAGCTTGCCTGGCCAGCTCGGGGCGGCGTCGGCTCGTCTGGAACACCTGAAAAAGCTCGGCATCAATGCGATCCAGATCATGCCGGTGGCCGAGTTCGCGGGCGATCGGTCCTGGGGCTACAACCCCGCCCAGATCTTTGCGGTGGATAGCTCCTACGGCGGCCCGGCGGCCTTCAGGCAGTTCGTCAAGCGCGCCCACCAGCAGGGCATCGCGGTGATCCTTGATCTCGTGTACAACCACTTGGGCCCGAGCGACCTCGACCTTTGGCAGTTTGACGGCTGGTCAGAGAACGGTCGCGGCGGGATCTATTTCTACAACGACGACCGGGCGAACACATCATGGGGGGACACGCGGCCTGATTACGGCCGCGGCGAGGTCCGCCAATATATCCGCGACAATGTGTTCATGTGGCTCGAGGAATGCCATGTCGACGGCCTGCGCATCGACGGCACCGCCTACATCCGCTCCGTTCACGGTCAAGAAGACGACCATGACCTGCCCGAGGGCTGGAGCCTGCTGCAATGGCTCAACGTCCAGGTGGCGGAGCGATTCCCTGGCCGGATCACCATCGCCGAGGACCTGCGGAACAACCCGTGGCTCACCAAGGATGTGGGGGCCGGCGGGGCCGGGTTCGGCGCGCAGTGGGATGCCAACTTTGTCCACCCCATCCGCCAGGCGGTGATCACCCCCGACGATGCTCAACGCTCCTTGAGCGCCGTCCGCGACGCGATATGCTATCGCTACAACGACGATGCCTTCGAGCGGGTCATCTATAGCGAATCCCACGACGAGGTGGCGAGTGGAAAGGCGCGCGTGCCCCAGGAGGTGAACCCCGCTGATCCCAAAGGTTGGTACGCCCAGAAGCGCTCGACGCTGGCTGCGGCCATGGTGTTCACCGCTCCCGGCATCCCCATGCTCTTCCAGGGCCAGGAATTCCTGGAAGGGGGCTGGTTCCGCGACACGGTCCCCCTGGACTGGGACCAGCGCGACGAGTTCCACGGCATCGTGCGGCTGTACCGCGACCTCATCCGGCTGCGGCTCAACCGCGACGGCCTCACGCGCGGCCTGTGCGGGCAGTTCACCCAGGTCCATCACTTGCACGATGAGCGCAAGGTCCTAGCCTTCCACCGTTGGGACCGGGGCGGGCCAGGGGATGATGTCGTGATCGTTGCCAACCTGCATCACGAGCCTCAGGATGGTTACGTGATCGGCTTCCCGGCTGGAGGGACCTGGAGACTGCGCTTCAACAGCGATTGGCAGGGCTACAGCGACGCCTTTGCCGGCCATCCGAGTGCAGACGTGGTCAGCGAACCGGGCCCCTACGATGGCTTCCCCTTCCACGCCGCGCTCTCCATCGGTCCCTACAGCGTGCTGATCTTTTCGCAATGATCGACGGAGCGGAGAACATGACACTCGATCCACCCTCACCATCGGTGCAATGGACGTTTCGCCGCGTCATGGGGGCGACTCTGATCCTGGTTCTGGTCGTCCTTGGCTTCTGGCTGCTCTATCGTTTTCACCAGGCCGTGTTCATCCTGTTTGTCGCCATCCTGATGGGCACGGTGATCAGGCCGGTTGTAACCTGGCTGCATCGTCGAGGGATGCCCCGGACCGCGGGGGTCCTGCTGGTGTACCTCCTGCTGCTCGCCCTGCTCACCAGCTTTGTGCTGCTGCTCTTCCCGCTGATCATCGAGCAAAGCGCCACCATCGCTGCCGCCGTGCCGGGGTACTATACCAGCCTGCGCGACTGGATGGCCCAGTTCCCCAATCTACTGATGATGCGCTTGAGCGAATTCCTCCCCGCGACGCTGCCGAGCCTGGAGCCGCTGCTGCAAACGGGGCAGGAAGTTAAGGATTCTGTGGGGCAGGCGCTGGATTACGCATCCGTGGCGGCCGAGGTGGTCTTGGTAGGGCTGGTGATCCTGGCGCTGGCGTTCTACTGGACGATCGATGGATCGCGCACCATCAGGTCACTCCTATCGCTGGTTCCACCGGACCAGCGCGAGAGCATTGGCGACCTGATTTCGGCCATGGAAACCAAGGTCGGTTCCTACCTTGCCGGACAAGGTATTCTGTGCCTGGCCATCGGCGTCCTGGCGCTGGTCGCGTATCTCCTCATCGGTCTGCCCAATGCCCTGGTGCTGGCGCTGGTGGCGGGCGTGCTGGAAGCCGTGCCCATGGTGGGACCGCTGCTGGGCGCCATACCGGCGGCGGTCATCGCCCTCTCCGTGGCGCCTTCCAAGTTGATCTGGGTCATCGTCGCCACACTGGTCATTCAGCAGATGGAAAACATTGTGCTGGTGCCGCGGGTCATGCGCAAGGCGGTGGGGGTCAATCCGTTCGTCTCCCTGCTGGCCTTTTTCGCCTTTAGCTCGCTCCTCGGCATGGCCGGCGCGCTCATGGCCATTCCTACGGTGGCCATCCTTCAGCTTTTGCTCGATCACTTTGTCTTTCATCCAGGGGTGACGGAGGCGGAAGAGTCGGTGGGTCGCGACTATGCCAGCCGGCTGCGCTATGAGGCGCAAGGCCTGGCTCAGGACCTGCGCAAGCAGGCGCGGCTCAACAAGGGGGGCTCGGACCTCAAGGTCAGGCAGATCGATCAGGTCATGGATGAGATCGAGGCCATCACCACCGACCTGGATGCTCTGCTGTCACAGCCCCGTGGGTTGGGTGCACCATGACCAAGACGAAGCAACTGGCGACGTTCGGCGCGGCGGTCATGACCACCTTGCTGGCGCTGGTGGTGCTGTGGCAGTTTCGCATGGTCGTCGTGCATGTGGTGATCTCGCTGGCGCTGGCGGCAGCGCTGCGCCCCCTGGTGAGCCGCCTGGTCGGGCGAGGACTGGTGGTGCGCGCGGCCTGGATTCTGCTCTACCTGGCGGCCCTGGGCGGCTTCGGCTTCTTGCTCTTCCAAACCGGTGAGACCGCGGTCAGCGAGATTCGCCTGTTGGCCCAGACGGTGTCGGCGCAGGACGAGTGGAGGCTGCCGGTATGGCTGGAGGGCAGCGCGTTCCAACACGTGCTGGTGGCGCGGCTGCCGCCGCCAAGCAAGCTTTTTGAAGCAGCTACCGGCGACCAGGGCCAGCTAGTGCTGCCAGCCATACTCGGTTTCACGCAGGGCATTGGCGGCGTCCTGAGCGGCGCGCTTGTCATTCTGTTGTTGAGCATTTATTGGAGCATCAATCAGGGGCACTTTGAACGTCTCTGGCTCTCGCTGCTGCCATCCGACCAGCGTCAGCGGGCGCGTGGCATCTGGCGCACCATCGAGCAAGACCTCGGCGGTTACATCCGCAGCGAGCTGGTCCAGAGCCTGCTTGCGGCGGTGCTGCTGGGCCTGGGCTGCTGGCTGCTCGGATCCCCGTACCCCATGCTGCTGGCGGTGATCGGGGCGCTGGCCTGGTTGATACCCGTGGTGGGCGCGCCCCTGGCTGTGCTGCTGCCTCTGCTCCTGGGGCTGCTGACCAGCGTGCAACTGGGCCTGGTCACGGCGCTCTATGCCCTCGTCGTGCTGATCGCCCTGCAGGCGTGGGTCGAGCCACGCTTCTTCAGGCGCCCGTGGGACAATCCGCTTCTGACCCTGGTCATTCTCCTGGCCATGGCCGACTCCTTCGGCCTGTTGGGCATGCTTGCAGCGCCGCCCCTGTCCGCCGTGTGCCAAATCCTGTGGAGCCGCCTGTTCGGCCGCCGCCCGACTGCAGGGGCCGCCACGCAGGTCTCCGACCTCCAAGAGCGGCAAGAACGCGTCTGGGCCGTCATCAGGGCCATGGATGAACCGCCACCGCCCCTGGTGACCAGTAGCATGGAGCGCCTTGCCCAACTGATTGTGAAAGCCGAACCCGTTCTGCAAGCGGCAGCGCCGGCTGAACCGGCCGGACCAGCGGTCCGCCTTGCGCCCCAGCCTGGGCAGAGAGAGCACGATGGCCGCACCCCACAGGGCTAGCGACGAGATCACGCAGCGTTGGCAGCAGGGCATCCGCCGCGTGCGCCGGTTTGATGAGCGGACGCACGGCTGGCTGGGGATGTTGGCGAGCGCCGCCGGACGGACCCTGCGGTCCGACTCGACGATCACCGCCGCGGCGATCGCCTACTTTGCCCTCTTTTCCCTGTTTCCCCTCATCCTCTTGAGCATCGCCATCGCCAGCTTTACCCTGGGCCCGTTGATGGACCAGCAACTCGTCGTGGAAAAGATCGAATTCATAGCGCCAGCGCTGGGCCAGTTGCTGGGCCCGAATATCGACGAGATCATCCGGGCGCGCGGGCCCGTGACCGTGGTTGCTCTGGTCGGCCTGGTCTGGTCTGCCTCCAGCCTCTTTTACATGCTCACCGGCTCCCTGAATCAGATTTGGGCCATCACCCGAAGGCGCCCGGTCTGGAAGAGGCGTGGCCTGGCAATACTCTTTGTCCTGGTCTTTGTGGGCCCGAGCCTCTTTCTGGCCTCGTTTGCCAGCGGCGCGATGGCCAACCTCCTCACCTGGCTGCCCGCTGAAGCCACTCTGGTCGCGGATGGCGTCAGCCTGGCGCTGGCGATCCTGCTCGACATCGCCTTGTTTCTGGTGCTCTACTTGACGCTCCCGCACGCCGCCGCTGGCTGGCGCGAGATCCTCCCCGGCGCGATCGGGGCCGGCCTGCTCTGGGAACTGGCCAAGAAAACCTTCCTGTTCTTTGTCTCCACGTACCTCTCTGTCTCGAACCTGGTCTACGGATCCGTGACCGGCATCATCGCTATCCTGACCTGGATCTACCTGAGCGGCCTGATCTTTCTCTTTGGCGCATACTTGAGCGTCTCTAGCTGGCAGCAGAAACAGCGGCGCCAGGAAGCGGCAGGCCAGACGAGTTGAAGGAGCGATGTCCGTGGAAGAGAAGCGGCCGATCGTGGTTCAGGACCGCGGCGCTGACCACCATGGGCGTGGCGCTCGTTGCCTGAACGCAGCCCACGCCTGACGCGCAACCACAGAGCGCAAGCCGTGATAGGTAAGCCTGTCGCCGGTATCCGTGGCCCATAGCGGCACATCGGTGGCAAGCTGGCCCCGATGCCTCCGATAGCGCGCTAACGCTTGCCGGGCCCTGGCTCACAAGAATGTTAGTCGGTCTTTGCCGCCCCTGCCCTGCCTGACAAGCACTGCCCCGGTGGTCGCGTCCATGTCTCCCACGTCCAGAGCGGTGAACTCGGACGCGCGGCATCCTGCGTCAGGCAGGGCCAGGACCGCCACCCGACCTCTATCGCCGGTGAAAGTGTGCCACTTGCACGGTGCCAGCATCGTCCGGAGCGCGTCCAGGGATAGCGGGGATTGCAGCTCTTGGGGAAGCTTGGGCGCCCGCACTTTGTGGATGGGGTTGGGCGCGTCGAAGTCATGCTCCGCCCAGTGCCAGAGGCCAAGCGTCCGCATGGCCCGAAAGCAGGCACGGACACCACCGGGATTGTGCCGACTTGCCAGAGATAGCAGTACGCGCGGAGGTTGGTCGGCGTCGCTTGCTCCAAGCTGTTGACGCCCCGGCTTTCGAGGTACAGAGAGGTAACGAAGCTTCTTGCGGTAGAGCGAAACAGAGCTAGCGGATCGGCCACGCGCTTGACGGTCAACCAGAAAGGCCGTCAATTAGCGGTCAATCACCCGGCTCGTTTTCAACTGACACATAGCAAAAAGCGCCTCCTACCACTACTGGTATATGGCGCCTTGCCTGAAACTACTACATATTGTGTTCTATGGCGGCGCTCGGACTTGAACCGAGGACAAAGGGCTTATGAGTCCCCTACTCTGCCACTGAGTTACGCCGCC
>JAAYZQ010000603.1 GCA_012514775.1 Anaerolineaceae bacterium
AGGCTCTGCTCGATGACCTGGGTGGCTACGACAATGGCCCGTTTCGGACGGTCGGGCGTGTCTGGCCCAAAGCGCCTCAGCACCTGCTCTTCGATTTCCTGGCGCCAGGCAAAAGGGAAGCGAGCGTGAAACAGGATCAGATCCTCGTCCGGGACCAGGTGCTCGTTCTCCAGGAGACCATAGAGTTCCTGTGCCCGGGCAACGGTGTTGCAGATGATCGCGACACAGCCATCGTCGTCGAGGGCTTCCCGAAGCTGCGGCAGCCACGACTCGGGCGGGCTTGCGTGCCACTCCAGGGCCAACGTGCGTGCCGAGGTGGAGCTGGTTTCTAGCGGCACCACCTCCTCTCCCTCGGCCGTGGCCCAGGTAATGGCCGGATAGGGCATAGAGGAATCGAGGTTCTGGCCCGCCTGAAGGTCGGCAGAATTGCGACCGGTATAGGCTTTGACCAGCTCGCGGCGAGTCTGGGATGGCAGCGTGGCTGAGAGCAGTATGACGGTGGTCTCCATCGCGGCCAGCCAGCGCAGCAGGTGTTGAAGCAAAGTGCTCATGTATGTGTCGTAGGCGTGCACCTCGTCGAAAATCACGGTCTTGTGGCTCAGCCCGAAGAGACGGACGAAAAAGTGCTTGGTCTGCAGCACGCTTAACAATGCCTGGTCCACGGTGCCCACGGCAAAGGGTGCCAACAGGCCGCGTTTCTTGTTGACCTCAAACCAGCTCTGGGCGACGACCGTGCTCTCGCCTTCCTCGTCAATGGCGGACAGGCGGACCTCATCCCGTTCCTTTGCCCAGGCAGCGTTACCGTGCAGCAGGAGCAAATTGGCATCTCCGCGGGTGAAACGGTGCTCAAGATAGCGCCGGACGCGGCCCAACATCTGGTTGCTCGTGGCCTGGGTGGGCATGGCGACGTAAATGCCACGCTGCCGAGCCCGGTGTAGCCAGGCATCGGCCAGGAAAAGAGCCGCCTCGGTTTTGCCCTCACCGGTAGGTGCCTCAACGATGACCAGGGCAGGAGTGGTCAGCCGGGGAGCCAGCTTGATGGCTTCTTCCTGCAAGGGCCGGGGTGAGAAGCCAAAAAGGGAGGAAAAGTCGGGTACTCCGGTGGGCGGTGTGTACCCGGTCCAGTCCAATTGCTCCAGCGCCGCTACTGCCTGGTTGTAGGCACGGCCGGCGTAGGCCGGCAGATCGGGCGCGTCGAGGCGAAAAAAGTACTCTTCAATGGAGCCGATCCAGTCGGCGAAGCAGACGAGGCCGGCCAGCAGCGTCCAGAAAGCTGGGGTATCGGCTGTATCCGAGGGCCAGGGCGGTAGGTCGCGGACACCAAACAGCTCGGCCAGTGCCTCGAACAGGTCCCTCCGCACCGCTTCCCAATCCTGGCCGCCGCGGCGAGCCGGCCCGAGCTCATTGAGTGCGTGTGCGCTGGGAAAAACACCGTGGTGTCCGCCAACAGCATATGCGATCTGGCGGGCCACGGACCGAGCCATGCCCAGTCGCCGTGGCAACAGTTCGCGCAGAGCATAGGCCGAGACCCAACCGTGCGGGGTCCTGACGTTCCCGGTGTCGGGGAATGACAGGGCACTGGCAAGCGCCTGCCGGCCAGGCGGGTAGCTGCCCTGAAATGGCGGGCAGGCCTTTCCCAGGTCGTGGAGAGCCGCTATGAACCCCAGCCACTTGCGCGCAGATTCCTGGTCCATCTGCAAAGTTCTGACAAAGTAGCCGCGGGTTGAGTCGGGCAGGGCGCGGTCCCAGAGAGCCAGGACGACCTGGGCCACGTCGATCAGGTGAAAGACCAGGGAATGAGTCCAGTCGGTCTTATGGGTCCGG
>JAAYZQ010000008.1 GCA_012514775.1 Anaerolineaceae bacterium
AGGTGAGCCGTGCAGGATTCGAACCTGCGACCCGCTGCTTAAAAGGCAGCTGCTCTGCCAGACTGAGCTAACGGCCCACGCAAGGTATTCTACCATTTTCCCGCTCGTTTGGCAAGAGGTTGGCGCGGCGGGGCACGGTCGTTGCAAAGTCGGCTACTCCCCGGCGAGCCTTCACTGTTGACGCTGGCTCGCGGCGGCGACGGACTACTCCTGCCCGTCCTCGCCCCGAAAGTCCACGAACCGGTAGCCCACGCCCCGCTCGGTAAAGATGTAGCGCGGGTTGCCCGGGTCGGGCTCGATCTTCTTGCGGAGGTAGGTGATGTACAGGCGCAGCAGCCCGGCCTCCTCGCGGTACTCGTAGCCCCACACCTTGGACAGGAGCATCTCGTGGGTCATCACCCAGCCGGCATTGTTCACCAGGTGGTAGAGCAGCCGGTATTCCGTCGGCCGCAGGCTGATGCGCTCGCCGTCGACAATGACCTCCCGCGTCCGAAAGTCGATCTCCAGCCGGTCGTCGACGCGGATCGTGGTGCGCGGCACGGGAGTCGGCATCTCGGCCCGGCGCAGCACCGCCCGGATGCGGCTGGCCAGCTCGCGCGGGCTGAAGGGCTTGGTGACGTAATCGTCGGCCCCTAGCTCCAGCCCGCGGATGCGGTCCTCCTCGTCGCCCTTGACGGTCAGCATGATGACCGGCACGTTCGAGATCTCGCGGATGTGCTCCAGCGTCTCGAAGCCGTCCAACTCGGGCATCATCACGTCCAGGACCACCAGGTCGGGCAGCTCGTCGCGCACCTTTTCCAGGGCCTCCATGCCGCTGCCCGCATCCGACACCTGGTAGCCTTCCAGCTCCAGGTTCATGCGCACAAAGCGCACCATGCGCGCCTCGTCGTCCACCACCAGGATCAGCTTGTCATCGGCCATGCCCTTGGTCCTCGTGCCCCCGCTACCGCCTTGGCAGCGTAAAGATAAAGATCGAGCCCCGGTCGGGAGCGCTCTCCACCCAGATGCGACCGCCGTGGGCCTCCACCACCGCCTTGACCAGGTACAGGCCCAGGCCCGTTCCCTCCGTGCGCCGCTGCAAGCCCGACTCCACGCGGTAAAAGCGGTCAAAGATCGCATCCTGCTCCTCGGCCGGGATACCGATGCCCTTGTCGGCCACATAGACCGTCACCCCGGCCCGGTCGACGCGGCCGCCCACCCACACCTTTCCGCCGGCGGGCGAGTACTTGACGGCGTTGCTCACCAGGTTCGCCACCACCTCCCGGAGCCGCTCGGGGTCGCCCCACACGGGCGGAAAGTCGGCCGGAAAGTCCAGCTCGAACTCGTGGACCTGGGTCTGGGTGCGAAAGGCATCCACCACCTTTTCGGCCAGGCGCGGCAGGTGGACGTCGGTGGGCTGGAGCTTCAGGCCGCCGGCCTGGATGCGGCTGGCCTCCAGCAGGTCGTCGATGAGGTGGGTCAGGTGGTCGGCCTCCTCGCCGATGACGTCCAGCCCCTCGCGGAGCGTGTCCCGGTCCCACTGGGCGTCGTCGCGGCGCAGCGTCTCGGCATAGCCCTTGATGAGGGCCACCGGCGTCTTGAGCTCGTGGGACACCACGGAGACAAAGGTGGACTTCATCTCCTCCGCCTG
>JAAYZQ010000604.1 GCA_012514775.1 Anaerolineaceae bacterium
AGCTCTACGAGGGCAAGGGCCTGAGCGAGCCCTTCCTCTGGAACTACCTGGATCCGCCGGCGGCCCTGCCCCATCCCGGCTATCTTTACTGGATGCCCCTGGCCGCCATCCTTGGCTGGCTGGGCATGGAGGCCCTCGGTCCCACCTTTCGCGGGCTCCAGGCACCCTTTGTCCTGCTGTCGGCCCTGCTACCCCTGTTGGCCTACCTCCTGGCCTGGGACCTGGGGGGGAGTATCGCCCGTTCGCCACGACAACGCCGCCGGTATGCCCTCCTGGCCGGACTGCTGGCCCTCTTCCCCGGCTTTTATGCCCACGTCCTCGTGCTGCCCGACAACTTTGCGCCCTTTGCCCTGGCCGGGGCTCTCTGCCTGTGGGCCGCCGGCCGGGGCTTGCGCCAGGGGCAGCCCCTGTGGTTCGGGCTGGCCGGACTGGCGGCCGGATTTGGGCACCTGTCGCGGGCCGACGGGCTGCTGCTACCCGCGATCGTGCTGACCGCGGCCCTGGCCCAACTCTGGCAGGCTTCGGGCGGGCGAGGCGGCGCCAGGCGCGCCCTGGCCGGCGCCACCCTGGGCCTCATAGGTTACCTGTGCGTCATGGCGCCCTGGTTCGCCCGCAACTGGCAGGTGAGTGGCCGGGCGTTGCCCACGTCCGGCACCCAGACCCTGTTCCTGACCGACTATGACGACATGTTCGCCTACGGCCGCCTCCTGACCATCGAAAACTACCTGGCCTGGGGCTGGCCGGCCATCCTGCAATCCAAGGTGCAGGCCCTGGCCGTGAACCTGCAGCGCCTGTGGGCCGAGGCCCTCATCATCGTGCTGCTGCCTTTTGCGGCGCTGGGCCTGTGGCGCCTGCGCCGCGACCGGCTCCTGTGGCCCTTTTTCCTCTACCTCCCCCTCGTGTTCCTGGCCATGACGCTGGCCTTTACGTTTCCGGGCATGCGGGGTGGGCTCTACCACTCGGCCGGCGCCTTGCAGGTCTTTTTCCTGGCCGCCGCGGGGCCTGGGCTGGAATCAACCCTGCTGTGGGCCGCCCGCCATCGGCACGGCTGGAACCTGGGCCGGGCCTGGCGCCCCTTCTCCGCCGGCCTCGTGGCCCTGGCCGTGCTGGTGACCGCCTTTGCCCTGTGGCGCAGCGGCGTCCTGAACGGCGACTGGAACCGCCGTGATTGGGGCCACGACGAGATCGGTCGCTGGCTGGCGGAACAGGGCGAGGCCGATGCCCTGATCATGGTGGGCAATGCCCCGGCCTATACCTGGCACACGGGCCAGCCCGCCATCGCCATTCCCAACGAGCCGCCGGACGTCATCGTCGACGTGGCCAGAGGATACGGGGCCCGTTACCTGGTCCTCGATGCATCTCGCCCGAGAACCACCGATGCTCTCTACCACGGGCAGAAGGACCATCCCGATCTGGCCCTTCTGCACCAGGTGAGCGAGTGGCAGCTCTACCGCATTCAGCCATGAGACAGGGATTATGAAGACACGAACGTCGACCCAAGCAAGCCATCCCTCCGCCCCCGTGGTATTGGGCATTGTCGGTGGCGCCGCCGCCCTGGCCGTTGCCGGCTATCTTCTCGTCGCCTGGGCGGCCGGCTACGCGGGCTTTCCCCTGGACGATGCCTGGATCCACCAGACGTACGCCCGCAACCTCGCAGCCACGGGGCAACTCGCCTACCTGCCCGGCCAGCCGAGTGCCGGCTCCACATCGCCGTCCTGGAGCTTTCTTCTGTCGGTTAGCAGCCTCC
>JAAYZQ010000605.1 GCA_012514775.1 Anaerolineaceae bacterium
CCGCTGGCCGCCAGGGCGACGCCCATGGCCCACAGGGCCGCGCCGGTGGCGAGCTTCTGGAAAAAGGAGGCAAAGGCATAGTACGAGCCCTCGCGCCGCTGACCGGTGCGCACCTGGTCGTGCTCGATGACGTCGGGAACCATGGACCAGGGGAGGACGTAGGCCGTGGCGATGCCCGAGCCGGCCAGGGCGGCCAGCAGGTAGGCCAGGATTACGTCCTCGGGCCCCAGAAAGAAGATGCCCATCATGACGACAATCCAGGAGCCCGTGCCCAGGAGGAAGGCAAGGCGCTTGTCGAGGCGCCGCGCCACCCATACCCACAGGGGGATAAAGAGGATGGCCGAGCCCTGGGCGGCGAGGATAAAGTAGTTTGCCTGATCGGGCACGCGCAGATAGTAGTTGGCGAAATAGACCAGGTTGGCGGCCAGGATGCTGGCCGTGGTCCAGCTCAGCAGGTAAAGCCCCATGACCATCCGGAAGGGCCGGTTGCCGAGGGTGCTGCGCAAGGCCTGGCGAGCCGGCAGGGGCGCGGGCTGCTCCTCGCTCGGCCGCTCGCGGGTCACCGCCACCACCACCAGCGGAGGTACCATAGCGACCAGGCCCAGGGCGAGCCCCAGCAGGCCAAAGAGCAGTCTCTGATCGTCGATGACCCAGCCCAGGACGGTGGCCAGGATGATGGCTCCCAGGGTGCCGGCGATGGAAAAGACCATGCGATAGCCGTTGAGGGAGCTGCGCTCGTCATAGTCGGGCGTCATCTCGGGCGTCAGGGCATTGTAGCCCACGTGCACGGCGGTAAAGACGGTATCGAACAGGATAAAGGCGGCGGCGTAATAGGCCACCATGCCCGCCGGGCCCCAGGGCGGCACGATCCACATGAGGGCAAATGCCAGGCCCAGGGGTACGGCGCCAAAGAGGAGCAGCACCCGGCGGCGCCCCCAACGGGTGCGGATCCGGTCGGAGAACAGGCCAAAGAGGGGATCGTTCACCGCGTCCCAGGCACGGCCAATGCCGATGGCCAGGCCGGCCAGGTCGGGCCGCAGTCCGGCCACGTCGGTGAGGAAATAGAGCTGGAAGAACATGACGATGGCCAGCGGAATGCTGGTGCTCAGGTCGCCGGTACTGAAGAGCAACTTGATGCGCGTGGGCAGCCGGGCCGGCCCGCTCGTCCCCTCGCCCGTGGTGCTCGCGGTGCCCCGGGTACCCTGCGGGCCCTTTGTGGTGATCGAGGTGTCCATTCGTTATCCTGCCTGTGGGAGAGATGTCGCCGGCGCCCGCCATGCCCTTGCCACCAACCGACCGTCCTCCTCTGCCAGGAGAAGAGAAAAGTCCACGAGGTCACGCTGGAGGCAGTAGATGGGATCGGCCGGTGGGTAGTGCGGCGCGTCGCCGCGCAAGAACTTGTTCGTTGCTTCGTGTTCGACGATGTGCTGCAAGGTGGCGATGTGGTCGTACGGCCGGCCGGTGAGCAGGTGCTCCAGGTAGTCGGCGCAGCCCTCGTCGTCGGGCATAGGCACCCGGCCTTCCAGGCCCATGGGCACCAGCGATACGACCCGGGGCGGCGGCGAGAGGGCGGCGATGGCGCGAGACGTCGCCGCGGCCGTCAGGAAACTGCCCAGAAAGACCTTGTCGCAGCGGCGGGCGGCGGCCACGGCGCCCTGGACCCCGGCACTGGTTCGCTGGGCGACGACCCGCCCCTCGAAGAGCGCACTGCCCGCCGCCAGCACCTCGGCGGGCGAGTTGCCCAGGTCAAAGCCCGGCACCTTGCGCCCCTTTACCTCGCCCACGGCCAGGGTGCCCAGGCTGCGCTTCAGGTCGAGGGCCTCCTCGGCGCCCGCCACGAGCACCAGCTTCTCGGCGCCCAGGTGGAGCATGAGGGCCGCCGAGGTAAAGGCCCGGTACACGTCAATGATCACGGCCACGCCCTCGGCCTGGCGGGCGCCTTCCAGCAGGCCCTGACGCCGAACCTGGAGTTGTCCCATCCCTCTGCCTCCCTTTTCCGCTGATTCTAGCTCATGTGGGCCGGGCTGTCAAAGGGAGCCCGGGGTGCGAAGCGCGGCAACTTGACTTTTTCTCGCTCGGGGGAGATAATACGGACACACCAGGATCAGGAGACAGTATGGGGGTAGAGGTCCTTAGCCACAGGCGGATGACGTGGGTCAACATCGAGAAGCCGACGCCGGAGGACATGGCCTACCTGCGGGAGCGTTATCCTTTCCATCCCCTGGATCTCGAAGACTGCTTGAGCCGCATCGAGCGGCCCAAGATCGACGAGTACGATGACTATCTGTTTATCATCATGCAATTCCCCGTGTTCGACATCACGCGCCGGGTGAGCCGCCCTGGTGAAGTGGACATCTTTGTCGGCGCCGGATTCCTGGTCTCGGTTCACGACGGCAACCTGTGGCCCATCACCAAGTTCTTTGACGACTGCCAGGACGACGAAGCCGTCCGCGACCGGCACATGGGCGGCGGCTCGGGCCCGCTCCTGCACGACATCGTGGACCGCCTGGTGGACTACTGCTTCCCCATTCTCTACAAGGTGGATGCCAACATCCGCGAGATCGAAGAGGACATTTTCACCGAGGATCTGCGGGGCGTGGTACAAGAGATCTCCTGGGTCCGGCGCGACGTCATTGCCCTGCAGCGCATCGTCAAGCCACAGATCGGCATCGTCGCCAACCTGGAGCACCGGGACCGGCCTTTTATCCGAGAGGAGCTGGAGCTCTATTTCAGCGACGTCCTGGACCACCTCTACAAGGCCTGGGACATGCTGGAGGACCACCGCGACGTGGTGGAAGGCCTGAGCGATACGGCCAACGTCCTGACCTCCTTTCGCATCAACGAGGTGATCAAGATCCTGACCATCATCTCGGTCATCATGCTGCCCCTGACCCTGGTCTCGGGCATCTATGGCATGAACATCTCTCTTCCCTTCATGGATCATCCCCTGGCGTTCCTGTTCATCATCCTGCTCATGATCGCCATGGCCGGGAGCATGATCCTCTATTTCAAGAAAAGGCGGTGGATCTGATGGAATTGCAATTCCTGGGCGCGGTGCGAACCGTCACCGGCTCGATGCACATGCTGCGCGTCAACGGCGCGCAAATCCTCCTGGACTGCGGCCTGTTTCAGGGCCGGCGCGAAGAGAGCCGGGAGCGAAACAAGAAGCTGCCCTTCGATCCGGGCAGCATAGACGCCCTGGCCCTGTCTCACGCCCACATCGACCACTCGGGCAACATCCCCACCCTGGTCAAAGAGGGATTCAAGGGCAACGTCCTGGCCACGTCTCCCACCCGGGATCTCTGCTCCGCCATGTTGCGCGACTCGGGGCACATCCACGAAGAAGACGCGGTCTATGTCAACAAGAAGCGGGCCAGGCAAGGCCTGCCTCCCGTAGAGCCGCTGTACACCGTAGAAGACGCGACCCAGAGCCTGACGCACTTTGTGAGCGTTGGCTATGACCGGCCCATGCCCCTCGCCTCGGGCGTGACCGTCACCTTTCGCGACGCGGGCCACATCCTTGGCTCGTCCGTCGTCGTCCTCGACGTGGAGGAAAAGGGCAGCAAGAAGCGCATCCTCTTTTCAGGCGACCTGGGCCGCGAGGGAGTGCCCATCCTGTGCGATCCGCAGCCCGTGGAAGGCGTGGACTACCTGATCATCGAGAGCACCTATGGGGACCGTATGCACGACCCCGTCGAGCTGATGGACAGCGAGCTGCGCGAGATCGTCATGGGCGCCTATCGCCAGGGGGGCAAGGTCATCGTCCCCGCCTTTGCGGTGGGGCGAACCCAGGATCTGGTCTATGCCCTGCATCGCCTGGTACGTGCCCAGAAGCTGCCCGCACTGCCCATCTATGTGGACAGCCCCCTGGCGGTCAACGTCACGGAGGTGTTCCGCCTCCACCCGGAGTATTACGACGAGGAAACCAGGGCCTTTATCGAGGCCGGCAACGGGGCGGATCCCTTTGGCTTCCACCGGCTGCACTATGTTCGCGCGGTGGAGCAGTCCAAGGAACTGAACTTTTTGCGGGAGCCGGCAATCATCATCAGCGCATCGGGCATGGCCGAGGCCGGCCGCATCCTGCATCATCTGAAGAACAACGTGGAGGACCCGCGGAATACGGTGCTCATCGTCGGCTGGCAGGCGCCCCACACCCTGGGCCGCCGCCTGGTCGAGCGCCAGCCGGTGGTCAAGATCTTTGGCGAGGAGTACCAGCTCAACGCCCGGGTGCAGACGCTCAACGGCTTTAGCGCCCACGCCGATCGCAAGGGCCTGCTGGATTACGTCCGGCAGTTGGGGCCCAGCCGGCTCCAGGCGGCCTTTGTGGTGCACGGCGAGGAGGCGTCGAGCCTGGCCCTGGCCGAAGGCATGCGCGACCTGGGCGTCGGGCGGGCCGTCGTGCCCCGGCCGGGGGAAACGTTCAAGCTGTAGATCCCGGGACCCGGCTCAAAGGCCGAGCACCAGCCGGGCGATGCTAAAATAGATGAACAGGCCCGTGGCATCTACCAGGGTGCTCATCACCGGGCCCGATACCACCGTGGGATCGATCTTGAGCCGGGCCGCGATGAGGGGCAAGAGCGAGCCGATGCTCGTGGCCCACAACACGATGCCCATGATGGCGATGGCGACCGTCATTGCCAGGGCCGGATCCGACTCCCAGGTGATGGCGCGGGTATAGGCCACGACGGCCATGCCCAGCCCCAACAGCAGGCCCACCGCGGCCTCGTGCAGCCAGACCCGCAGGGCATCTCCGAACTCGACCTCGCCCGTCGCCAGCTCGCGGATGATGATGGCCGTGGTCTGAGAGCCGGCATTGCCGCCGGTGCCGATGAGCAGCGGAACAAAGACCGCCAGGGCCACCACGGACTGCAGCAGGTCCTCGAAGAGGCGCATCACCGAGCCGGTGAGGGTTGCCGTCAGGAACAGGAGGAGCAGCCAGCCGATCCGCTTGCGGGCCAGGGTCAGGACGTTGGTGTCCAGGTAGGGGCGCTCCAACGGCTGCGCGCCGCCGAGCCTTTGAATGTCCTCCGTCGCCTCGTCCTCGAGGACTTCCATGACGTCGTCAAAGGTGACCACGCCCACGAGGGTATCGTCGCCGTTCACCACGGGCAGCGCGACGAGGTCGTAGCGCACCATCAACCGGGCGCACTCTTCCTGGTCAACCCCCACACGGACATAGATGACCTCGGGATCCATGATCTCGGACAGGGGGGTCCGGGGATTGGCCACCACCAACTGCCACAGGTTTACGACGCCCAACAGCCGCCCCAGGCGGTCGACGACAAAGAGGTAATAGACGCTCCCCGAGTCGGGCTGCCACTCACGGATGGCCTGCAGCGCCTCGCCGGCGGTCATGCGCACCCGCAGGGCCAGGAAATCGGAGGTCATCAACCCGCCGGCGCTGTCGTCGGCGTGGAGAAGGAGGGGCCGGACTTCGTCGGGGTCTTCCAAGCCGGCGAGCACGGCGATGGCCCGATCGCGGGGCATGTCGCCCAGGAGGTCGGCCGCCTCGTCGGGCTCCATCTCGTCCACGATGCGGATGATAGTCTCGGTGGGCAGAACCGCAACGAGCTCGGCCGCCTGCTCGTCGTCCAGCTCTTCCAGGATATCGGCCGAGTCGTCCGGGTGCAGCTCGGGCAGCAGGAC
>JAAYZQ010000084.1 GCA_012514775.1 Anaerolineaceae bacterium
CGGGCGAACGCCCCCGCTCCGTGATGCGACACTTGAAGTGGTCTACGTGCCAGGCCAGAAAACGCATCGACTCCTCCTCTTGCAGCTTCCACGGCCCGGCGCCGCAGGGCCGCCTGGTCCGCGTAGAGTATTATGTACGCCCCCATGACGATCCCCAACGCGGCGTTCCATTCTTCCTCCCTATTGCGACGCTTTGGCGGCGTTCTCCTGTACCCTGAACTCGACCATCCGGCGGATGAGGTCCCACGGAATGGGCTTGTTGAGGGGAAACTGAACCGAGCCTTTACCCTGCTTGTAGGGCTCTAGCTCTTCCTTGAAGGCCTCCTCGTAACCGCCCGGCACCGGGTAGAAGCCGATGTGGTTCTTGAAGGCGGCAAAATGCACCAGGTGACGCCCATACAGGTCGAACGTGGGGATGGCGTAGCTGATGGTCTCGGTCGCACCGGGTGCCGCCCCCTTGATAACCGCCCGCATCTCTTCCAGCAGCTCTTGTGTCTCGGGCGGGAATTCCGCGATGTACTCGTCGATGGTGGTAACTTTCGATCGATTCGCCATGTCGTGTACCGGCCTTTCGTTACTGTTCCTGGAGCCCCGGGACTTTTGAGGCGAAGGTCGTCCGTACCAGATCCTTTGCACAGCAAACGTTGCGGCAGAACGGGCGCTTTCGGCGGGTCTGCCCGGGTCCCAAGCCGGATGCGCCTGGTAAAGGCACATTCCGGCACCTGTCCATGTTCGGTTTCGATTGGGTTATTCAGGGCCTGACGGGGCCAAGCTGCAAGACGGTGCAGGCTGGAAGCAAGGGCCATGATACACTGCAACCACCTTCTTGTCAAGTCGCCACCGGCCGCCACGGTTTAGCTCGCAGCAGCTCCTGTGCTGGCGACAGCGCCGTTTCTGCCGGGGAGCATCACCCTTGCTACCCCTTTGACAGGAACGACAGGAACAGGCTCGGGGTGCATACCCCTCCCCGAAAGAGCTATAACAAGATAGCTCTTTTTTGCGAAAAGACACCTCGTTAGGCTGTAGCGCAAACCATCCGGAGCCGGTATACTGGCCTTGGAGCTATGATATGACTGTTTCACCAGCGGCCTGCGGCCGGACGCGCGTCTTTCTGTTCTCCTCGGGCACCCTGTTCGGAGGGGGCATCGAAAGCCTGCTGCGCCGGGAAGCCGATCTGGAGCTCGTCGGCTGCGAAACCGACGTGAGTAGCGCCCTGGACCAGATCCGGCACCTGGCTCCCGAGGTGATCGTCTTTGAAGACGGCGAGGCGGCGGCCGAGGCCAGGCGCGCCCTAATGGGCGTCCTGGGCGACAGCCCTTGCATCCGGCTGATCGGGCTCAATCCCCACGATAGCACCATCTGCCTCTACCGCAGCGAGGAGCAGGCCGTCAAAGACGTAGGAGACCTCACGGCTGTAATCAAGGTCAGGAGGAGTGCGGAAACGATGGAACCCGCGGAACAGAGATTGCTCGATTTGGCGTCCAAGGTGTCGGGCTACAGGATCGCCGTCTATACGATCCTCAAGCTGTGCGAGACGCCAAGGCTGTATTCTGAGGTAGAGGCGGCCGTCCTGCCTCTGCCCCAGATGAAGAACGCCGTCTACTCACCCGGCAACCTTCTCACCTGGCTCGAAGAGCGGGGTGGGATCGAGCGCCTGACAGAAGAAGGGAGGTGGCAGACCACACAAGCAGGCAGGAAGGTAGCCGAAGCAGAAGCGCCGGACAAGAGGCTTCTGCAGTTGATATCCCACGATCCGGCTTACAGTGAGATATACGTGCAGGTCCTAGGCTATTGTCAGACGCCAAGGAAGAGAACGGAAGTCGAAGACCTCCTCAAGGGCAACCCGGCCATGGACAAGCCCAAGGTCTATGCCTCGTTCTTCACCGGTGGATTGGAGGATGCCGGCGGCCTGGAATGGGTGGACGGCCTGTGGCGGACGACCAAAGCGGGCCGGACGGTTCTGGGTTGAGCCTGGGAGCGCGAGGGACAACGGACGCTGTATCCGAAGAAACCAAAGGAGAAATCGGATGGACCAACCAAACCTGTCGAGGCGGGACTTTCTGAAGGCAAGCGCGGCCACTGGAGCCGCGGTCGCGGTCTTTACCACCGCGACCAGCCCTCTCAAGGGTCTTGCCAAGACGGAAAAGCCCGCGCAAAATGCGCAGGTGGAGCGCATCCGCACCATCTGCCGCTCGTGCGGCAAGATGGAGTGCGGTGTGTGGGTCACCATGCGTGACGGGCGGGCGGTCAAGATCGAGGGTGACGACAGCGCCATCACCAGCGAGGGCAACTGCTGCACCAAAAGCATGGCTGCCCTGCAGGCCGTCTACCACCCCGACCGCCTGACCTACCCCATGAAGCGGACCACTCCCAAGGGCGAAGAGCCGGGCTGGGTCCGCATCACCTGGGACGAGGCCCTGACCACGGCTGCGAACAAGTTCGCGGAAATCCGCGACAAGTACGGCCCCGAAGCCATCTTTACCATGGGCGGCACCAGCCGGGTGTGGTCCATGGCTCCCTATCACGCTGCCAAGTTCATGCTCGGCACGCCCAATGGCCACCTTGCCTACCAGATCTGCAAGGGACCCCGCCACTTTGGCACCCAACTCACCAGCTTCAAGAACTCGAGCTGGATGGCCCTGGTGGACGGCGTCAAGGTCTTTACCCAGTGGGGCAGCGAGACGACCATCTCGAACTATGACGACTCGGGCCGCGTCACCGTCGACCGCCGCTTCAAAGCTGACAAGCATATCGTCGTCGCCCCCCGGCTGCAGCACTTTGGCCCGCAGGCCGACATTTGGCTGCCGCTCCGGCCGGGCACCGACGCGGCCATGGCCTTGGCCTGGATGGACGTCATCATCAAGGAAGGGCTGTACGACAAGGACTTTTGCCAGAAGTGGACCAACGGCCCGTTCCTGTACGCCGACGACATCGAGCCGTCAGGCTTCGCCTGGGACTATTACTATCCCATGGAGGTAAAGACCAAGCTGGTCAAGGAAAGCGACCTTGTGGAGGGAGGCTCCCCACAAAAATTCGCCGTCCACGACGAAATCACCGGCGCCATCCACTTCTGGGATGCGGCCAATGACGTGTGGGACGTCGCACCCCCGGCCATCGAGCCGGCCCTGTTCGGAACCTACACCGTCAAGCTCAAAGACGGCAGAGAAGTATCGGCCAAGCCGGTCTTCCAGAAGCTGGCCGATCGGGCCGCCGAGTTCTCCCCGGAAAAGTCCGAAAGGATCACCTGGGTGCCTGCCGACAAGGTCAAGGAAGCGGCGCGCGTGTACGCCTCCAAGCCGGGCAACGGCGGCATCCACTACATGCTCGGCATTGAGCAGTCGGGCAACGCCGTCCCTAACGTCATGGCCCTCAACGCCCTGGTGTGCATCACCGGCAACATGGACACCCCCGGTGGCCACCGCGGCAACACCTCCGACCAGGGGAACCCGGCCGGCGACAAGGCCAACCTGTTCGGCTTTGGGGCCTGGGATGTCGGCCCAGGCGGCTCCGGAGTCAGCCTCGAGTCCAGGAACAAGGTCCTGGGATCGGAAAAGTTTCCGCTACTGCCGTGGTGGGGCACCTGGGCCGACGCCACCGCCGTCTGGGACGCCATCCACACCGGCAAACCGTACCCGGTCAAGGCGCTGTGGGCCCAGTCGGGCGATCCGATGAACCAGTCCAACACCGCCTACGCCTGGGAAGCCATGCGCAAGCTCGACTTTCACTTCGAGATCAACCTGTGGCACGCCCCTTCGGCCGAGAACGCCGACATCCTGGTTCCCTGCCTGCACTGGCTTGAGGTCGAGTATCCTCGCTCTTCCCAGGGGTCTTCCGGCGGTGCGGGGGCCAGCACCGGCCCGGTCAAGCCGCACGGTGAGTGCAAGCACGACCTTGAGATCGTGGTCGGCATCGCCGAGAAAATGGGCAGCCCCTTCTGGCCGGAAGCCTTTGGCACCAAGTGGCCGACGCTACAGCAGGCCCTCGACTTTGCCGTGAGCACCAGCTTCAAAATGACCTGGGCCGAGTACAAGGCCAAGTTTCAGAAGGATGGCTGGTGGGACGTCAAGGAGCTGCAGCCCGAAACCTGGGGCACCTACCGCCGCTACGAGACCGGCAACCTGCGCAACGATGGAAAGACTGGCTTCCCCCAGCCGACCGGGAAGGTCGAGCTCCTGTCCACCACGGTGGAAACGTACCATCCCGGCTCGGGCATGGAGTTGCCTATGCACATCGAGCCGCCCGAGAGTCCCATCGCCAAGCCCGAGCTGTACGACGAGTACCCACTCACCTGCATCACCGGCCGGCGCATCCCGGTCTACTTCCACAACGAACACCGCCAACTGCCTTGGTGCCGTGAAAACTGGCCGGTCCCGCTTGTGGAGATCAACCCCAAGACGGCCGCCAAGCTGGGCATCAAGCAGGGCGACTGGGTGTGGATCGAATCGCCCTATGGCAAGGTGCGGCAGACGGCCGACCTGTACGCCGGCGTCGCCGAGAACGTGATCAATGCGGAGCACCTGTGGTGGTATCCCGAGGCCCCGTCTCCAGAGAAGGGGTCGCAATACTCCGAGATCAACCGCATCGTGAACAAGGATGCCCAGTGCCCCATCTGCGGGGCCACCTGCCTTAGAGGCTACCCGGTGAAGGTCTACAAAGCGGTCGAGGGCGCGCCCGAGGGGATCATCACCTCGGCCAAGGACCCCAGGCTGCGAGAATGGCTGCCTCTTTCGGAGGCGGAGATAAGAGGCTAATATGACTCAATATGCGATGGCTCTGGATCTGAACCGGTGTGTGGGCTGCCTGGCGTGCGTGGTGGCCTGCAAGATGGAAAACAACGTCCAGATCGGCTCGTACTGGAACAAGGTCCTCCGCGTGGACCCCATCGGCAACTTTCCGACCATGGATATGTACTGGCTGCCCGTGCTGTGCCAGCACTGCGAGAGCCCCGAATGCACGAGGGTCTGCCCCACCGGCGCTTCCTACAAGCGTGAAGACGGCATCGTCCTCATCGACAAGTCCAAGTGCATCGGCTGCCAGTACTGCGCCATGGCCTGCCCCTACGGCGTCCGCTACTTTAACGAGGAAGAGCGCGTCGTCGAGAAGTGCACCCTTTGCGCCCACCTCATCGAGCGCGGCGAGCGGCCGACCTGCGTGGAAGAGTGCACCGGCGACTGCCGCCACTTTGGCGACCTGGACGATCCGCACAGCGAGATCTCGCGCTTTCTCCAGGAGGCCGGCGACGACGTACACATCGTCGCCGACGTGGGTAACCATCCCTCGTTCAAGTACATCCTGAGAAGGCACACCTGGAGGAGTGGTTAACATGGAAGCGCAGTGGCCTCTCGTTTTCTTTACCCTGTTCACCGCCCTGGCTGCCGGCGTGTTCGGACTGGTCTGCCTCAGCGAGTTCCTGGGCAAGGCGCCGCGTACCCGGATTCCGGGGGCGATCATCGCCCTCGTGTCCCTGGTCATCGGCGGCATCTTCTCGGCCCTGCACCTGGGACACCTGGAGCGCGTCTTTAACGTGCTCAACAACCTCAGCTCCGGCATCACCCAGGAGCTGATCCTGGTCGTCCTACTCGGCGCAGCGATTGTGGCCTACTTGCTCTTGCTGCGGGCCGACAATCCGGCACTCCGCAAGATCGTCGCCGCCGTCGGCCTGGCGCTGTCCCTGGTCAGCGCCCTGTTCCTCGGCAACAGCTACTATCTGGCCTCCCGGCCGGCGTGGAACACGTGGCTCATGCCCATCCTGTACCTGGTCTCGGCGGCGGTGCTGGGGCTGTTTGTCATGTACATCCTGGTCACAACCACCAGGACCGAAGACGGCTCCCTCACGCGGCTGAACAGGGCGGCCATCATCACGCTGATCGTGCAGGGCGCCGTCATCCTGGCCTACGTAATCTTTCTGGCCGTGGCGCCCCATGCCGCGGCGGAGCGCTCTCCCTCTCGACTGCTGAGCGGTGACCTGGCCTGGGTGTTCTGGGGCGGCATCGTCCTGCTCGGCCTGGGCATCCCCCTGCTGCTGACCGTGGGGTATCGAGCCGGGCGGAAAGGCATCACCGCCTCCATCGTCGCCATCGTCGGCCTTGTCGGCGTTCTCGTGGGTGGGGTCGCCTTCCGCGCCCTGATGTACATTCTCGGGAGCAGCATAGAAAAGTTCTCGTAACGGGAGCGCGCTCCAGCGCGCCCTCCGCACATGCCTGGCTGCCGGGGGGAGGGAAACCTGCCCCCGGTCAGCCCGGTGCCAAAGGAGATGTACGTGGTAGATCAAATCAGTTCGAGCGAGCTGGAAACGCTGGTTGCCAATCGCGGCAGCATGTACGGCTTCCTGGCCCGCATCTACCGGCAGGAGGTCGACCAGAATCTGCTGGACAGGATGGCCGCCATGGACCTGTCGGCCGAGGTGGCCGTCCCCAAGCTGGCCGAAGGCTACCGCATGCTGAGCGACTTTCTCGCCCACGGCGTACGAGAGACGACCCTGACCGAGCTGGCCGTCGACTATGCCCGCGTCTTCCTGGGAGCGGGCCTGGGCGGGGGGCAAGCCGCCTACCCCTACGAGTCGTACTACACCAGCCCGCAGCGGCTGATCATGCAGGATGCGCGCGACCAGGTGTTGCATGCCTACCGCGAGGAAGGGCTGGATCGGGCCGGGGACTTTAACGAGCCCGAAGACCACGCCGCCTTCGAACTCGAGTTCCTGGCTTACCTGTGTCACAAAGCAGCCGAGGCGCTTGGCGGCGGCGATGTAGCGGCCGCGGTGCCCTGGCTGCGCAAGCAGCAGGCGTTCCTGGAGCAGCACCTGGCCGTCTGGTTCCCCACCTTCTGCTCTGACGTCGAGCTGGTGGCGCGCACGCCATTCTACAAGGCCATATCCATGATAACGGCCGGTTACCTGGCCCTGGAGCAACCGCTGCTCGGCAGCCTGCTGGCTGAGGCGGAGGGCGCCCCAACCGAGCCAGGCGCCTAGCGTTCAGCCCCCCTCGATGGGGGGCGGCCGTCTGCAGGGAGCGGACCATGGATGGTGACTCAACACGTCAACAGCAAACAAACGCGGTCGGGCGCGGCCCGCTGCTCAGCAGGCGGGCCGCCCTCGGGCTCGGCGGTTCGGCCCTGGCCCTCGTCGGGCTGGGCGGCCTCGTCCGGCTTCTGCCGTCCAAAGGCGGCTTTCTGCGGCCGCCCGGCGCCCTGCCGGAGGAGCAGTTCCTGGCTCAGTGCGTCAAGTGCTCGCGCTGCATCGACGTCTGTCCGCTCGAGGCGCTTTCGCCCGTCCTCATCACCGACAGCATCCTCGCCGCCGGAACGCCCAAGCTCAACTTCCGACAGGGGTGGTGTGACCTGTGCATGAAGTGCGCCGACATCTGCCCCACCCCGTCCCTCGACCCGGCGGACAAGGAGACCATCAAGCTGGGCCTCGCCGAGATCAACCGAGACGAGTGCATCGCCTGGAACTGGGAAGGCTGCAGTCGCTGCTACGACCTGTGCCCCATCCAGGCCATCACCATGGACGACCACAAGCGCCCGGCCGTGGACGCCGCTCTATGCAACGGCTGCGGGCTGTGCGAGAACATCTGTCCCAGCACGACGTTCCGCCGCTACACGGGAGCGAAGCACAAGGCCATTGTCATTGTGCCCATCTCTCCTTCCGGAAGCTAGCCGTCGACCCGGCCGGCCCTGCTGGCCGTTGAGGAGGTTTCATACCCTTGGCCTCGCGACTCAAGATCGCCAACAAAGCAGCGTGGGCCCGCACCGCGGTCCTGCTGCTGTTCATCGGGCTCATCGCCATCGCTGCCGTGCTGCACACAGGGATCGGCGGCTACTGCTCCAGCGGGATATTTGGCGTTTCTTCACTGTGCCTACTAGGGGCGTTACAGGCGGTCCTGGCCGGCCAGAGCTCGACCCCCGAATTGTGGCTGGCGGCAGGGGTGACGCTGCTCGGCGTCGTGCTGCTGGGGCGCTTTTTCTGCGCCTGGGTCTGCCCCGGAGCCCTGCTGCGGGGGCCGGTCAAGGGGAAGAACGGGGCCAATGCCAACGGCGATAACCACGGAACTGCCCACAGGTACACGCCATTCGCCGTCCTGGGCGGGGCGATGCTGTCGTCGCTGATCTTTGGCTTCCCGGTCTTTTGCCTCATCTGCCCCGTCGGGCTGTCGCTCGGAGCGGTATATGCCGTCGTCCGGCTGTTTGTCCACCAGCAGCCCAGCCTGGAGCTGCTCGTCTTCCCGGCCCTGCTCGGCGTCGAGTTCTTTGTGCTCAAGCGCTGGTGCACCTCCATCTGCCCCCTCGGCGCGCTGCTGTCGCTCGCCGGGAGGCTGAACCCCTTCCTGCGGCTGGCGGTCAGGAAGGACAAGTGCCTCACCTCGCGCGGCGCAAACTGCCGGGTCTGCAAGAACGCGTGCTCGGAGCGGATCTATCCCCCCGCCGAGATAGGAGCCGTCGCCCCGGGCAATTGCACCAAGTGCCTGGAGTGCTACGAGAAATGCCCGGTGGGCGCCATCGAGATCAAAATGCTGACGGGTCTTGGCCGGAAAAGGGAGCAGGATCATGTCCACAGCAATTGAGCAGGTTGAGAAGGCGCTCGATCGCTTCGAGCCGCACCCTATCAAGGTGGTCGGAAATCTGTGCTCGGCCAAGCGGCACCGGCTGTCCAATTGTAAGCGCTGCGTCGACGCCTGCCCGGCCGGCGCCCTGACACTGCGGACTACTGCTGCCATCGGGGGTCCTGGGAGTGCGGTGGCCGACGGCCCGCACATCGACCCGGAGCGGTGCACCGGCTGCGGCATGTGCGCCGCGGTGTGCCCGGCCGGCGCGCTGGAGGCCCAATCGCCGTCCAACATCGAGCTGCTGGCCCAGGTGATGCGCCTCGCCCTCGCGGGCCAGGGCGTAGCCTTTGCCTGCCCGCTCAGCCTGGAGCAGGCCGACGCCGGCCGGCCGTGCGTCATCGTCAACTGCCTGGGCCGGTTGGACGAGTCGCTTCTAGTCGGCGCAGTGGCCCATGGCGCCCGGCCGGTGCGGCTAATCGACCGGGCGTGTGAAGGCTGCGCCCAGGCTGCCGGCCGCGCCATGGCCGCCGCGGCAATCGAGCGTTCCAATGGCCTGCTTGCCGCCTTTGGCCTGCCTGGGCAGATCGCCTTCCACACTGGCAAGGCCTGCGCCCTGCCTGCGCCCACCCCCGCAGCCGGGAACGGCGAGGGCCTCAGCCGCCGGGGCCTGCTCAAGCGCCTGGCCCAGGAGACCCTGCGCGCCGGTCAAGCTATAGCCGAGGCGCCTCAGCCCGGCGAGTCGCAGCCGCGTGAACTGCTGCCGGCCGACGAGCCGCTGCCCCGCGGTGAGCTGCCGGCCGATCTGCCCCTGACCCGCGCCCTGCTGCTCACAGCCCTGCGACGCCTCGACCCGGCACCCCTTGCCGGGCCCGGCCAGGCCGCCGCTGGCGCCGGCCTGTTCGCCTCCTTTGACTGCACCGACCAGTGTACCGGTTGCCAGATGTGCGGCTTTTTCTGTCCCACCGGCGCCCTGACAAAGGTGGAGCAGGACGGCCAGCTTGGGGTGATCTTCCGGCCGGCCCGCTGCACTGACTGCGGCCTGTGCCGGGATATCTGCTACCGCGACGCGGTGGTGCTGTCCTCGGGAGCGGACCTCACCTACGTGCTGGCCGACGCCGCCCAGGTGTTCCTGATGCGGGACGCCGACGCGGCGCCATGGCTGAAACTGGCGTCGAAGCAGACCGGCGGGTATTGGGTCCTCCCGGCCAAGCCGGGGGAGTGGGCTCCCTAGTGTCCCTGGTTGCCATCCGCCGGCCAGGATCACGCCGCTCAGACCGGTACCGGAACGGCGGTGGACCTTCGCAGCGGGGCGGTCCCCCACTCATGCTGCATCAACGCCCCCGGCCGAGATCATGAACTGGTTCGAGGCGGTGGCTGTCGCCTGGAACCGAGAGCCGAGTAACTTTGACGTTACCGGATGCTTTCTGCAACGTACGGCTGTTTGACCCGGTTTTGGCCTCAGCCACCAGTTGACACCATCCCATCTTTCGGGTACTATTATCCATGGGCAACGACCGGTGACAATAGACGGTGAGGGGACAATGAGGTCAAATCATCAGGAACAGATTCGGCGACTGGCCGCGCAGGTGTATGAGCTCGAAGAAGCTCTGGCGCGGGAGAAGGCCGATGCCAGCATCCTGCGCCGCAGCCTGGAGGCCATGCTGCTCATCTCGGAAGCGGCCAGGGACTCGATCTTTTCCAGCGAGCTCTTTGAGCGCCTCGCCGACCGCCTGATCGGGATCACCGGCTTTGACACGCTGACGATCTTTCTCTTCGAGCCCGAGTGCGACCGGTACCGGCTCGTCGCCGTGCGCGGCCTGCCTCCGGAGGTCGTGCTCAGCATCAAGAAAATACCCGCCAACATCGGCGATTTCGCCTCCATCGTGGCCGAGACCCATCAGCCGGTCTATACCTCGGACCACCCCTCCGATCATCGGGCCGCCATCCGGGGCGTGGACGACCTGGGTATGCCCAGCCTGATGCTGATCCCACTCCTGGCCGGCGACCATTACGTCGGCTTCTTCGGGCTCAACTCCCGCCAGGTTGTCACCTGGGATCAGGGCCAGATCCGGTTCCTGGCCTCGCTCGGCCGCCAGATCGGCCTCGTCACCTACCATGCTCAGCAGGCGGAGAAGATGAAAGGCTCCGCCGCCGTCGAGGAACGCCTGCGCCTGGGCGAGGAGCTGCACGACAGCCTGGCCCAGACCCTTGGATTCCTGAACCTGCAGATGACCTTGACCGGCAACCTGCTGGGGCAGGGCCGTCTGGACGAGGCACAGGCCCATCTGCAAGAGATGCAGGTGCTGACCAAGGCGACACTGGACGACGTCTGCGAAGCCATCGCTAGCCTGCGCACTGGCTATGCGCAGGGCCAGTTCTTACCTATGCTGCAAGAGTTCCTGGACGACTACCGGGTCCACAGCGGCCTGGCCGTCGGCCTCACCATCGACGACCGGGCCTCCCTCCGCTTCTCACCGGAAGCCTCCGTCCAGCTCGTGCGCATCGTCCAGGAGGCACTGACCAACGTGCGCAAGCATGCCCGCGCCAGCCAGGCGTGCATCACCGCCGAGCCCGACGGCGACTGGACCCGGATCAGCGTCCAGGACGACGGCGAAGGCTTCGATCCGGCCCAGGCAGTCACACCAGGCAGCCGGCAGTTTGGCCTGAGCATCATGCGCGGGCGCGCCGAGAGCGTGGGTGCCACCCTCGAAATTGACGCCCGGCCGGGCCACGGCTCGCGAGTCACGGTCAGGGCGCCGGTCGTCGGGGCAGGGTGACATGCAGCCGATGCGCATCCTACTGGTGGACGATCATACCCTCTTTCGGCGGGCGCTAGCTTCCCTGCTGTCGTCCAGGCCGGGCATCGAGATCGTCGCCGAGGCGGGCGACGGCCTGGAGGCGCTGGCCAAGGCCCGCGAAACGTGGCCCGATGTCATCCTCATGGACATCAGCCTGCCCCACTGCGGCGGACTGGAAGCCACGCGCCTGATCAAGGACGAGTTGCCCAACACCCAGATCGTCATCTTGACCATGTCGGCCGACGACGGGGACCTGTTGGAGGCCTTTCAGAACGGGGCCATCGGCTACCTACTCAAGAACCTGGAGCCCTACCAGTTGTTCGACATGCTCGAGGGGCTGCGCCGCGGCGAGGCGCCCCTGTCCGGTGCCGTGGCTGCCCGCCTCCTGGCACGCTTCGCCGAGCCGCCGGGTGCACACCGGCCTGCCGAGGCCGACGGGCAGTTGACGCCGCGGGAGATCGAGGTTCTGCAGCAGTTGGTGACCGGCGCCTCCAACCAGCAAATCGCCGACGCCCTGTGTATCACCGAACACACCGTCAAGCTCCACATGCGCAATATCCTGGACAGGCTGCACGCCCAGAACCGGGTGCAGGCGGCTGTACTCGCCGTCCACCAGGGCCTGGTCGAGGTTGACGCCCAGGGCCCCGTCAGTCCTGCCTGAGCCCATCCTGGAGTGTGGCGGCATGACTGCCACACTCCGCCACAGTCCATACCCCTCCCCGAAAGAGCTATAACAAGATAGCTCTTTTTTGCGAAAAGACACCTCGTTAGGCTGTAGCGCAAACCAACTAGAACCGGTATACTTGACCTGGAGCGATGATATGACCGTTTCAACAGCGGCCTGCGGCCGGACGCGCGTCTTTCTATTCTCCTCGGGCACCCTGGAAAAGGCCCTTGAGTGCCGAGTTAGGCTACTGCGAAATCGATATTCTGGCCTTCAAGGCTCTGGCGGCAAATCCGCCAGAAACCGGCGGGCGACCGCAGGGAGTGCCGATCCCGCCGGAGCGCGCGTAGATGGTCAAGCTATCGTGCAACAACCCTGGTATCGAGGTGGCGAAAGAGGGATACTTGATTCTCAGCTAGATTACGGAACCGCATAGGTTTTCTCCGAGCCCTCCAGCCTAAAGCAAAGCGTGACGCCATGGCCGGTGGGCCGGTCCCCGAGCCAACTCGGGGGTCCTCCCACATGCGAGGAGGATCACGGGTGATGGGGGAAACGCCATCGCCTCCTGAAATCCCGCCCATGGGGGATGGAATTGGGAAGGAGAACCGTGTTGCTGTACAGCAGTCTTTGCTCGCCAACGGTCTCCTTGGCGAGCTTTTTTGTTGCGAGGGCGGTGTCAAGAGGAATGATGCCATGGATTTGAAAAGGGCGCGGCACGGAGCAGCAGATGATCCGGGTGCGTGACCTCACGGTCCATTATGGCCCGGTCCGCGCGCTGGAGGACGTCTCGCTGGACGTCAAGGCCGGCGAGTGCGTCCTGGTCAGCGGCCCGTCGGGTTGCGGCAAGAGCACCCTGGCCCGTGTCCTCGCGGGTCTGATCCCCC
>JAAYZQ010000606.1 GCA_012514775.1 Anaerolineaceae bacterium
CCCACGCCATGATCGTCGAGGTGGACCCCGAGACGATGATGATCGACATCAAGCGCTACGTGGCCGTCGAGGACTGTGGCACCGTGTTGAACCCCCTGATCCTGGACGGCCAGGTGCACGGCGGCGTGGCCCTGGGCATCGGCAACTCGTATTATGAAAAGCTGGTGTACGACGAGAACGGGCAGTTGCTCAACGCCTCGCTGGCCGACTATCTCATCCCTTCGGCCATGGAGGTGCCACGCATTGAAGTGGGCCACGAGGAGACGCGCTCGCCCCTGAACCCCATCGGCAGCAAGGGGGCAGGCGAGGCGGGCACCATCCCCGTCCCGGCCCTCTTTGCCCAGGCCCTGGAGAACGCCCTTTACGACCGCGACATCGAGATCCTGGAGATGCCCATGACCCCCAATCGCCTCTTTGAGCTCGTGGCAGAGGCTGAGGCGCAAAACCTGCCGGGAGGAGAAGCATGAAACTGGAAGGTGAGTACATCTTTGACGGTCCGCGCGACGAAGTGTGGGCCATCGTCCGCGACCCGGAGATCCTGGCCAAGGCGCTGCCGGGCGCCCAGAAGCTGGAAAAGATCGACGAGACCCACTATGCCGGCCAGATGTTTATTCGCATTGGGCCGGTGTCGGGCGTGTTCGACGGCAAGCTGGCGGTGACCGACGAGGTGCCGCCGGAGAGCTACACGCTGTCGGTGGATGGCCGAGGCGCGCCGGGCTTTGGCAACGGCGTGGGCCACGTGGCGCTGCTGGAGCAGGAGGACGGCCGCACCCTGATGAAGTACGACGGCGAGCTTCAGGTTGGCGGCCGGATCGCCAGCGTGGGGCAGCGGCTCATCGACACGGCCAGCCGGAGTATGATCAGCCAGGGACTGGAGTCGTTGAACAGCGCTCTGAAGGCCCGGCTGCAGGGCGCCGAGACCGGCATCGAGGTCGAGTACGTGCCGCCCAGCGAGGCGCAGTTCGCCGCGGCCGTGGCAAAAGACGTGGCCCGCGAGATGATGCCCGAAGCGCAGACGCTGGCCATGGCCCTGCTGGTGGCCGCGGTGGCCTTTGTCCTGGGCTTCTTGATGGGGCGGCAGACGGGCCGGGGTTGACCCTGTCCTGAGGAGGAGAGACACGGACCGAGGCGACGGCGGCCGGGCGTGCCGGGGCCAGGCCGCCGGCCATAGAAAGGAGGAGTGCCTACTGCCAGGAACCGGACGGGTCGCGATGCGTTGAGGTGAGGACTGCCTCGGCGTCGCGCCGGATATTCTAAAGCGCGGATCACTCGTAACCGTTACGAGAAAGGAGAACTACTGAAATGGCAGGGAATGTTTCGAACGAAGTCAAGGTCCTGGGGTACCTGCCCAACGATAGGCCCCCCATCGGGCAGACGATCCTCTTTGGCTTCCAGCACGTGTTGACCATGTTCCCGGCGACGATCCTCTGTGCGCTCCTTGTCGGCTTTCATCCCAGCACGGTGCTCACCTTCTCCGGCGTGTCGACCATCGTGGCGCTGCTCCTGTCGCGGATCGGCATCGGCACCTTCATCCCCCTCTACTACGGCTCCAGCTTTTCCTACCTGGCCGCCCTGATCGCCATTACCGGCGCTACGTATGGCGTGGTGGCACCCGACGACAGGATTCGGATCGCCCAGGCAGGCATCGTCGCCACCGGCGTCTTGAACGTCATCGTGGGTCTCATCATTCGCGCCGTCGGCGGCAAGCGGGCCATCGACCTGGTGCTGCCGCCCATCGTCACCGGCTCGGTGGCCTGTGTCATCGGCTTCGGGCTCGGCTTTGCTGCCCTGGGAATGGCCAGCGGCACCAGCAGCGGCCTGCCCGGCGACCTGAAGTGGTGGAGCGTGGCCATCGTCACCCTGGTGGTAACCATCGGCTTCTCGGTCTATCTGCAGGGCAAGGGATTCATCGGCATGCTGCCCATTCTGCTGGGAGCCATCGTGGGGTATGGTGTGGCCTTCCTGGTCGACATTTTCACCGGCACGGTGAATACGGCCAACGGCCTCATCAACTACGGCGCCTTTGCCGGGGCCAGCTTTGTGACGACGCCCCACATCACCTTTCCCGACTTTACCAGCGACCTGACGTGGACCGCCATCTTTGGCATCGGCATCATGGCCATCGCCACCATTCCCGAGTCCACGGCACACCTGTACCAGATCAGCCTCTACGTCGATCACCTGGCCGACGAGGTCGGCAAGCCGCGCGTCGGCCTGAGCAAGTACATCGGCTTCAACCTGATCCTCGACGGCATCGGCGACATCATCCACGGCATGTTCGGCGCCACGGCGGGCACGAACTATGGCGAGAACAACTCGCTCATGGTCATCACCCGCAACTACTCCGGGCCGGCCCTCGTCGCCGCCGGCGCCATCGCCATCCTGCTTGGGTTCTCCGGCTGGCTGGCCGCCGCAGTGTACAGCGTTCCCACGGCCGTGGTTGGCGGCCTGGCCATCTACCTGTATGGCGTCATCGGCATGCAGGGTATCGCCCTCATGCTGGCCGAAAAGGTCAACCTTTTTGACCCGAAGCAGTTGGCCATCGGCGCAGTGATCATGATCATCGGCATCGGCGGCAACATCGGCTATGAAGGCGGCTTCCTGCCCATCCCGCTGTTCCAGGGGATCTTTCCCAACGGCTGGCCGGCAATCGCCACGGCTGCCGTGGCAGGCATCCTGCTCAACTTGCTCTTTGTGCTGGTGAAACCGCCCAGGACCCGCGAGTCGGCCGAGCCCGACGACCTGAAGCGCATCGAGGGCATCGGCCTGAAGGTCGCCGGCATCCTGCAGGCGGCCGAGGTTAACAGCTATGCGCAACTGGCAGCCATGGACGTGCCCAAGCTCAAGGCAATCCTGAAGGAAGCCGGCCTGCCCATGGTGCAGCCCGATTCCTGGCCGGCCCAGGCCCGCCTGGCGGCCGAGGCCGACTGGGCCGGGCTGGAGGCCATGCAGGCCGAGATGTTGGGCGGCAGGATCCAGCCGGCCCTCTAGCACCGCGCGGCGCCCGGGGCGCCGGTTCGTCGGGGGCGCCTCGACGCCCCAGGCCAACGGAGCGCGCGTCCGGGCGCGAACATGGTCTTTGGTACAGCGAGACGAGGGGCGGTCAATCTTGACCGCCCCTCGACAAATTCGCGTCACGCGTCCTTTCTCGGTTGGGCGACCGCGGGGGTTGGGCGACCGCAAGGGTCGACCGTACGTCGGGTACGGGCGGGTCTTGCACCCGCCCAACAGGACGACCGCAAGGGTCGCCCGTACGCCGGGTAGGGGCGGGTCCTGCGCCCGCCCCGGCAGTTTGAGGCACGAGGAAGGTCATGAACACCTATGGAGCAGAGACCTACGGCGAGCGCATCGCGGACGTCTACGACGAGCTGTACAGCGGCCATGACCCCGCGGCCATCGTTGCCCTGAACCGGCTGGCCCGCAGCGGGCGCGCCCTCGAGCTGGGCATCGGCACCGGTCGCGTGGCGCTGCCCCTGCAGGAGACCGGCGTCGAGGTCCACGGCATCGACGCCTCGCCGGCGATGGTCGAGAGACTGCGAGCCAAGCCGGGCGGCGAGAACATCCCCGTGACCCTCGGCGACTTCTCTGAGGTCGCCGTCGAAGGGCGGTACACGCTCATCTATGTTATGTTCAACACGTTCTATTCGCTGTTGACGCAAGAGGCACAGGTGCGCTGCTTTCAGAACGTGGCGCGGCACCTGGAGCCCGGCGGCTCCTTTGCGCTCGAAGCCTTTGTCCCCGATTTGAGCCGCTTCAGTGGCGGGCAGACCGTGCAGGCCGTCCTGGTCGAGGACCATCAGGTCCAGGTTGACGTGTCCATGCACGACCCGGTCAGGCAGCAAATCACCAGCCAGCACGTGTTCCTGGCCGAGGGCGGGGTCCGGCTCTACCCGGTCAGGCTGCGCTATGCCTGGCCCGCCGAGCTCGACCTCATGGCCCGGCTTGCGGGGCTGGGGCTGAAGCATCGCTGGGCGGACTGGGAGGGCAGCGCGTTCTCGGCACGGAGCGGGATGCACGTTTCGGTGTACGAGCAGGCCGGGGACGTGTAGAGGACCTTTTCCGGGCAGCCTGACTTGTCCCCGATCCCCTTTTGTGCTAAAATGCACCTGCTCAGCCAGGCATCTCACCAACCGTGTCGTCCTCTGTAGCCAGCGGTGATCAACTGGCACAAATCACGCGAAAGGAATAGCGCGATGAAGCTAATCGATCTGACCATTCCCCTGGGCATCGGCACGCCGCCGTGGCCCACCTACGAGCCGCTGCA
>JAAYZQ010000607.1 GCA_012514775.1 Anaerolineaceae bacterium
CGTGATCTGGATGTCGTAGGAGCGCTGCGAGGGCGAAAAGAGGCCCACGTAGCTGCGCATGGAGGCGTTGCCGTCGGCCTGGGGCGCCACGATGCTGACCTTGTTCAGGATGATGTCGCTGCCCCGGAAGGCATAGCCCAGCCCGAAGGCGCCGCCGGTGAACAGGACCGTCAGCAGGGGGATGGTGACCCACGCCAGGTGCAGGCGCTTGAGCCGGCGAAGCACCAGGTAGTTGACCGGGCCCACGACCAGGATATAGGCGGCCAGCAGGACCGCCAGTCCCTGTACGGATGGCAGGTCGAGGGCCGGGAGGTTGGTCAGGGCATAGCTCATGTTGCCGGCCTGCATCTGCCGCGGCGACATGTCCTGGGCGAGCCAGGGCGGGTAGGTCGCACCGGGCGCCAGGATGCGCTCCCAGAAGGCCGTCGTGCCGCTCCAGCCGTTGAACGGAGCGGATGACAGGTCCAGGGCCACCCAGTCGACGCTGCCGGCGCCCACCAGCCGCTCGCGGACCAGGGGGAGGTCCCCCTCCACGGCCAGGCTGTGGCCCTGGGCGGCATCGCCGGTCGCGGCCAGAAAGGGGCCGGGCATGCGGATGGCCTCGCCCCCGGCCAGCTCGGCCAACGCCGCCACCGAATCCAGCTCCACCTCGGCCCGCGGCACCACGGGCAGCAGCGACCCGGGGATGCCCGCGGCCGTGCGCCGCGCGCCGGCGCCGCCACCCAAGACCAGGCGCCCGCCCTGCTGCACCCAGGCCTCCAGGGCCGCGGCTTTTTCAGGGGTCAGCGACGAGCTGTCCACGTCGTTGAACACCAGGCAGTCGAAGGAGCGCAGCGCCTCCGGCCGCTCGGGCAGCTCGTCGAGGGAGACGTCCACCAGGTCCAGGATGCGGTTCTGGCCGGGGAGCGACGCGCCCAGGAGCAGGTTCAGGGCGCCGCGCTGGGGCGTGACCAGGCCGACCAGGTAGGTGACGTTCACCCGCGGCGAGACGGGCACCGTGCGCGTGCCCAGCACCTCGTCGCCGGAGACCAGCTCGACCTGGAGCTCGTGGGAATAATTGTTGGGCAGGACATAGACGGGAACGCGTTTTCGCGAGCCGGTGGGCAGCTCAACCGGGGCGGCAAAGGTCGTCTTGCCCCAACTGCCTGCCAGCCCCACCCGCACCTCGACGTCCAGGTCGGGGCCGCTGTTCTCCAGGTCCACCCAGACCGGCAGCCATTCGCCGTACTTGAAATAGCCGTCAAAGGCGACATCGGCCTGCATCGACAGGCCGGCCGGCAGGTCGCCCTGGGCGGCGGGCGAGGCGAGGGGTGCAAGCAGCGAGCCGGCCCAGATGGCCGCCGCCGATAGCAACAGGAGGATTGTTCGTCCAAGCACTGCAACTTCTCCCATCTCCGGACCCTGCCTCGCCATCGCAGGCGCCCGGCTAGTCTGAAACGCCATTCTACCATAAAAGGGCAACAGTAGCCAGACGCGATGCCCATTTTTGCCCCACGCAGGGGCGCTGGCCGTCGTCGAGAGACGCCCCAAGGTAAGACGAAGAAAAGGGCCTCCGGGTTCCAGCCTGGCTCCCCTTTGACAGGCGCGGGCGTCCGCTGGTATAATCCCCCTGTGCCGCTGTACAATTCCGGGCCGGCGTCGGGCCTTGGCAGGAGACTGGTTTGAGCAAAGTTTGGCGATTGCTGGATACACCTCCCTCCTCGGCTGCCCGCAACATGGCCATCGACGAGGTCGTTCTCACCGTCCACAGCCGCGGGGAGGCGCCCCACACGCTGCGCTTCCTGCAGTTCCAACCCCACTGCACCCTGGTCGGTTATCACCAGGCCGTCGAACAGGAGATCCGCGTCGACTACTGCCGGGAGCACGGCATCGACATCAACCGCCGCCTGACGGGCGGCGGCGGGCTCTACTGGGACGCCACGGCCCTGGGCTGGGAGATCTATGCCCCGCAGGGTCATCCCGGCATCCCGGTCCAGGTCGAGGCCATGTACGAGCTGCTGTGCCGGGCTGCCGTGCGCGGGCTGGCCCGCCTGGGGGTGGAAGCAAGCTTTCGCCCCCAGAACGACATCGAGGTCGACGGCCATAAGATCTCGGGCACCGGCGGCACGGCCCTGGGGGGCTCGTTCATGTTCCAGGGCTCGCTCCTGGTCGACTTTGACGTGGACACCATGCTGCGCGCCCTGCGCATTCCCACCGAAAAGCTCAAGGACAAAGAGATCGACTCGGTGAAGGAGCGGGTCACCTGCCTGAAGTGGGAGCTGGGCTACACGCCGCCCCTGGCCGAGATCAAGGCCGCCCTGGCTGCCGGTTTCGCCGAGACCCTGGGGGTAAACTTCGAGCCGGCGGGCCTGCTCGAGGCCGAAGAGCGCCTGCTGGCCGAGCGGCTGCCCTTCTTCGAGTCCGACGAGTGGGTCTATGGCCCGCGGCGCTCGCTGGACCACCAGCGGGAGCTGCGCGCCCTCTACAAGAGCGAGGGCGGCCTGGTGCGCGTGGCCCTCACCGTGGACGCGGACGGGCGGCGCATCCGCAGCGCCCTCATCACCGGCGACTTTTTCGCCTATCCCCGGCGGGCCATCTATGACCTGGAAGCGGCCCTCAAGAATGCCCCGGCCCGGATGCCCGCCGTGGAACAGATCGTCCGCGACTTCTGGCGGACGAGCGGCATCCAGATCCCCGGGGTGACGCCGGGCGACGTGTTGTATTCCATCCGACAGGCCCTGGACAAGCTGGACTATATCCGGCACGACATCAGGCCGGAAGAGGTCAACGACATCTATACCGTGGCCCTTCCGCTCTCCGAGATCCGCCGCAGCACGATCCTGTTGCTGCCCTACTGTGCCAAAATGCCCGGCTGCCCTTATCGCTACGAGGCCGGCTGCGACCAGTGCGGCGCGTGCTGCATCGGCGATGCCTTTGCCCTGGCCGAGCGCTACGGGCTGCAACCCGTCAGCATCCAGAACTACGAGGACCTGGAAGAGACGCTCGAGCGCCTGCGCGACGCGGGCCACGAATCCTTTGTGGGGAGTTGCTGCGAGGCCTTTTACGCCAAGCACCGCGACGATTTTGAGCGCATCGGGCTGCCTGGCATCCTGGTGGACGTGGACAGTTCCACCTGTTACGACCTGGGCCAGGAGCAGGAGGCCTATGCCGGGCGCTTTGAAAACCAGACCTACCTGAAGCTCGGCCTGCTGGAGCGGGTGGTGCGGCGGGTAAGCCCCAACGGGAGAGGGCCGTGAGCCGGGTGGAGGCCTGCGACGTCCTCGTCGCCGGGGCCGGCCCGGCCGGCTGCTGCGCCGCCCAGCGCGCCGCCGCCGCGGGCGCGAGGGTGATCCTGGTGGAAAAGCGCCGGCAGATCGGCCTGCCGGTGCAGTGCGCCGAGTTCGTGCCGTGGCAGCTCGGCCAGCACGTGCCCATCCCCGGAGGGTGCATCGCCCAGGACATCGAGGCCATGCGCACCGTGCTGCCCGACGGCCGGGCCGTGGTCAAGGCCTCGCGGGGTTACGTCCTGGAGCGGGCGCTCATGGACAAGCACCTGGCCGTTCTGGCCCACCGGGCCGGCGCCGAGCTGTGGGTGGGCTGGAAGGCGGCCGAGCGCGACGGCGACGTGGTGCTCCTGCGGCGCGGGCAGCGCGAGGCGCGGGTCCGTCCCCGGATCATCGTGGGCGCCGACGGGCCGGCCTCCACCGTCGCGCGCTGGGTGGGGATGCCCCAGGAGCATTTCGTCCACGGCGCCGAGGTGGAGGTCGTGTTGCCCACGCCCCGGCCCGCCGCCGAGATCTATTTTCACCCGGCCTATGCCGGGGGCTATGGCTGGCTTTTTCCCAAGGGCGAGACGGCCAACGTGGGGGTGGCGGTCAACGTGGGCATGGGCGGGCGGCCCGGCGAGGCTCTGGCCCACCTCCTGGACAGCCTGGACCTGCAGGCGGCCTCGGTCGTCGGGCGGTTGGGGGGTGCTGTGCCCACCGGCGGTCCCGTGGCGCGGCTGCGGGCCGGCAACGTGCTGCTGGTGGGCGACGCGGCAGGGCTGGCCCACCCCGTCACCGGCGGCGGCATTGCCCCGGCGGTCCTCAGCGGCCAGATGGCCGGCGAGGCGGCAGCGCGGGCGGTGACCGGCGGCGACCTCTCGGCCCTGGGCGGCTACGCGGCGGGCTGGCAGGAAGCCATGGGCGGTCCCATGCGCCAGGCCGTGGCCAACCGGCGCTACCTGGACGCCCACTGGAGCCAGGACCCGGCGGCCCTGAGCGCCGCCGTGGCCGAGACCTGGATCGCCTTTTCCGCCTACGGCCGGCCCAAGCCCGGGGCAGGGGCGAATGGGTAGGGGCAACCCTCGCGGTTGCCCAATGTGGGGAAATGAGGAGGAGCAATCGTGGAAAGCCCGGAATATGTACAGACCAGCATGGCGGCGGCCAAGACGTTGGGCTACTTTCCCAACACCTTCCGGCGAAATTCCTTCCTGCGCGGCCTCAACCTGCTGCTGACCTACGACCAGCGCTGCACCGGCCGCTGCGCCTACTGCGGCCTCAACAGCGTCCGCGACGTGGGGGTGACGGACCCGGAGCGCACCTTTATCCGCGTGCGGTGGCCCACCTACCCCGTCGGCGACATCATTGCCCGGACGCGGGACGACGGTGGCCAGCTCAAGCGCGTGTGCGTGGGCATGATCACCCACCCCCGGGCCTTTGACGACATGAACACGGTCATCCACCGCTTTCACACCGAGGTGGGCCGGCCCATCTCGGCCCTCATCTCGCCCACCACCATCCGCGATCCCGGGCGCCTGGTGGCGACGCGCCAGGCGGGCGCCGACATGGCCACCGTGGCCATCGACGCCGCCACGCCCGAGCTGTTCGAGCGCACCCGGGGCCGGGGCGTGGGCGGCCCCCACCGCTGGGAGCAGTTCTGGGAGATGCTGGAGGGTGCCGTGGAGATCTTTGGCCGGGGCAAGGCCGGGGTACACCTCATCGTCGGCCTGGGCGAGACCGAGAAGGAGATGGTGGAGGCCATCCAGCGGGCCTACGACGTGGGCGCGGCCACGCACCTCTTTAGCTTTTTCCCGGAGGAGGGCACCAGCCTGGACGGCCTGGGCCAGCCCAGCTATGGCCAGTACCGCCGCGTGCAGTTGGCCCGCTACCTGGTGAACAGGGGCCTGGGGCGCTGCGAGGCCATGTCGTTCGACGCACAGGGCCGCATCGTGGGCTATGGCGTGGAGGACGCGGTCCTGGAGGAGTGCATCCGCTTCGGCGAGCCGTTCATGACCTCCGGCTGCCCGGGCGCCGACGGGCGCACGGCCTGCAATCGCCCCTTTGGCAACGAGCGCTCCGGCCGGCCCATCCGCAACTATGCCTTCGAGCCCGACGTGGAGGACGTGGCCCTCATCCGCTACCAGCTCCAGGACTATGATGGATTTGGCGACGGCCAGCGCTGAGGCGTTCTTTCGCCTGCCCTGGAACGAGCTCCAGGGCAGGGCGTGGCAGGCACGGACCGAGGGCTTTGCCCCGCGCCTGGGATTGGCCGTCCCCGGCGCGCGGCGCTATGACACGGAAGACTATGCCAACGAGCCCCACCGCTTTGCGACCATTAGCCTGACGGGGCGGGCATGCGCCCTGGACTGCGCCCACTGTGGCCGGCGCCTGCTGGAGACCATGTACCCCGCCACGACGCCCGCCGCCCTGGCCGAGCTGGGCCGGCGGCTGGTGGATGAGGGCTGCGAGGGGGTGCTCATCAGCGGCGGCGCCGACGCCCGGGGGCAGGTTCCCTTCGGCGCCCACCTGGAGGCCATGGCCGGGCTGAAGGCGCTGGGCCTGGCGGTCATTGTCCACACCGGCCTCGTGGACGCGGCCGGCGCCCGCGACCTGGCCCTGGCGGGGGTGGACCAGGCGCTGTTCGACGTCATCGGCGACGACGAGACCATCCGCCAGGTCTACGGCCTGCCCTACACGGCCGCCGACTATGAGCGGAGCCTGGCCCTCCTGCGCGAGGCGGGCCTGGCGGTGGCGCCCCACGTCGTCGCCGGGCTGCACTTTGGGCAGTTTCGCGGCGAGCTGCGCGCCCTGGAGACGATCCGCCGGGTAGGCGCCGACGTGGCCGTCATTGTCGTGCTGCGGCCCTTGCCGGGCAGCCGCATGGCCCGCACCCGGCCGCCGGCGCCCGAGGAGGTGGGCCGCCTGGTGGCCACGGCTCGCCTGCTGCTGCCCCACACGCCCCTCACGCTGGGCTGCGCCCGGCCGGCGGGCCGGGCCGGCGCCGAGATGGAGGCCCTGGCCCTGCGGGCCGGGGTCAACGGTCTGGCCTATCCCCACCCCGACACAGTGCGCCTGGCGGCGACGCTGGGGCTGGACGCGACGTTCCGGGAGAGCTGCTGCACCCTCGTCGCCGGGTGCTGAGGGCCCGACCGGGCCCGCGCGTCAGCCGTTCACCAGCCCCCAGGGAAGATCCAGCGCCGCCGTTTCCGGCTCGCTGTTCCCCACCTCCCGGTACACGATGCTGTCCGCGTCCACGGCGGTGTTGTCCCGGCGGTAGGTAAAGGCCAGGCGAACCTGCCCCGGTGACAGCCGGGAGCCAACGGGGGTCGCGGCAGGCAAGAACAGGAAGAGCCCGGTTCCGTCGGCTTTGCGCAGCACTTTGACGACGTTGGCCAGGTCCTCGTAAGCATCGTCGGGCAGGAAGCGCCGGCTGTGGCCCACGCTGCCCGCCGCATCGACCACGCGCAGCTCCGCGCCCGGCGCTCGAAGGCGTGCCCGCCCGCCCTCGTCGAGGGAGGCCACGAAACGGCGCTCGGTGTTCGGTTCGTCGAGGGGCGCCGCGAGGGCGTTGCCCGCGTACAGCCGCAGCCGGGTACCGGCCGGCAGGCGTTCTTCGCCGCTGAAAACATAGTAGGTGGACCACACCGGTTCCGCCACTCGAAGCTCGGTGAAGCGGGCGCCGGTGTTGCCCCAGCAGTACAGGCCGGCCCCACCCGATGGCAGGTCGGCGTCCTCCAGGGTGACCAGCTCGACGCCGTCCACGTAGACCGCCAGTTGGTGGCCGATGCAGTCCACGGTGACGAGATACGGCCGGCCCTGCACGTAGCGCTCGGTGTCTTCCCAGAGGACGGTCACGGCGCCGCCCACCTTCTTGATCAGGCGCCGGTAGCTGCGCTCGCGATCCATGGAGAAGCGGTAATGGTTGTCCTCGTCCAGGTAACGGAAGACGAGGCCAATGGCGTCATTGTCGTCCGAGATGAGGCGGGCACTGATGCGGTAGTCGGTCCACGTCTCCTCGCCCGTCAGCGCGTGGGTGCCGGGCTTGCCGGGCTCGGCCGCGTCCAGCGTGCCGCCCCAGATGTTGGACGTCTGCCGCAGCTCGCCACCGCTGAACGCCCAGGCCGAAGGCCCGCCCTGATCCCCATCGTCCACGAATTGCCAGCGCCCCGGCACCTCGACGCCAAAATCCTCGTCGAGGAGCCAGTCCTCGAACAGCCGGTCGACGGGGTAGACTTGCACGTTGGAGAACCTGGCATCCTGGTTGGCCCAGACGTACAGGCCGATGCGCCCCGCAGCCAGGTCCGCATCCTCCACGAGGAACACCGGGACGTCGTCGATATAACCGCGCAGGGTGCTGCCCAGCATCACGACGGTAAGGCGATAGGTGCGGCCGCTCTCGTAGGCCACGTCGTCTTCCCAGAGCACCGTAAAGGTCCCACCGACGTTCTTGACCAGCCGCCGATAGCTCCGCTCGCGATCCATGGAGAACCGGTAGTAGTTGTCCGTGTCCTGATAGCGAAAGACCACGCCCATGGCGTCGTCGTCCAGGGCTTGCAGGTCGGCAGCCAGCACGACGTCCGTCCAGGTGGGATCGCCGGCCACGATCTGGCTGCCTTTCTTGTCCGGGTGGGCGGCGTCGGTGGGCAGCGAATGGATGTTGCTGCTCTGGCGCAACGTGCCACCGGTGATCGTCCAGTTGGATGGGGCGGAATTGGTGCCTTCGTCCACGATGCTCCAGGCGCTCATGTCGCCGAGGGCAAAGCGGTCGCGGAACAGGGCGTACGCTTCCTGCGGCAGCCGGCGCACCTCCACGTGCTCGACGCGCAGGCCGGTGTTGCCCCAGCAGTACAGCCCGATCTGCCCTGTCGCGTGGGCGCTGTCGCTCACGGCGAACAACTGCGACTCTCCCAGGTAGCCTGCCAGGCGCGGCCCGGCGACGTCCAGTGTGAGGGTGATGGGCTCGCCCACGGTCAGGCCGCCCGTGTCTTCCCACAGCGTGCTGTAGGTTCCATTCTCCTTCTTGACCAGGCGGCGGTAGTTGCGCTGGCTGTCGAGGGACAGCCGGTAGTAGTTGTCGTCATCCACGTAGCGCACCAGCACGCCCACGGCATCGTCGTCGTCGGAACGGAGGCGCACGGTCAGCCGATAGTCGGCCCAGTCGCTGCTGCCGGCAAGGGCGTGCGTGCCGGCCTTGGCAACGTCGCCGAGGGCGGAGCCGTCGTGGATGTTGGACGTCTGCAGCAGCGCGCCGCCCTGCTGCCGCCACACCGACGGTCGGGATATGGTGCCGCCGTCGCGCAC
>JAAYZQ010000608.1 GCA_012514775.1 Anaerolineaceae bacterium
AGCTCTGGTTCAGGGCTTCTCTATCCCGAACGCGGTCATTATACCTGACAACATGGGATCGTGCAAAGGGCATGCGTTTGAAGGTGGTACAACGCCGCCGGCAGGGCGCCACGCCTGCCGCCGCCGTCCGGGCACAGGGCGTGCCGTCGAGCCTCGGCGGGCGAGGGCGGCGGGCAGAGGCACCCCGCTGGCGAATGCGTGGCGCTGCCAGCCTGCTATGGCACCTGCTGCCAGAGCACCTGGATCTGCTGGATGCCGGTCTCCGTGTTCTCATCTGTCTGGAAGGTCACCAGTTCGGAGGCCGGCTGTCCATCCTCCGTTAACACCTGGAGCGTCCAGGTGCCCGAGTGGGGCACGTCGGCCAGGCGGATCTCGTAGTAGCCATCCTGGTCGGTCTCGACCACCGCCGAAGCGGGTGTGCCTTCCGGGTACCAGACGATGAGGGGGACGCCGGCCACGGGAGCGCCGGACGCGTCCTGCACTGTGCCGAAAAAGCCGGTCCAATCCGCACCCGGCCGCGCGCCCGCGCCCTGGAAGACATAGAGCGGCGTTTCGGGAACGGCCATCTGCGGGGCCGCGGCCGTAGGCTCGGCGGTAGGCTCGGCTGTTGCCGTCGGGGGTTGTGTCGGGCGTGGGGTAAAGGTGGCCAACAGCGTGGCCGTGGGTTGCACGGTGGCCGTGGACGTGGGATCATCTCCGCCGAGCAGTCCCGGGAGCCCTCGAGTGAGCAGCAGGACGGCCGCGACGACAATGATTACCACCAGGATAGCAGCGACAAGGATGTATAGGCGGACCGGTCCGCGGGACGGACCCCTGGAGCCGTACTCCGTTGGTGTGACCTCGCTCACGGATCACCTCCTCAAGGACATGTGCCCATTCTATCACAAAGCCACGTCCAAGGCAAGTTGCCCAGGACGCGGCTAGTCCCGGTTGGCCGGGAAACAGGGGTGCCGGGCTGCGCCTTCCTGGAGCAGGGCGGCGCAGCCCGGCAATGCATGCCCCGTTGGGTCTATTCCTCTTCGGACGTAATCATGTCCTCCTCGAGCGAGCCGTCCTCCTCGAGCAAGTCGTCCTCCTCGTCTACAATGGCCAACTCTGCCTGGGCGAGGTCCTCATCGTCTGCTTCGTCTGCCGCCCGCTTGTTCGTAGGCCGGACGTGTGCCTCGGCCTCTTCCACCGCTTCCTCGGGCTCGAAGACGGGCAAGCCGGTGAGCTCTGGCAGCCCCGTCTCGCGGCGGATGGCATTTTCGATCTCGAAGCACAGGGCCGGATTCTCGCGCAGGTGCTGCTTCAGGTTCTCGCGGCCCTGGGCCAGCCGCTCGTCCTTGTACAGGTAGAACGAGCCCCTCTTTTCGACAATGTCCAACTCTACGCCCAGGTCCAGAACGTCGCCTTCCCTGCTGATCCCTTCGTCGTACATGATGTCGAATTGGCACTCGCGGAAGGGGGGCGCGACCTTGTTCTTCTTGACCCGCACGCGCGTCCGGTTGCCAAGAACGTCGCCACCGGTCTTGATCGACTGGATGGAGCGGATGTCGAGGCGGACGGAGGCATAGAACTTCAGGGCCATGCCGCCCGATGTGGTCTCCGGATTGCCGAACATGATCCCG
>JAAYZQ010000609.1 GCA_012514775.1 Anaerolineaceae bacterium
CTGGCAGGTTCGTAGTGGGCGATTCATCGCCCAACAGCCGCTCTGAAGCGCGCACTACGAACGGGCTTGCCGACGGGCTGCTGGCAGGTTGTCGGAGAGGCGCTTGCTGGCAGGTTCGTAGTGGGCGATTCATCGCCCAACAGCCGCGCTGAAGCGCGCACTACGAACGGGCATGCCGACGGGCAAACGGGCTCTCCGACAGGCTGTTAGACCAGCCGGTTAAAGAGCAGCAGCTTCTTGACCTCGCCGATGGCCTGGGTGACCTTGATGTCGCGGGGGCAGGCGCCTGTGCAGTTAAAGATCGTGCGGCAGCGCCACACGCCGTCGCGGTCGTTCAACACCTCCAGGCGCTCGTTGGCGCCCTGGTCCCGGCTGTCAAAGATAAAGCGGTGGGCCTGCACGATGGCCGCCGGCCCGACAAAGTCGGGATTGCCCCAGTAGGAGGGGCAGGAGCTGGTGCAGGCCCCGCACAGGATACACTTGGTGGTGTCGTCGTAGCGCGCCCGCTCCTCGGGGGTCTGGTGGCGTTCCACAGGGGGTGCCGGATCGTAGTTGATGAGGTAGGGCTTGATGGAGCGGTACTTGAAGAAAAAGGGCTCCATGTCCACCACCAGGTCCTTGATGATGGTAAAGCCCCGCAGCGGCTCGACGGTCACCTTCTTTCCCAGGTCACGCATCAGGAGCTTGCAGGCCAGGCGGTTGACGTTGTTGACCGTCATGGCGTCGGACCCGCAGATGCCATGGGCGCACGAGCGCCGGTAGGCCAGGGTGCCGTCGTGGTACCACTTGACCTGGTTCAGGGCATCCAGCAGCCGGTCGGTGGGCTCCAGCTCGAGCGGATACTCTTGCCAATGGGGCTTGGCGTCCGACTCGGGATTAAAGCGCAGGATCTTGAGCGTAACTTCCATCGTGACTCCCTCGTGTGCGGTGACCGCTAATAGGTCCGCGGCTTGGGTTGGAAGCGGGTGACGACCACCGGCTTGTACCGCAGCTCCACGCCGTTTTCGGTGCGGTAGGCCAGGGTGTGCTTCAGCCAGGTCTCGTCGTTTCGCTCCGGAAAGTCCTCGCGCGAATGGGCGCCGCGGCTCTCCTGCCGCGCCAGGGCGCTGGCGGCCGTGATCTCGGCCAGCTCCAGGAGATAGCCCAACTCGATGGCCTCCAACAGGTCGGTGTTGAACTTCTGGCCCTTGTCCTCGATGCTGGCGTTGCGGTAGCGCTCCTGCAGCTCGGCGATCTTGGTCAGGGCAGCCTGCATCTGGGCGGCGACGCGGAACACGCCCACGTCGTCCATCATGACCTCTTGCAGCTCCTGGCGGATGTCGGCCATGCGCTCCGAGCCCGTGCCGGTCCGCAGCCGCACCAGCTCGTCGCACACCTCGCAGCCGGGGTCGTCGGGCAGGGCCACAAAGTCGGCCTCGGCGAGGTAGCGGGCCATGTCGCGCCCGGCCCGCCGGCCAAAGACGACCAGGTCCACCAGCGAGTTGGTGCCCAGGCGGTTGGCGCCGTGCACCGACACGCAGGCGCACTCGCCCGCGGCATACAGGCCGGGCAGGGGCGTGTTGGCCTCGTCGATGACCACCCGCCCGTCGACGTCGGTGGGGATACCGCCCATGGCATAGTGGGCCGTGGGCTGGACCGGCATCGGCTCCCGGGCCGGATTGACCCCCAGGTAGGTCCGGCAAAAGTCGGCGATGTCGGGCAGCTTGGCCTCGACCACGTCGGCGCCCAGGCGGCTGGCGTCCAGGTACACGTAATCCTTGCCGTCGATGCCGCGCCCCTCCCGGATCTCCATGTAGATCGAGCGCGAGACGATATCGCGGGGGGCCAGGTCCTTCATCGTCGGCGAGTAGCGCTCCATGAACCGCTCGTTCTGGCTGTTGAGGAGGATGCCCCCCTCGCCGCGGACCGCCTCGGTGATGAGGATGCCCATCTTGTAGATGCCCGTGGGGTGAAACTGGAAGAACTCCATGTCTTCCAGGGGCACGCCGCGGCGCAGCACCATGGCCGGCGCGTCGCCCGTGAGGGCGTGGGCGTTGGACGAGATCTTGAACATGCGGCCCATGCCGCCCGTGGCCAGGAGGACCGCCCTGGCCCGGAAAGTGTGGATCTCGCCGGTGAGGGTCTCGTAGGCCACCACGCCACAGGCCACGCCATCCTTGATCAGCACGTCCAGGACGTGATACTCGTCAAAGAACTGGACGTCGTGGCGGATGCATTGCTGGTAGAGGGTCTGCAGGATCATGTGGCCCGTGCGGTCGGCGGCGTAGCACGAGCGGCGCACCGGCCCCTTGCCAAAGTGGTGGGTGTGCCCGCCAAAGGGCCTCTGAGCGATCTTGCCGTCGGTGGTGCGGTCAAAGGGCAGGCCCCAGTGCTCCAGCTCGTAGACGTTCTCGATGGCCTCCCGGGCCAGCACCTCGGCCGCGTCCTGATCGACCAGGTAGTCGCCGCCCTTGACCGTGTCGAACATGTGCCATTCCCACAGGTCCTCTTCCATGTTGCCCAGGGCCGCCCCGATGCCTCCCTGGGCGGTACCAGTGTGCGACCTGGAGGGGTACAGCTTGCTGAGGACGGCCACACTGCCCACCTGTCCAAGCTCGAGGGCGGCCCGCAGCCCGGCGCCCCCCGCCCCGACGATGACGACGTCAAACGAATGGTACATCCTTCTGCCTCCCCGACGTTCCAGCCATCTCCCCGGCTTGCTGTGAGGGCCTACGACTGGAAGGTAAAGATGACGTACGAGCCCAGCACGATGAGGACAAAGACCAGCACGTAGAGGAGCGACTTCAGGAGCACGCGCCAGCCGTCCGACCGCACATAGTCGTCGATGACGATGCGCACGCCGTTTGACCCGTGGAGCCAGCCAAATAACAGCAGGAACAGGTCAAAGAGGCGCCAGCCGGGAGACTGCCAGCGCTGGGCAATGACCTCGAAGGTGATGTTGTCCAGGCCGACGATGATGTGCATGTACACCAGGTGAAAGACGGCCATGGCAAAGAGCGCCACGGCGGTGATGCGCATAAAGAACCAGCTATACAGCTCCAGGTTGCTGGCCGGGCGGGGCCGGGCCGGTGTGACGTGCATTGTCCTGCCTCCTCCCTGTTAGAACATCTCGGACAGCATGATCGTCGCGGAGGGAATGTAGGCCACCAGGAAGATGACCATCTGGATGCGCCACAGGGTCGCCTGCCGCCTGGCCATGCCCGGCCAGAAATCGACGAGGACGACCCTGATGCCGTTGAGGGCGTGGTACAGCACGCCCAGGTAGAGCCCAAAGATGATCAGCAGCTTGAACAGGAACTGGTGGTAGAAAAAGAGCAGCCGATCAAAAAGCTCGGGGCCAAAGGCGACAAGAAAGATGTCGAAAATGTGAAAGGCCAGGAACAGGAACACGCCCAGGCCGCTGATGCGATGCAACATCCAGGCGATCTGCCCTTCGCGTCCGCGGTAGCGTGCCAGTCGAGAGATTGTGCCGGAGACAGACATGGGCGACCCTCCCTGTATCAAGATCGACCGCAAGGGCCGGCAAGATTATACAACAGGCTTTATGGGAAGTCAAACGGGCTCGCCGTGGCCCGAGAGAGGAGCAGCGACGCTCGCCAAAGCCTCGCGGATGGCGGGCAAGGCCGTCTCGGCCGCCTGCCGGCCCAACGCCACCATCTCCGGTGCGCGAGACAGGCGCAAGAGGCTGCCCATGCCCCCGACGGGGATGGGCAGGTAGACGTCGGCGCTGGCCGGCGGGTCGCCGGCGCGCAGCAGGAGCTCGTCGCCCGCGGCCACCAGCACGCTCAGGATGTCGCGGGGAACCTGCCGCGGTGGGTGGCAGAGACCCACGGCGACGACGACGCCGGCGCCCAGGGCGCGGGCCACCGAGATGGGCAGGTTGTTGCTCACGGCGCCGTCCACCAGCAGCCGGCCCCCCAGCCTGGCGGGCGTGATAATGCCCGGCACCGAGGCGCTGGCCCGCACGGCGGGGGCCAGGCGCCCTTCCCTCAGGACCACCGGCTCGCCGGTTACCAGGTCGGTGGCCACGGCGGCAAAGGGCATCGCCAGGTCGGCAAAGGTGAGGTCGCCAAGCTCGGCGACCAAATAGGCCTCCATGGGGGCAAAGGAGACGAGCCCCTGCCAGGGCAGGGCAGGTCGGGCGATACGGTGCCAGCGCACGGCCAGGGCCATGTCCACGAGGCGCCGGCCGCGGGCGCCGGCAGCATAGGCCGCGCCCACCAGCGCCCCGGCGCTGGTGCCGGCGATGCAGTCGATGGCGATGCCCTCTCGTTCCAGGACATCGATGACGCCCACGTGGGCCAGGCCGCGGGCACTGCCGCCGCCCAGGGCCAGGCCCAGGCGCAGGGGCCTCATCCCCACAGGTCGCCGGCCACGTCTTCCAGGCCGAGGCTCAGCAGGCTCTGCCTGGACGGCCGCCCCGTCTCCCAGTCCCAGTCCCGCTGGCGGTAGAACTCGCGCAGGAGGATGTCCATGCGCGGCACCCGCCCCCCGGACCCGTTGGCCATGGGCCGTAGCAGCCGTTCGGGGAGGCGATCGTGGCCGCGGCGGATGCCCAGGCGGTTGTTAAAGGCGCGCTTGAGGACAAAGGCGCGCTCGCCGGCGCGCAGCCAGTGCTCGAGATCGGAAGGGCCTCCGGTGGCGGCGGCGAGCATCTCGGCCAGGAGGGGCGGGGTGGGGTTGACAAAGATGCACATGATGGCGCTGTTGTACAGGCTGCGCCAGTTCTGCAGCCGGGCCACGGTGACGGCCTTGCCCCGGTTCTTGAAGCGACTGCCGGGCAGCAGGCCCGCCTCGGGCACGGTCATGCCCATGTCCACGGTATAGACGTCGCCCTGCATGTGGCACGCGCCCCGGGGAGAGGTGGCGTAGGTCAGGGCCATGCCGGTCATGGCCCGGGGATCGTGGGCCGCGGGCTCCAGCCCGTTGACGTGCACGGCCAGGTCGGGCGCGCCATAGTGGTCGGCCAGGCGGCGCGTGCCCTGGGCCAGGAGGTCGCCAAAGCCCTGGCGCGCCGCAATCATCTCCAGGAGAATATGGGCCGTCTCGATGTTGCCCCATTCCAGGGCCATGCCGCCCGTATCGGCGGCGGTGATCAAGCCTCGCTCGTAGAGCAGGTAGGCCAGGCTGATGGTGGAGCCGGCACTGATGGTGTCCATCCCCAGGCGGTTGCACAGATGGCCGGCGTAGGCCACGCCGGGCAGGTCGTCCACCAGGAGCTGCGAGCCGAGCATGGCCACCGTCTCGTACTCGGGGCCGTCCACGACCTCGACGCCGTAGCTGTCCTTCAGGTTCACCTCGCGGCCGCAGGCCACGTAGCAGCCGTAGCAAGGCACGGCCCGGGTCAGGATGGTCTCCATCATGGTCACGCCGCTGAGGTTGGTGGCCTCTTCGAACTCGGGCTGGCTCCAGCACTTGTTGGGCATGTTGCCCCACATCATGCTCATGTCGACAAAGGAGGCGGTGCCCATCTCGCGATAGACCGTGGTGCTCAGGTCTTCCTTCACGCACTCCAGGCCCTGGCGGGCCGCCACGTTGAACCGTTCCCTGTCGGCCAGGGGCACCTGCCGGCGGCCGCGGACGGCGATGGCCTTCAGGTTCTTGGCGCCCATGACGGCGCCCAGGCCGGTGCGGCCCGCGGCCCGGCCGTGGTCGTTCATCACGGCTGCAAAGAGGACGCGGTTCTCGCCGGCGGGCCCGATGCAGGCCACCCGCACCCTGCGGTCGCCCAGCTCCTGGCGCAGGCGTTCCTGGGTCTCGTAGCTGTCCAGGCCCCACAGCCCGCTGGCGTCGTGCAGGGCGGGGGGCTGGCCCTCGACGATGGACAGCCAGACCGGCTTTTCGGCGCGGCCACGGACGACGACGCCGTCGTAGCCGGCAAAGCGCAGCTCGGGGCCCCAGAACCCGCCCGAGTTCGACTCGCCCCAGATGCCGGTCAGCGGCGACAGGCCGCACACCTCGTAGCGGCCGCAGGACGGCGCCCGGGTGCCCACCAGCGGGCCGGTGGTGAACATCAGGATGTTTTCGGGCCCCAGGGGGTCGGTGCCCGGCGGGAGCCGATCGTACAGGTAGCGGGCGGCGAAACCCGCCCCGCCCACCAGGTCGCGGGCGGCCGGCGCATCCACGGGCTCGTCGTAGAGGTGGCCCGTGGTCAGGTCGACGACGAGTAGCTTGCCCCACGTTTCAC
>JAAYZQ010000610.1 GCA_012514775.1 Anaerolineaceae bacterium
AGGCTGTGCACTCGCTCAAACGGCACGGACCGCGAGATCAGGAAAGCCTTGAGCGTCTTCTCAGCAGCCTGCTGACAATGGAAGGCAGCCGGGCCCAGAACCAGAGGACTGTGCTCGACGAGAATTCGTGCAGAAAGCAGGTCGCTTCTTGCTTTGCGCAGCCAGGCTCTTGCCTCTTCAAGCAGCGGATTCATACAGCACCTGGCCCTTGTCCAGCACAGATCTCTCAACGGAACTGCTCCACAGTGCTCGGCGTTCAAACTCGGCCCGGGTCACCACCTTGACGTCTGCTGGCATGAACAGCCCTCGCAAAGCGCGATATGCCGCCACCGCCCTGCGATGAGGAGGCAGATCCGAGTCGTTGACAACGACCAAGAGATCGACATCGCTGTCGTGATGCGGCTGCCCGTAGGCGTGCGAGCCGTAGAGATAGATCGTTCTCGGCTCCAGGGCAGCCACAATGCGCCGAACCGTTTCATCCAGGAGTTCCTGGTCTATCGCCTTCACGCCTGCTCTCCCCTGTTGACAAACCCACCGTGCTCGCTTTCAGTATACTGCGAAACGCCGAGACTGTCAACGTTGGGCCGAGGCCGGCGGCGGCCGGACGACAAGCTCGCTGGCAGGTGCCAAGTCGGCCCTTGCGACACAGCAGCTGAGGCTCACACCAGCGACGCGAGCCCCCCCGGCGCCAAATGGCAGGCCGCCCAATGCTCGCCTCCCTGCAGGGCGCGCAAGGCCGGCATTTCGTGCCGGCAGCGCTCCACGGCCCGCGGGCAGCGGGGGTGAAAGGCAAAGGCCGTATTAAGGACGAGAGGACGTTCGATGGCCCGCGTTTCGCAATCGATGTGGTGCAAGCCGTGGACCGACTGGGTCGAGGCGCCTCGTGTTGTCATGGTTTTCTCTCAGATCACACCAGATGGCGGGGGATCTGAATATGCCAGGTCTTGGTAAAGATTCGGGTGTTGCCTTCGTAGGCATCGAGCACATTGGTGATGTAGAATGTGTCGGCGTCGGCGGACATGGTGCTAGACGTCTCGGTGTGCACGTGCCAGTCATCGCGCCGCAGCCCCGTGATACGGTCGCAGCGAATGCGAGCCGAAAGAGGCTGGTCTTCGACCAGGGTGTACGTGTCCTCGTTGCGACCATAGATCTCCAGGTTGGTCTCGATCAACCGCTTGCGGCCGTCGCCCAGGAAATCGCGGATCTCTAACGTTCTCGCGCCCACGTCGCGGGTGATCAGCCGCCTGCGCGGGCTGGTGCTGAGGATCTCAACCGGAATCGGCTGGGATTGCTCGGGTGGGTCAAAGGACGGCAATTCGGCATCCTCTTCCCGGGGCGGGCGCACGGGCAAGCGGAGCTGGCTCCTCGCCCCGGTGAGTAGGTTCAGGGTGACCGGTTCGGGCGAGGGCCAGGCCATGGGCCAATAAGTGGGCGACACGGCGACCCGCCAGCGGTGGCCCGCCGGAATCCGGTGGGCGATCACGTCCAGTCGCACGGTGATCGGGTAGAATCGGCCCGGCTCCAGCGCTTGGGGGTGCTCGTGGCCATCGCGGTGAGTCAGGTTGAGCATCCCCCGGCTCACCAGGAGCGACGCCCCATCGGGGGCCACGTCGCAAAGCCGCACGGCGATCAGGGCATTTGGCCGGTCGGCCGCCACCGTCAGCGCCACATCGGGAAAGCCCACGATCTCCATCGCCTCGTCCAAAGGCGCCGAGTCAAAGGTGATCGACAGGCCGTCTTCGGCGCGCTGGTCCGGCGGAAAATCGACCGGGTCGCCGTAGGGGCACCAGATGCCGGCCTCCGAGCCCGCGAACTGCGACCCGCGGTAAGCGATCTGCGTTTCGGCTGCCGGAGCGCTACCCAGCCCATCCTCGTTCAGCCAGTACGGTCGCATCTGAATGTTGTGCGAGGGCCAGGTCGATTCGGCGCCCCAGCGCCCGGGCCGCTCGGCGTAGAACGGCGCCGGAGGCAGGCTGTCCTGGATCCAGAAGCGCATCATGGGCTCGTCCATGATGCCGGTGTCGATCCCCTTGAGCCAGTAATCCCACCATCGTAGACATTCCTGGAGAAAGCCGATGGTCGGGCCGGGGATACCGATGTGGGGATAGCCGTGGGACCACGGCCCGATGAGGCCCTTTCGCGGGCCAGGCAACCCCTGAAGGAGCCGCGGCACGGCATTGGTATAGGCATCGCCCCAGCCGCCGATCGCATACAAGGCGCACTCGATGGCCGCATACTCCTCGC
>JAAYZQ010000611.1 GCA_012514775.1 Anaerolineaceae bacterium
CGCAGGGTGCACTCGGTGGCGGCCAGGTTGGTGTCGTTCAGGTGCTCCTGCCCGGCGCCGCCGTCAAAGGTGGCGGAGGTCACGTAGCGGGGCGCGGGGAGATGGTGCTTCCCGCAGGCGTCGATGCCCGGGTCGGAGGTGCCCAGGTGCGTTCCCCGCTGCCACTCGCCCACGACCACCGGCACGTCGATGTTCTTGGGCGACCCGCCAAAGACCATCCGTTTGCCCGAGACGTTGGTCCAATCCGGGGTGGGCCCGGCGTACACCTCCCAGAGGATGTCGTTGGCCATGGACTAGCCTCCCAGCCCCAGGTATTCGTTGTGCCAGTAGACGTCCACGCGGCCAGTGCCGCCGTAGGTGGCGGCGATCTGGATGGTCTGGCGCCCCGGCGGGATGCCGAACCAGCGCGATTCCTTGCTCACCAGGTGGGTCAGGTCCTCGCCGTAGGCGCCGATGGCCCGCTTGCCATAGGTCCCGCTCTTGGCCAGCGGCCAGACGTAGATGGTCACGGGGCCCCCGGCGGCGGTGATGTCGCGGCGCAGCAGCATAAAGTCGCTGGGCGAGCCGGCCAGGCGCATCTGCGGGTAGCTGGCAGGGGGATAGATGACGTAGCGCGGCCAGGCATATTCCTCGCCGGCGTTGTCCACCACCACCGATTGCAGCGTGGCCCCGTTGACTGCTTTCCGGGAGACCTGCTCGATGGGGTCATAGAAGAGCGGCCAGGGCGCGGCGAACTGGAGCACCAGGTGCTGGATTTGCGTGTTCGGTTGGTTGCCCGAGTCCGCGTTGAACGGCGCGGCGAGGCGGCAGTCGATCTGCCGCGTGTAGCTCCCGGCCGGCGCCGCGGTGGGGAGGACGACCTTGAGCTTGCCCGGGCCCCGCACCAGGTTGAGCACCTGCCGCAGGCTCCCCAGGGCGTCCCACAGCCCGGCCCGCGAGCCCGGGCGCAGGGTGATCCCCAGGGTGATGGTGCGCTCGTTGTAGTGCCAGCCGCGGTGCACGGCCCCGTGGTGCGCCGGGCTCCGCTCCGTGATGTGGACCGGCTCGGCCATGTCCACCCCGCCGTACTCGCGCAGGAAGCGCGTGCGGGTGTCATCGGTGCCCAGCAGGTACTCGTTCCCGTAGGCGTCGATCCAGTACCAGGCTTCTTCTCCCAGGTATCCCATCTCATCTGCCTCGCAGGTTGTTGTAGATCCGGAAGCCCACCAGGGCGTCCCGGGCGCCGTGGCCGGCCTCTTTCACGCCGTACTGGTTCACGTTGTAATAGTTGGTGGTGGTGGATCCCGCCAGTGCCGGAATCTTGGGCAGGCCGCCCCCCGCGGGCATCCCCTGTAGGAACGATCCTAGCCAGCCTTGGGCCGCGAGCAGGCCGTCGGACATGGAATAGATGCCGTCGATCAGCGACTGCACCAGCCCCTGCCCGATGGCGTACCAGGACGCCTCCCGCAGGAAATTGGTCACGTCGTACTCCATCAGCCCCAGCACACTGGCGAAACTCTTGTATAGACTTTTGAGTGCCTCCACAAAGCTCTGGATCGTCTCCGTGCTGGGGACGCGGGCCTCCAGCAGGCGGCCCATGGCATCCATGCCGGCGTCAAAGACCTCGATGATCCCGCCGATGACCTCCTTGATCTGTGCAACGGCATCCAGCGGGTCGGTGTAGACGTAATCGGCGCTGTCCACCGTGAGGCCAGCCTGCAGCTTGAACAGCATCGCGAACACTTGTCCGATGAAGGTGCCCACCTTGCCGATGTCCGCCTCGTTGGGCGTCCGGCCGCCCACCAGCTTGCCCAGGTCGAAGAGCGCTTCGTAGGCTTGCTTGAACGGCCCGATGATCGCGGCCACGGTCTCGCCGATGGACTGGAGCTGTTCCACCCGATCCGCCAGCGCGTTCTCGTCCCCGCCCTCCCAGGCCCATTCGTCCTCGCCCAGCTCGACCAGCTCCGCGCCGGAGAGCCAGGAGGCGAGGTCGAGGAACCAGACGATGACGTTCTCCACGTTCATCTTGAGGGCGGCCAGCGCCTGCTCGGGGATCCAGCGCATCCGCGACATATCGGAGAAGGGGTGCACGATGGCCCCCAGCGCCTCGCCGATGGGCCCCAGCGCCGCGGCCAGCTTCTCGATCCGGGCCAGGATCGCCTGCCCCTCGGTCCCCTCGTACTGGTTGGCCACCAGCTCCAGCCGCGCCAGGATCTGCTCGATCACGTCCTGCAGGTTGTCAAAGGTCAGCGTGGGCACCTTGAGGTTGACCGTGCCCAGCTTTTCGATCAGGTCGAGCACGTCCTTGAGGGCGCCGAACGCGTTGCGCAGCATGTCGGCGAAGGCGTTCAGCTCCTCGGTCATGTCCAGGCCGTACTTGAGCTCGAAGGCCTCCTTCAGGTCGGCGATGCGCCGCAGCCAGTGGGCCACGTACCGCTTGAGCGTGTCGAACACCTTCACCGTGGACTCGTCAAAATTGGGCACCCGGCGCAGCGAGCCGATGGTCTCCAGCACGTCCCGCAGCAGGGCAAAGATCGCGGCCAGGGTATCGGCGAAGGGCTGTAGCTTGCCCAGGGCCTCCTTGCCGTAGTTCTTGTCAAAGGCCGCGGAGAGGTCAGCCATGCGCCGCAGCCAGTGGGCCACGTACCGCTTGAGCCGGTCAAAGGTCACCACGGTGGACTCGTCGAACCCGGGGACGTCGTCCAGATCCTGGATGGCCTCCAGCACATTCCTGAGCGTGGCGAAGAGGGCTTGCAGGGTATCGGCGAATGGCTGTAGCTTGGCGAGCGCGTCCTTGCCGTACTTGGTCTCGAAGGCCAGGGAGAGATCCTGCATCCGCCTGAGCCAGTGGGCCACGAACCGCTTGAGCCGGTCAAAGATGGAGACGGTTCCCTCGTCGAACTCGGGCACGTTTTCCAGCTCCTGGACCGTCTCGATCACATCGGAAAGCAGGGCGAAAAGCGGCTTGAGC
>JAAYZQ010000612.1 GCA_012514775.1 Anaerolineaceae bacterium
CGCCGGGCAAAGGCCGGCATGCTTATCAGACCGAGGACGATGGGCGGTGCGTACCACACGAGGCCCTTGCCCGGACTCAGGGTGAGCCCGATCAGGCCGGTCAGGAAGTCGCTCTGCCAGTTGGACGTGCTGTAGCCAAACTCCAGGATGCTGCCGAAACGATGGTAGTTGTACCCGAGCGCGAGCCCCAGGCCGGCGGCAAAGGGAGCAGCGGCAGCCAGGGACTGCCCGGAGGCTGCCGCCAGGTAGGGACGCCGCTGCCACCAGACGAGTCCCAGGTAGAGGGCAAAAGCAGGGATTGCCGCCACCGCGTCCACTCTCGTCAGCAGGGCCACGCCCAGTGCACCCCCGGCCAACGCCAGCCACCGCGACTGGTCCGACTGCGCAAAGCGGATCATGGAGAAGACTGCCGTGACCAGGCAGAGGGTGACGAGGGGCTCGCTGAAGAAGGTGTGGGTGTAGACCCAGGCCGGTGTGCAAAGGGCATAGGCAAGGGCAATCATCTGGCCTGTGGGCCGAGGATAGCCCATCTGGAGCACGATCTTGAGCAACATGCCGGCGGTCGTGGCGACCAGGAGGGCGTTGAGCAGCGCGACGGCAGCCCGAGGAGCATAAACGCTGCCGCTTAGGCCACGCCACGCGGCGCCGAGCAGGTAGAGGGGAAGCGCCGCCAGCGATTGGCCGAGCCCATACTTCGAATAGGCCAGCCCATCGCGACCGGTGACCGTGTACGGGATCGCGGTATCGGTGCTCTCCACGAGAACGATCTCGACGGGAGGAAGCGCGCCGGGCGGCAGGCTTAACCGGCCTTGCTCCACCATCGCCCGGGTCACCTGGTACATCGCCTCGCCATCGCCGCCCGAGATCCGGCCGTTGCCGAGGACGACAAAGACGACGGCCAGGAGGACCGCCAACTGCAGGGCCGGCCTGCTCTTCATTGCCCTGACTCCACCCGGTACAAGGTTGCGCCGTCCTGGGACCACACAGGCAGGAGGCCCAACTCAACGGCGTCGACCTCGGGCTCGTTGCCCGGGAACAACACGTAATGAACCCGGTAGCGCTCGAGCAGGTCACGGCGCTGCGCGGCGGTGGCGTCCAGGCTGTAAAAGAGCGATACCTGGCCCTCTTTCGCCTCGGCATCGATGGTCTCGAAGGGGTGCCCGTAAACCACGCGGTTGCCGGCCCAGGCGGGGATGAACTGGCCCGACTCGACGGGCGCCAGCACGGTCTCGGTCCAGGCCGTGTTCTGCGCCAGCCAGGTGCAGGCGCTCGCCTCGCCCTGGGTCATCACCAGGGGCGCACGGCCGGCGGCGACGCCACCCACGGTCACCAGGGGGACCAGGACGTTGGTCAGGGACGTCAGGGCGATGAACAACCCGGTTGCCAATGCCTGACGGCGCGGTCGGACACGCCCCCAGACGACCTGCTCGAGTCCCATGGCGGCCAGGATGGCGAGGGGCACGTGCAGACCGGTGATAAAGCGCCGTTGCAGGGCAAAGGGGACGTAAAGCAGTACGGCAACGCTGCCAACCCAGGCGAGCAAGAAGAGATCGGTGGGGCGCCGGCGGCGTGCCGCGGATACCAGTGCCGGGATGGCCAGGAGCAGCACCAGCCCGTATCCCAGGGCATAGTCCCATGGCGGAAGTGAGCTGGTCACGTTCTGGGCCGACCAGGCAGCCAGTGCCGGATTGACCCGGGAGAGATAGAGATCGTAGAGCATAATCGGCGCTGCGCCGATGGCCAGGGCTGCGGTGACGAGCGCTTCACTCCAAGGCACTCGCCGCTCAAGAGCAGTTCTGAGTGCCAGGTACGCGGCCAGGACGACCAGGACAACGGGCACGGCAAAGGGCTGCACCATGGCCAGCAGCAGTCCCCCGGCCGTGGCTGCCGCCGGCCGCCGGCTCGCTGGCCGGTGCTCTCCCGGCGTCAGGACAGCCAGGAAAAGGAGGAGCATGAGGCCGATGGCCAGGGGAAAGTGGGGGTTGACCAGGATGCTGAGAAAGACAAAGCCTTCCGCGACCCACATGTCGGCCAGGAGAACA
>JAAYZQ010000613.1 GCA_012514775.1 Anaerolineaceae bacterium
GATTCCGGACGGCTTTGGCCTCGCGCCGGCGAGGGTGAGGGCTGTGCGCCGCCTGGTTCCGTTCCTGGTTGAGCACCTGCCGCTGGCAGCCCTATCCTTTTACGCAGGGTGGGATCTATTTGGGAGGAAGGTGGGCTGGTCCCTCGTCCTGCCATACGCCACCGATCGCTGGCGTCGGATTGGGGACAGGATACAGGCAGCGTACCGGGCGTCGAGAGAGAACTCTTAGCGACTTGAAGGAGGGACAGACCCATGACGGATACAGCCAAACCGCTGGTAAAGGAAGACGTTCTGATTGAGGATCTCGGCGAGCAAACCGTCCTATACAATGCCGAGGGAAAGGCCATCCACGTGTTGAATCGCACGGCCCGCCTGATATGGGATCTCTGCGACGGCGAGCATAGCCTCCAGGATATGGAGCGAGCACTCCGCGCGAGCTTTGCCGTCCCGGAAGGGCACGACGTGTGTGCCGACATCCAGCGCACCCTGGAAGAGCTTTTCAGCAAGGAATTGTTGCAGGAGGCGGCGTGAGCCAACCACACGATGCCAGGATGGTCGACGGCGAGCGACCCACCGGCAGGACCATGGCCCTGGCCACGGAGTATCTTGAGCGGGTGGCCAGCCCGTTGCGCGAGTAGCTCCCATGCCCGAGCTACCCGACCTGGAAGTCATCCGCGAATACCTGGACCTACGCCTGGCGGGGGTGGCCATCGCTGCGGCCGAGGTGCGCCGGCCCCTCGTGGTTCGCAACCTGCTGGGCGGCCAGCCGGCGGAGCAGTTGGCGGGCCGCCGCTTCGCAGGGGCGCGGCGCCGCGGCAAGTTCCTGCTGCTGCCCTTCGAGGATGGCGCAACCGTGGCCATCAACCCCATGCTCCTGGGGCGCGTGCGCCTGGGTCCTCCCCTGGATCGGCACCGAACCCGCGACGCCCTGGTGCTCCGCCTGGACGACGGACAGGAGCTGCGCTACCACGACGCCAAGGACATGGGCAAGGTCTATCTCGTGTCCAACCTGGTGCAGGTGCCAACCATTGACGAGATGGGCCCTGACGCCACGGACCCGGAGCTTACCCTGGGCGTCTTCTTGCAACGGCTTCGCCGCCACACGGGCGAGATCAAGGGGACACTGATCAACCAGGTTTTCGTGGCCGGCATCGGCAACGCCTACGCCGACGAGATTCTGTGGCACGCCCAGATCTATCCCTTCCTGCGGCGCCCCACCCTGGACGCCGAGGAGCTGGCCCGCCTGTACGAGAGTATGCGGACGGTGCTCTTTGAGGCGATTGAGACGCTGCGCCAGCGCGTTGGCGACGCCATCGACGTGGAGGTGCGGGACTTTTTAGCGGTCCACGGCAAGGCCGGCCAGCCCTGCCCGCGCTGCGGGACGACCATCAGCCGGGTGACGCGCGACCGCCGCGACACCGATTTCTGCCGCCAATGCCAGCCAGGCCTCATGGTCGCCGGTCGCTCGCGGAAGCTCTGAAGCTCTGATCGCGAACCTTGATCAATCCCGCCTTTTGGGGTACAATGGAGCGGCAGAAGATTCCCGGCACCGTCCAGGTTCGTTCGCCTATGGCTGTGCTGTCCAGGGCGAGCGCTGACGGTTGGACAGGCAAGAGTCCGGCTGGAAAGGGAAAACCATGAACAAAACGATGGCGTTGTGGTCGCACCGCGACCTGCGCTTCGTGGTCGAAACCCTGATCCCGGAGCGCGCCGACGCGGAGCACGTGGTAGACTTGTTGCGTGACGACGTGAACCTGCTCGACGCCATGCTGCAGGATGACCGACTGTTCGAGCAGTTGATGGACTACGAGCAGGGACTCGTGTCGGTCTCGCCCCTCTTTTTCTTCCGGGTCCTCCTTCTGCGCGCCCGGCGAGACCTGCAAAAAGAGATCTATACCATCGAGCACCGGCAGCAGCAAAAGGTGGTGCTCTTTGACGCCAACCGGGTCGTCGACTTGTTGGACATGCCCGAGGTGAGCGACTACCTGGCCACGATGCTTGCCTCCTATACCCGCACCAAGAGCACTACGATCCCCATCCGCGTCCGCCAGGGCGTGTGGCAACGGGTCCGGGTCAGCGACCTGGACGTGGACAGCCTCATCCGCTACGCACAGCTCCTGGACGAGGAGCAGCGTTTCTGGGCCTACCGGCGCATCGGCGACGCCAGCCTGTTTCTGACCGGCATCTTTCCCGAGCACATCAGCGCCCAGCAGCTCTACCCCCAGAGCAGGCAGCCACGCCTGCGCTTCAAGGGCTCGCTATTCCACACGCTGGAGGATTTCGAGGGCTACGGCCGTTCTTTCTACCGGCTGGCGGCGCAGCACCCCCAGGCCAAAAGAGAGGGGCTGGACGGCGTCCTGAACACCCTGTCCGAGCACTTTATCCTGGCCGAAAAGCCACTGACCTTTATCGCCGCGCGCTACCTGGCCCTGCGCAAGCACAACTATTTCAAGCTGTAGCGATAGATGGGCAAGGGTGTGCCAGATATGTGGTAGGTGCTCGGGCCTCGCAAAGGGCCCGCTACGTACGGACGCGTACACGACGCCAGGAGATTGGCTTCCCCATGGAAAGGGATCGAGAAAGCTATAACGTACGGGCAGTGGAACGGGCCATGCAGATCCTCGCAGCCTTTGACAGCGAACACGAGGACCGGGGGGTATCGGAGATTGCCCAGGCGACGGGGTTGCACAAAGCAACGACGCATCGCATCATGATGACCCTGCTCAACGGTGGGTTCCTCGATCGGGC
>JAAYZQ010000085.1 GCA_012514775.1 Anaerolineaceae bacterium
CCGGCCGAGCTTGAGGGTGAGGAAGAGGAAACGCCCGACTGGCTCGCCGAGTTGCGCCCCGCGGCCCAGGCCCAAGCATCGGAGCCGGAACCGGCCGAGCCGGAGGGTGAGGAAGAGGAAACGCCCGACTGGCTGGCCGAGCTGCGCCCCGCGGCCCAGGCCCAAGCATCGGAGCCAGAGCCGGCCATGGCCGAGGAATTGGAAGGCGCGTCCGAAGCCGAAGCGGAGCTGCCCGACTGGCTGGCCGAGCTACGGGCCACGGACGCCGCCGGGCCGGAACCGCCAACTGGCTGGCGGGACGAGGAAGCCGCGGAAGAGCCGGCCGAGCCCGCGCCGACGCCCGAAGCGGAAGAGGCCGAGATTCCGGATTGGCTGGCGACCATGCGACCCGAGCCCGAGGGTGGGGAGGCCGCCCCGGGATGGCTCGTGGAGGTGCCGTCCGGCAAGGAAGAGATCGCCCCGGCCGCGATGCCCGACTGGCTCCACGATCTGGAGCCGACGGGCCTCGAGGAGGAAGCGAGCCCGCCGGGCCAGGAGGAAGCCGGCGAGGGAGAGCTGCCGGCCTGGCTGGTGCCCTCGAGCAGGGGGTCAGAGGAAGAGTCGCTGGCCCGGGCCGAGATCCCCGACTGGCTCCTGGCGCTCAAGCCGGCCGAGCTGCGAGAGAAGGGCGAGCCGGAAACCCCTTCGCCCCTCGTCGTCGAGCCCGTGGAAGAGACCGGGCTGCTGGCCGGGTTGCGCGGCACGCTGCCCGTGGAGATGCTCATCGCCCAGCCGCGGGCAGTGGCAGCCGCCGAGCCGTCACCCGCCATCCACGACGACACGCCCCAGGCGCGCCTGTTTGCCCAGATCGTGGGGCGCGGGCCCGAGGCGGTGCCCAAGCCGGTCCCGCAGCCGCGCCAGAGCCTGCTTTCGCGCCTGCCGCTGTGGATAACCTACCTGGCCCTGCTGGCAGCCGTGACGCTGCCGCTGCTCCTGCAAAACCCTCTCGTCGAGCGCACCATCGAGGCGCCGGTCAGGGTCCTCGATCTGTACGAGACCATCGAGGCGCTGGAAGCGGGCGGACCGGTCCTGGTCGCCTTTGATTACGACCCCAGTACCAGCGAAGAGATGAACGTCCTGGCCCGGACAGTGGTCGGGCATCTCATGGACCGGGGCGTGCCCGTGGTGGCCATGAGCCTGCAATCGGCCGGGCCCCCGGTGGCCCAATCGATCCTGGAGGAGCTGGCCGCCGAGCGGCCGGGCGCGCGCTTTGCCAACGTCGGGCTTCTCACGGGACAGGCGGCGGGGGTGCAGGTCCTGGGGCAGGGGCTGACGCCCGCGCTGGGCCAGGCCTTCCAGGGTGCGGCGCCGGCCGACGAAGAGTTGTTGAGCGGGATAACAGGGCTTGATAGTTTTGAGCTGTTGCTCGTGCTGGCAGCCGAGCCCGACAGCCTGCGCATCTGGATTGAGCAGGCAAGCGCACTGCAGGGTGCTCCCCTGGCCGCGGCGGTGAGCGCCTCGACAGAGCCCCAGGCCCGCTCCTATTATGAGACAGACCCGCGCCAGCTCCTCGGGCTGGTGGCCGGCGTGCCCGGGGCGGCCACGTACGAGGCCCTGCGGACCGGCGACGGCACGGTGCCGCCCGAGATGGCCGCTCGCCTCGACTCGCACCTGGCCGGGCACGCGGTGTTTGTCCTGGTCCTCGTGGTGGGCAACGTGGCTTACTTCGTACGGCGCGGATCGCGTGGGAGGCGCTAATGGCCGGCGTGATTGACTCGTTGGACACCGTGGTAGCCGTCCTGTTGACGCTGTTCGTCTTTAGTTTTCTGCTGGGCGACAACGCGCTGTACCGGCTGGCGGAACACCTCTTTGTGGGCGTCGCCATCGGCTATGCCGTGGTCATTGCCTTTCACTCGGTGTTGGTGCCGCGGCTGATCACCCCGCTGGCCGAGGGCCTCGAAACCCAGAACTGGGGCCAGGTCTTGTTGGCGCTCATCGCCCTGCTCTTTGGCCTGCTCCTCCTCTTGAAGCCGCTGCGATCCCTCTCATGGTGGGGCAACCTGAGCATCGCCCTGCTGCTGGGCATCGGCGCGGCCCTGGCTATCGGCGGCGCGCTGCTGGGCACCCTGATACCCCAGGTGGCGGCCACGGCCGACATGCCGCGCTATTCGGCGCTGTACGGGACCGGGCTGGGCCTCTTTAGCGGCATCGTCGTCGTGGTGGGTACTATTGGGGTCGTGCTGCACTTTCATTTCGGACGGGGGCGAGAGGGGCGCTTCTCGGCCCTGCGCGACGCCGTGGTGCACTCCTGGGGTGGGTTGGGCCGCTGGTTTGTCCTGATCGCCTTTGCCGCCATCCTGGCGACGACCTTTTTGTCAAGGCTATCACTCCTCGTGGGACGCGTCCAGTTTGTGCTGGACAGCGTCCAGGGGCTGCTCGGGGGCCAGGGATGAACCAAGACCGCATCGAGTCGATTCTGGCGTTGGACTGCGGCAGCACGACCACCCAGGCGCTCCTCATCGACCGGGTGGGCGGCGAGTATCGGCTCCTGGCGCGGGCCGAGGCGCAGAGCACGGTCGAGCCGCCGTGGAACGACATCTCGGCCTCCGCGCGGCAGGCCATCGCCCAACTGTCCGACATCCTCGGCTGGCCGCTCCTGAACGAGGGGGGCCACGTTATCGTCCCCCAACACCAGGGGGGCGGGGTGGACGCCGTCGTGGCCATTACCAGCGCCAGCGAGCCGCTTCGCATTTTGCTCGCCGGCGTGATCCGCGACGTCAGCCTGGAGAGCGCGCGCCGGGCGATCCAGGCGTGCCACAGCCTCGTCGACGGCGTGGTGTCGCTCGACCGGCGTGGCAACGGCGTCCACGCGCTGAACGATGACCTGGAGGCGCAGATTCAGCTCGTCCGGCGCCTCGCCCCCGACGCGGTGGTCATCGTGGGCGGTGTCGACGGCGGGGCCACACGGCCCGTGCTCCAGTCGGCCGAGGCCATCGCCCTGGCCTGCTCCACCCTGCCGCCCGGCGATTGCCCGCCCATCATCTATGCCGGCAACGCCGAGCTGCGGCCCCAGGTGGCCGCCCTGGTGGGCGCGGGCACCGAGCTGCGGGCCATCGACAACGTCCGGCCGAGCATCGAAGTGGAGAACTCGGCTCCGCTGCAGGCCGAGCTGGAAGAGCTTTACCAGGTGCGCAAGATGGAGCGCCTGCCTGGCTTTGGCACCCTGGCATCGTGGAGCACGATCCGGGTGCTGCCCTCGGCCCGGGCCCTGTCGCACAGCGTCGAATACCTGGCCGAGCTGGACGGCATCAACGTCCTCGGCGTCGACGTGGGCGGCTCGTCGGTCACGGTCGCGACCGTGGTGGACGAACAGCCCGGGCTCGCCGTGCGGGCCGACCTGGGATTGAGCTACAACGCGGTGCGGACCCTGGAGACCGTGCCCCTGTCGCGGATCCAGCGCTGGCTGCCCATGGAGGTCGAGCCGGCCGAGATCCTGAACATGATGCACAACAAGGCCCTGCATTACCGCACCGTGCCCCAGACGCGCCAGGAGCTGCTCATCGAGCAGGCAGTGGCCCGCGAGATCCTGGCCCTGGCGCTGGCCGACCTGGTGCCGCAGTGGTCGCAGACGCCGTCGTGCCTGTACCCCGACCTCCTGCCCAAGTTCCACCTCATCGTCGGTGGGGGCGGGGTCCTGGCGCAGGTGCCCCATTACGGCCAGGCGGCCCTGGTGATGCTAGACGCCCTCCAGCCGGTGGGCGTCAGCGGCCTGGCCCTGGACCGAACCCGCCTGCTGGCGCCCCTGGGCGCGGTGGCCATGGTCAACCCCGCGGCCGCGGCCCAGGTCATGGAGCGGGATGCGCTCCTGAACCTCGGCACGGTGGTGGCGCCCGTGGGCGCCGGTCGCGAAGGAGACGTCGTCCTGACCTTCAAGATCGAGTACGAAGACGGCCGCTCCCTGGAGGTCGAGGTACTGTACGGCTCGCTGGAGGTCATCCCCCTGCCTGCCGGCCAGACGGCCAACCTGGAGCTGCGGCCGAGCCGCCGGTTCGACGTGGGCCTGGGCACCAGGGGCCAGCCCGGAACGACGAAAGTCGAAGGCGGAGTCATCGGAATCATCATCGACGCCCGGGGCCGTCCCCTGCCCATCGCCGCCGATCCTGAGCAGCAGCAGGAAAAGATGCAGCGTTGGCTTTGGGACATGGGCTCCTGAGCTCGGGAGAGAGGCAATGCACTACTATCCTCCAGAGTCGCGCATCACGCCCTTGACGGTCATCCGGCGAGAACGGCTGTTGCCCGTGCAAGGGCAGGTGCTGGTGCATTCCGGCGAAACGGTGGGCCCTGCCGACGTGGTGGCCCGCTGCCAGGTCCCGGGAACGATGCGCGTTGTCGACGTCAGCCGGCAGTTGCGCATTCGCCGGGATCGCGTCGCCGACACGATCCGCAAGGCGCCGGGCGACACGGTGCAGGCGAACGAGGTGATCGCTGCCCCGGGAGGCTTGTTCGGGCGGCTGCGCCGCGCCTGCCGCTCGCCCGTCGACGGCGAAGTCATCGAGGTGCGCGATGGGTTGGTGCTCATCGAGGAGGCGGGCACGCCCCTCGAGCTTCGCGCCCACCTGAAGGGCCAGGTCACGAACGTCATGCCCAACCGGGGGGTGGTGATCTCGGCCGCCGGCGCCCTGATCCAGGGCGTGTGGGGCAATGGCGGCGAGGCCGAGGGCGTGCTCAAGCTCCTGGTCGACAGCCCGCAAAAGCCCCTGCGCAACCGCTCCATCGACGTGAGCTGTCACGGCACCGTCATCGTGGGCGGCCGCCTGGCCGACGAGAAGTCCCTCGACCAGGCCGTCGAGGCCCAGGTGCGGGGCGTCATCGTCGGCAGTGTCAACGCCGACCTGCGCCCGCTCCTGGAGTCGCTGCCCTTCCCGGTGCTCGTGACCGAGGGATTTGGCGCCATGCCCATGTCGGATCCAGTCTTTGCGCTGTTGCACGCCAACATGGGCCGTGAGGCGATGGTCAACGCCGACACCCGGACCCGCTGGGGTGCTCGCCGTCCAGAGGTGCTGATCCCGCTGCGGGCGGAGGACGAAAAGCCGGCGGAAGAGCCGGGTCCCCGGCTGTTGCAGGTGGGAGATCGCGTGCGCGTGTTGCGGGCGCCGCACGTCGGCAGCGTGGGCACCGTTCGCGAGCTGCCGCCGCTGCCGCAGCCCCTCGAATCGGGGGCAAGGCTGCCCGTGGCCCTGGTCGATCTGGCGCAAGAGCAGTCTGTCGCCGTTCCGCTCGTGAACCTGGAGCTGATTCGCTAGACCGGGGCGGCCAGGAGGCCTCGATCCTCAAAGAACGAGAGGAGAAGGAAATGTCTCAAGGGATGCGTGACATGCTGGCAAACAAGAAGTTTGCCATTCCGCTTATCGTCCTGCTGGGGTTCTGCCTCGTCGGGCTGATCCTGGTGGGAATCGTGCTCCTCCTGCGTCCGGGGGCCCGCGCGGACGAAGTGCCGCCGCAAGATGTGGCGGGCGAGGTGCTGACGCCCTCGGCCACGTCCGTGGAGCTGGTGACCTTCACGCCGACGGCCACCGACACGCCGACTCCCAGGCCGACGGCAACCCTCGTGCCGGTGGACACTGTCGTGCCGCCGGAGGCAACCGTCGACATTGGCGGCGGTGCGGGCACGGGCACGGCGGAAGCGACGGGCACCACGGCGACGGGCGGCCAGGCGACGGCGACCAGCGCGCCCTCGCAGCCAACGGCGACCACGGCACCCACGACCACGGAGGGCGAGCTGGCCCAGACGGGCCTCGGTTGGGGCCTGATCCTGTTCTCGAGTGCCGGGCTGGCCGGGCTGGCCATGGCCGCGCGCCGTCTGCGCCTATCCGGTGGGGATTAACGCCCAGTTTAAAGAAAGGGACCATGCTACCAGACACTCTGCGCCACCAAGATGGCCTCTTTATCGTGCAACGGATCCTGGACGGCGACTGCGCCGCCCTGGTTGGCATCAGCAACACAGGCAAGTCGTCGCTGCTGCGGACGCTGGCGCGCGAGGAGGTGCGCCGCCGCCTGGATCCGAACCTTGTCGGCCAGTACGTCTTTGTCTACGTCGACTTTAACCTCATGCTGGAGGCCACCGAGCAGGGCTTCTACGAGCTGGTCCTGCGGCACCTCATCGAAGCGTTGGACGCGCCGGGGAGCCAGGCGGACTATATAGAGCAGGCACGAGGGGCGTACCACACCCTGGTTTCGCCGCCCACCCAGTTCCAGATCTCGCTCAGCTTTCGCGAGGGGCTCACGGCTGTCTGCCAGGGCACGTCACAGAACCTCGTCCTCCTCTTTGACGAGTTCGACGAGCCCTTCGAGCAGATCGACGGGCGGGTGTTCCTGAACCTCCGGGCGCTGAAAGACAGGTACCGCCAGCGCTTGACCTTTGTGACGGCAACCAACCGGCGCCTGTCGGCCATTCGTCGCGGCCGCGACGTGGACGAATTCATCGAGATGTTCCAGCCCTTCACCCGTGTCCTCGGCCCGCTGGAAAACTCGGACACCGACCGGGTCATCGACTGGGTGGCGGAGCAGGAAGGCTATAACTTTGACGAGCAGGACCGAGCCTTTCTCGACCACGAGGCAGGCGGGCACCTTGGACTGCTGGTGACGGCCTGCCGCGCCCTGGGCGAGGTGACGGGCCAGTCGGTGCGCGACGAGAGCCAGCATTGGCTGATCCATCGCCAGGTGCGCGAGCAACTGGACCGGGACCTGAACGTGCAGAGCGAGTGCTGGAAGCTGTGGGAAGAGCTGACGGAGGAGCAGCAGGAGACGATGATCGCGCTCCTGGGCGGCGAAGCAGACCTGGACCGCCAGGCCGTGGAGATGCTGCAATCCAGGGGGCTACTCCGGAAAGGCCAGGCCCTCCTTTTCTCTCCGGTGTTCGAGGCCTTTGTACGGCGCCAGCGCCTGACCCGGCGCAAGAGAGAGGAAGGTGTCCGGGTCGACGTGGAAAGCGGTAGCGTGTGGGTGGATGGCCACCAGATCGAAGCCCTCACCGACCTGGAGTACCGCCTCCTGCTGTTGCTCTACGGCCGCCTGGGCAAGATCTGCGACAAGTACCAGATCGTCGAGGCGGTGTGGGGCGAGGACTATATCGACCAGGTCGACGACGCCCGCATCGACAAGCTCCTCAGCCGCTTGCGGGCCAAGATCGAGCCCGATCCTCGCAACCCGCGCTATCTCGTCACCGTGCGGGGCAGAGGTTACAAGCTGTCCAATCCCTAAGCAGCGTCAGCCCACTGTCAGCAGTCGGTCATGTAGCCGTTTCGAAGGGATGGTACAATAGGATCAGCGGTTGCGTACCGGATGTCGCGCCGTGATCCCAATCGCAGCAAAGGGAGGAACGATAAATGGCGAGCTTGATGAAAAAGGTCCAGACACTCATCTCGGCCAATCTCCATGCCATGGTAGACGCAGCACTGAAGGCCAACTCTCTCGCAGTTTTTGACCAATACGTCCGCGAGGTCGAGGACAACCTGGAAGACCTGGAAGACGCCGTGGCAACGGTGGGCGGCGAGCTCAAGTCACTCCGCCGCCGCAAGGGCGACCAGGAGCAAAAGGCGGCCGAGCTGGATCGGAGCATCGACGTCTTTTTGCGGGAGGGCAAGGAGGACCTGGCCCTCGCCGCCCAGAGCAGGCTCAACTCTATCAGCCGCCTCGTGCAGAACTATGACGAGATGCTCGAGCGGCAAGAGGCCGAGTACCAGAGCCTGAAGGATGCCCGCCTCAAGTTGGAGGCCAAGCTCACCACGGTCAAGCAGGAGCGGGAAGAGCTGCAAGTCCTCCTCGACCTGGCCCGGTCCAAGGAACTGACGGCCCAGACCATCAAGTCGCTGGACGGCCTGATGGGCTCGGGCGACGCCGATATCTCGAGGGTGGCCGAAGGGATTCGCAGCCGCCTGGACAAGGCATCGGCCCGCAGCGAGATGCTGGCCGCCAGCCTCGATACACAGATGGACGAGGTGCTGGAAAAGAGCACCCTGGAAGCACAATTGGCCGAACGCAAGTCCCGACTGGGACTATAGCCACGCCGTTCTCTCCTTGCGCTGAAAACCCCCGACGGATGTCGGGGGTTTTCGCAGAATAGCAGAGCCCGGTAGATCGGCCAGAGCAAAGGATGAAGGCATGAACCGAACACGTGTCATATTCTTCGTGATCATTGGGTTGGCGGTCCTCATCGTCGCCGGCGGGGTGATCTGGAGCCAACTGTCGAATGGCAACGACCCCGGCATCATCGAGCCCGAGGCCGAAGAAGGAGACCTGGAAGTCTATGTGGTGAGCGCCCTGCCCGTCGCCGAATGGGTGCAGGAAGCAGCGCGCCAGTTCAATGCCGAGAGCCACACCCTGGACGGCCGCGGGATCCAGGTGACTGTGGCTCCCATGGACGGATACACGGCCCGGGGGCGCTACGAGCGCGACGAGATGGATCCGCTGCCAACCGCCTGGGTTCCCGACAGCCGCTACCTGGTAGAGCTGGTGAACGCTTCCTTTGTCGAGCGGCTGGGCCGCGACGTCTTCTTGACCGACGGCGAGTATCGCACCCGGCCCCTGGCCATCTCGCTGCTGGCGTGGGGGATCTATGACAGCCGCGCCCAGGTGCTGGAGGAGCAGTTCGGCGAAATCTCCTGGGAGACGATCCACGACGCGGCCATGGCCCCCGGCGGATGGGCAGAGCTGGGCGGCCAGGGCGACTGGGGATACTTCAAGCTGGCTATCTCTAACCCGCGCAAGAACATCAGCGGGCTGGCAGCCATGGTCGCCGCGGCCGGCGAGTATTATGACAAGACCAACATCACCGTCGAGGACGTGACGAACCCCGAATTCCAGGAGTGGCTGCGCGAGATCATGAGCTCCATGAGCGACCTGTCGGGCGGCACCTACACCGTGGCCGACCTGGCGCTCTTTGGCTACACGACGGGCGACGCGGGCCAGTTGCTGGAGAGCGACCTGTTGGTCAACATGCAGGGCATCCAGAGCCGCTGGTCGGACCCGCTGCGCATCTACTATCCCGAATACGTGAGCTGGTTCGACTTTCCCTTCACCATCTGGATGGGGCCCGAGACGTCCGCCGCCGAAAAGAACGCAGCCCTGGAGTTCGAGCAGTACCTGTTGACGCCAGAGGTGCAACAGGCGGCCCTGGCCTACGGCCTGCGGCCGGCCAACCCCGACGTGCCCATCACCGGCCAGAACAGCCTGTTTGACCAGTGGGCCTCGCAGGGGGTGCTCGGTGTGGTTCCGAGGACGACGGCCATGCGCTCGCCCGACCGCGACGTGCTCCAGGCGCTGCTGCGCTGGTTCGACTTGAACGTGGCGGGCCGTTAAGGACCGCTGCCCACGCTTCCCCCGGAGACAGCCGCGCCGGCCGCAGGGCCAGGATGTCCGAGGGGGATCTGGCCCCCGCGCCCCTGGCCGGGGAGCGGCGGGGCCGGGTGTAAGGGAAGGATAGAATGAGCAGACGTGGTGGATCTCGATCCTCCTCCAGGAACGCTACCGGCAGCGCGCGCCTCGTGCTCGTCCTGCTGATCCTCGGCCTGTTCCTGGTCCTGGGCGCGTGTTGCGCGCTGTGGGCCATCGTCAGCCGGGTCGTGGACGGCAACGTTGCGCAGACAACGCCCGAGATCCGGTCGACGACGGACCTGGTGGTGGCCTATTCGCCCGAAAAAGAGCTGGCCTTTCGCGCCCTGGTCGACGGCTTTAACGAGCAGCGGCTCGAAAGCCCCGACGGCGAGGCGATGCGCATCGAGGCCGTGCCCATGAGCCCCGAGGCGATGCTCGAGGCCGTGCTCCAGGGCAGCGCCCCATTCCAGGCGATGGCACCCGACTCGACCATCTGGCTGGGCCAGCTCGACGAGGAGTGGCAGGCCAGCAGCGGCACCGAGGCGCTGGCGGTGGGCGAGACCGTTCGCTTTGCCGTGAGCCCGGTGGTCATTGCCATGTGGGAAGAGACGGCCCGGGAGATGGGCTGGCCCGAGGGCGACGTGAGCTGGCAGGATCTCCTGAGCCGGGCCCAGTCGGACCCGAACTTTCGCTGGAGCCACCCTGCCACCAGCTCGGCCAGCGGGCTGCTGGCGACCCTCGCCGAGTTCTATGCGGCCGTGGGCAAGAGCCGGGGCCTGACCATCGAGGACGTGCAGGCCCAGGAGACCCTGGACTATGTCGCGGCCCTGGAACAAACCGTGCGCTACTATGGCGAGGGCAACGAGCCGGCCCTCATCGAGCGGGCCCTGGCGGAGGGGCGCGACTTTCTGGACGCCTTTGTGGTCCAGGAGCAGATGGTCATCTACTTTAATTCCCATCGCCGCGAACAGCCGCGCCTGGTGGCCGTCTACCCCACCGAGGGCACGTTGTGGGAAGATCACCCCCTGGCTCTGCTGGAGGTGGCGAGCCCGACGCCCTTGCAGCGCCAGACCTTTGCGCGGTTCCGCGATTACGTGCTCTCGCCCGAGGCGCAGCAACTGGTGTTGCGCCACGGGTACCGCCCGGCCGACGTATCGACGCCGTTGGATGGCCCCGAGTCGCCCCTGACGCTGGAGAACGGCGTGGATCAGTCGCAGCCGGCGACGACGCTCCAGGTGCCCAGCGCCCAGGTTGTGGCCGTGGTGCGGGACGTGTGGTGGTACACCAAGCGCCACACCAACGTCTACCTGGTGGTCGACACCTCGGGCAGCATGCGCGGCGACAAGCTGGAGCAGGCCAAGCTGGCCCTCCAATCCTTCCTGGGGCAGATCGAGGGTGACGTGGAGCGTGTGGGCCTCATCGAGTTCGCGACCCGGGTCGACGTGCCGGTCTACCTCGACGAGCTGGGGAGCAACCGGGCGGCCCTGGAGTCGGCGGTGGCCGGGCTCCGGGCCGAGGGCGACACGGCGCTCCTGGATGGGGTATACGAGGCGCACCGGCGTCTGCAGGAGCTGGGCGACACGGAGCGGATCAATGCCATCGTGGTCATGACCGACGGCCAGGAGAACCGTTCGTCGGTCAACCTGCGCCGCCTGGTGAGAGAACTGGAAGACCAGGACCCGGTGCCGGTGGTCGTCTTCTGCATCGCCTACGGGCGCGACGCCGACATGGGGACCCTGCAAGCCATTGCCGAGCCGACCGGGGGACAGGTGCGCATGGGCGATCTGGAGACCATCCGCGACCTGTACCAGATTCTGTCCACGTACTTCTAGAGCCATGGCCAAGCGCAGTTACCAAGAGGAGCTGGAACAGAAGGCGACGCGCGCCATCCTGACGCGCTCGATCTATCGCTGGGAGAGCGCGGTCATCATCGCGCTGACGCTGGGCCTGTCGGTCCTGACCGTGGTCGGCCTGGTGCCCGTGCCCGACTTCTGGCAATGGTGGTTCTGGGCCGCGCTGGGAGGCGCGGGAGAAATCGCCCTGGTGTGGAGCAGTCTGAAGGACCCGGAGTTCCGGTCCAGGGCCGTGGCCGAGATGTTCCGGGAAAAGTTTAACGCCCGGGAGATTCGGAACGCCAGGCTGCGCGCCCAGGCGAACAAGGCCCTGGAGTACCGCGACCGCATTCACGAGTCGATCCAGGAAGGGCGCGAGGGGGTGCTGCGCGAGCACCTGCTGGACGTGAGCCGGGGCATCAACCAGTGGCTGGAGAACCTGTTCCGGCTGGCGCGGCGGCTGGACGCCTACGAGGCGGACCCGATGATCCACCAGGATATCTCGGCCGTGCAGCCGGCCATCGAAGCCCTGAAGCAGCGGCTTTCGACGGAGGATGACGACACGGTCAAGCGGCAGATCAGCCAGGCCATCGCCCAACGGCAGATCCAGCGGGACAACCTGGAAAAGCTGCAGAACGTCATGGAGCGGGCCGAGTTCCAGTTGGAGAGCACCATCACCGCCATGGGCACGGTCTATTCCCAGGTCATGATCCTGGGCTCCCGGGACGTGGCCTCGGGCCGGGCCGGCCGCCTGCAGCAAGACATTGCCGACCAGGTGCAGAGCCTCCAGGACGTGGTCAAGACCATGGACGAGGTGTACCAGGCAGGGACCGACCCGCTGGGCCTGGGCCGCCAGCCGGCCGATATCGCAGCGCTGGATGCCGCCGATGCCCGGCAGCAGGCCGCGGGGAAAAAGGGAACAAGGCCCTGACAGGGGGCCTATCGAGGTGAAAGCGATGAAGAGCAGTGCAAGACCGGCAGTGCTGCTGCTGGTGCTGATGGCAAGTTTGTTTCTCTCGGCCTGCGGCGGCGTGCAAGAGCCGACCAAGGGCGAGGTCGTCGTGTACGTGGCGGCGCCCCTGTCGGGCTTTCAGGCCAACGGCGGGCAGACCGTGCTAGGCGGCGCGCGACTGGCCGCGGCCAAGATCAATCGGGCAGGGGGCCTGTTGGGCTACAGCGTCACGGTCAAGGGGTTGGACGACCAATCCGACTCGGACGTGGCCCTCGACGTGGCCGCCCAGATCGAGCAGGCAGTGGGCCAGGGCGAAAGGGTGTTGGGGGTCATCGGCCACCTGAACAGCGGCCAGACGCTGGCGGCCATGGAGGTCTACAAGGACCTGCCGCTGGTCATCATCACGCCCACGGCCAGCGAGGTAAGCCTGACGCAAAAGGGCTACGACAACTTTTTCCGGGTGAACGCCAACGACACGACGCAGGCGCGCGTGGACGCCCAATTCCTGGTGGAGCAGGTGGGGGCCAGGCGGGTGGCCGTGATCTTTAACGACGATCCCTATGGCCAGGGACTGGGCCAGTTGATGGCGAGCGAGCTGCAGGCCCTGGGCGCCGAAGTGGTCATCAGCTTGCAGGTCGCCGTGGAGCAGTCGACCTTTGCCAACGAGATCCCGCAGATCGTGGCCGCCAACCCCGACGCCGTCTTTTACGGCGGCTACGAGGTGGAGACGCCCTACCTGCGACTGGAGCTGGTGGAAGCCGGCCTGAGCGTGCCATTCCTGGCGACCGACGGCGCCTTCCTGGCGGCGACCATCGACGAGGCGGGCACTGCCGCCGAGGGCATGTACGTCTCGGCCTTTGGCCCGCAGCCCCAGGCGGCGGTGGACGCGACCTGGATCAAGGAATACCAGGCGGTCGAATACCGCAACCCCGACACCTACAGCATCAACGGCTTTGCCGCGCTGCAGGTGCTGGCCGAGGGCGTGCGCCAGGCGGCCAGCCTGGACGCGGCACAGGTGGCCGATGCCATCCGTGGCCTGTCGAACTTTGAGACGCCCATTGGGGCGTTGAGCTTTGACGCCGAGGGCGACCTGGAAGAACCCAAGATCTATATCTTCCAGGTGCAAGACGGCGGTTGGGTGCAGGTCTACCCCTGAAGTCGGGGCGCGAATAAACCCTCTTGCGCGTGGTGGGTGGCACACGTCGGTGGTGCCACCCGCCCGTTGTTTTTGCCCTGGCATTGCCCAGGTGGGAGCGGCTCCAGGTGTGGAGGTCTTTTCCAGGCTGCTAGTCGGCAAAGAGCTCCGAGCGGGGGTGGCGGGGGAGGAGCACCGTCAGGCCCTTGGGGACCACCTGGCAGTGGAGGGGCGTGGTGCCAAAGGGCTCGCCGTCGACGTGCACGGCCAGGGGCCTGTCGCTCTCGACGTGGATGGTGCGCCCGCGGTAGACGCTGTGGCGGGGATCGCGGACGTGCAGGCCGGTGATGACCCCCAGGGCGGTTCGCATCGAATCGCCAAAGCCGGTTCCGGCAAAGACGTCCACGTCGAGGAGGCCATCGTCCAGGCGCGCGTCGGTGGCCATGGTCAGGCCGGCGCTGTAGATTCGCGAGTTGCTCACCACGACGAGGATGGAGCGGCGATAGACGCGCTGGTCGTCGATCCAGATGCGGGTCCGGGTGCCGGCCATGTGGGTCGCCGTGGTCACGCCGGCGACGAGATAGGCCACGATGCCCAGGCGGCGCTGGCGGCGCGTGCGGGGCTCCATGGCATAGGTCACCTCGGCGTCCAGCCCCAGGCCGGTCCACTGCAAGAAGTAACGCCCGTTGGCCGTGCCGAGGTCGATGCGCCGGGTGGTGCCGGGCACCAGGGCGCGAACCGAGTCCAGGAGGGGCATGAGGTGCAGCGGAGAGCGCGTCGGAAGGCCCAGCGCCTTGGCCCAGACGTTGCCCGTCCCTCCGGGCAGCACGCCCAGCGCCACCGGGCTTTTGGCCAGCCCGTTCACGACCTCGTTGATGGTTCCATCGCCCCCAACGACCAGCACCGCGTCGGCCTTTTCGTGGACCGCCTGCCTGGCCAGAGCGGTCGCCTCACCCGGCTGCTCGGTATTGTGAAGCGACGTCTGCCAACCGCGGTTGTCGAGATGGTTGAGCACGGCTGCCAACTCGGAGCGCACGTCCCAGGGACCCGACTGTGGATTTACGATCAGCTTGCAGCGCATTCGCCGTCCTGCACAATTTGCTCCAGTGTGATCGATTATACCAAACCTTGCCACCTTCGGCCAATCCTGTTTGTCACGAGTCGCGAGTTGTAGTACAATTTGACCATGACTGGCCAAGAGGCGTTCCTGGAACCCGGGACGGTGCTGGCAGGCCGCTATCGCCTGGCCTCGCCCGGCGTGATGCAAGACGTCGGCGCGGCGCACGAAGCCTACGACACGGTCGACGACCGGCCGGTGACGGTCCTGGTGCTACCCCCCGGACGGCTTCCCGGCTCGGAGGCATTGCGGCGCCTCATCGCCCTGCAAGAGACCGTGTCGGGCCTGGACCAGCCGGGGCTGGTGCCCTACGAGCACGCCGGAATCATCGCCGGGCGGCCCTTCCTGGTGCGGCCCGCCCTGGCCCACCCGAGCCTGGCCCCGCTCCTGGCCCGCGGCGCGCCCCTGGAGCCGCGGACGGCCCTCGAGATCGCCGTGCGCCTGTGCGAGACCCTGGCGCCGTTACACAGGGCCGGGCTGGTCCACGGCAGCCTTTCGCCCCACAGCGTCCTGGCCGGCGAGGAGACCCCACCCGGCGCCCGGGACCCGGAGTGGGCGGTTTCCGTGGTCGACATCGGCCTGCTGCCCGCGCTGCGGGGTGGAGAGGTGCAGGGCGGGCAGGCCTGGGGCCGCAGTCCCTATTTCACGCCCGAGCAGGCGGTCGGGGCCGATGCTCGCGCCTCGTCCGACGTGTACGTCGTCGCCTCGCTGCTCTACGCCATGCTGGCGGGGCGTCCCCCCTTCCGGGGCGGCGATGCCGCGATGGTGGCCCTGCGGCACGCGCGGCAGGAGCCGGCGTCCCTCGAGATCCTGGTGCCCGGCATCTCGCCGCGCCTGGTCGAGGTGGTCGCCAGGGCACTCGACAAGGAGCCGGCCAACCGCTATCGGAATGCGGGCCAGATGGCCCACGTCCTGCGCGGGCTGTGGGCCGAGACGTTGCTGCCGCCGGCACCCGCTGTGCCCGCCCCGCGTGCCACGCGCGACCGGATCGTGGTCCCGCCGCCCCCGGCCCAGATCAGCGACGCCGCGCCCCTGGCACGGCCGGGCTTCTTGATGCCGGAGGAGGAGCGGGAAGAAAAGAACCCCGGCCTGGCCAACTTGATCACAGTTCTGCTCATCATCCTGGCCCTCGTCGCCGTGCTGGGCCTGATCCCCCTGTGGCGCAGCGTCCATCGCCGCTACACGGCCCCGCCCGCCCAGCCCACCCCTGCCCAGGAGGGCCAGTGGGAGCCGGACGAGCTGCCGGCGGGCGACGGGGTACCCGGGCCGGCTTTCGCCCGGGCCGGGAAGGCGCAAGCCAAAGTCCCAGGAATTCTGAATATGGCTCGGGTTTGGCCCGGTTGCTCCCGCCAGATCGCCAGATCTGGCGATTGTGGCCTCGATCTGGCGATCCAGGCCGAGCAAATAAGCAGAGTCGGGCTTGCGCCTCGCCATATTCAGAATTGCTGGCCCAAGTCCCACACAGCTTGACGCCCGGGCACGTCTATGCTATTATGTCCGTGACGCTTTCCCCAGCACAGTGCTGTTCAACCGGGATACGACGCCCTGTCCTTCGCCGGGTATGATTCCGGAACGCTCCCGGGCTCG
>JAAYZQ010000614.1 GCA_012514775.1 Anaerolineaceae bacterium
CGGCTGGCGCAGGCGGGCGCCACCGCCGCGGGCTCGGGCAGCGCCGAGGCGGTCCACGCCCTGCGCGAGGCTGCCGGCCTGCCCGATTACAGCCGCTATCCGCACTACGGCCCCGATTCCGGCCGGCCCACCGGGCTGGAGATGTACCAGGCCGGCCACGCGAACCGCTTTGAGCTGTGTGTGCCCTACTTTGTGGGCCACCGCAGCCTGGACCCCGTCCGCAGCCGCCCCAACCTGCCGGTCTTTGAGTGGCAGGAACCGGAGGACGCGCCCCCCCAGCGCACGCCGCTCTACGACTGGCACAAGGCCCACACACGCAAGGTCATCCCCTTTGCCGGCTGGGACATGCCCGTGTGGTACACCGGCGTGCTGGACGAGCACAAGGCCGTGCGCACCGCCGCCGGCCTGTTCGACGTCGCCCACATGGGCGTCCTCGAGGTCAGCGGGCCCCACGCCACGGAATTCCTGGACCTGGTGGTGACCAACTATGCCCGCTGGTTCGACCCCGGTTTGAGCTTCTACGGCTTTTTCCTCGACCAGGACGGGCGGGTCATCGACGACGTCATCATCTACCGCCGGGCGCGGGACCGTTACCTGCTGGTCGTCAACGCCTCGAACGCCGACAAGGACTGGGCGTGGCTGAACGCCGTCAACGAAGGCCGGGTGCTCATCGACCGGGAGCGGCCCGACCTCAGGGTGTTGCGCCCGGCCACCATCCGCAACCTGAAGGACCCCAGCAGCGGCGACGAGATGCGCGTCGACATTGCCCTCCAGGGGCCGGCCTCGCTGGCCATTCTGCAGAGCCTGGCAGCCGATGCCCCGCTGAAGGACAGGCTGGCCCGCGTGCCCAAGACGGGGCTCATCGAGTGCGAGCTGGGAAAGCCCGGCCAGGCCTTTGACCTGGTCATCGCCCGCACCGGCTACACCGGCGAGGAGATCGGCTACGAGCTGATGGTCCATCCCGACCGGGCCCTGGCCCTGTGGGAGACGCTCCTGGAGGTGGGGGAGCCCTTTGGCCTGCAGCCCTGCGGCCTGGCCGCCCGCGACTCGACGCGCACCGAGGCGGGCCTGCCCCTCTACGGCCACGAGCTGGCCGGGCGGTTCGACATCTCGCCCGCGGGCGCGGGGTTCGCCGGCTACGTCAAGCTGCACAAGCCCTACTTTGTCGGGCGGCCGGCCTACCTGGCCCGCGAGAAGGAGCGCACCATGGAGATCGCCCGCTTCCGCATGGCGGAAAAGGGTGTGCGCATGCCCAAGAACGGCGACCCCGTGGTCAACCGCAAGGGGCGGGCCATCGGCTGGGTGACCAGCGCCGCCGTGGACATCGACGGGTGGATCCTGGGGCTGGCCTACGTGGAGAGCCGCTACCACCGGACCGGCGACGAGATAGGCATCTTTGCCCTGCCGGCAAAACCGGTGATGGAAAAGGAAGACAAGGCCGAGCTCGCGCCCGGCGACAGCGTGCAGATTCCCGATGCCGCCACGATCCTCACCCGCTTTCCGGACCTGGACGAGGTTGCCCACTGGAGGGGAG
>JAAYZQ010000615.1 GCA_012514775.1 Anaerolineaceae bacterium
ATGGGCTCCGGCTCGAGGGTCACCGTCGACGCGATCTGCATCTGTGCACCCAGCTCTTCCGTGCGGATCACGTGGTTCTTGAGGGCCCGCTTGAGCCCTTCCCAGGCCATCGGGTGGGCCGACAGGCCGTCCATCTCGATGACCAGGTATCCGCCGTTGGCCCGGTGGAGGGCGCCCGCCCGGATCATGGTGAAATCGGTGACCAGGGCGCCCATCTCGGCCCGGTGCTCGATGCGCCCGACCAGGTTGCTGTACGTGGGGTTGGTCTCAAAGATGACCGGCGCTCCCTTTTGCTGGCCGTGATCCACCAGGACGTTGACGCCGTAGCGTTTCAGCATCTCGTCGCGGGCCGCCCTTGCCTGTTCGGGGTCGCCGTCCCTCTGGGCGACGATGGCCGAGACGTTGTCCACCACGTCGGCCTGGACCTCGTCCAGGTACTCGGCGATCTCGGGCAGCTGGCCGTAGGCGGTGTGGATCTCTTCCAGCACCCGGCCGGCCACCTGGTCGGCCACCTCGCGGTCAAACTCGGTCAAACGGCGCTTGGCCTCCCGGTCCAGGTCGCGAACGAGGCGCATGGCGGTGCCCACCTCGCCGTGGAGCTGCTTCTGGCGCTCCTCTATCTGCTGCTGCGTCGGCCGGTCGAGCTGGCCGAAGCCTTCGGCGCTGAGCACCTGGCCGTTGATTACGGGGGCGAACCCCACGCCCTGCGCCGTCTGGACCAGGGAAAAGCCGTGGCTCTCGACCGTCTGCTCCAATTGGGACAGGGCCTGGCCGCGCATCTCCTGGGCCTGGCGGACGATGGCCGCTCGCTGCTGTTCATACTCCTCGCCGTCAAAGGCGCGGGGCATCTCGCGCAGCAGGTCCGAGACCAGGTCCTGCATCTCGCGGGCGAACTCGACGGCCGTGCCGGGCGGCAGGGCGATGGCCCGCGGCCGCTTGTCGTCGAGAAAATTATTGACATAAATCCAATCATTGGGCACGGGACCCAGGGCAGCGGCGCGCTCCAGGAGGGTGCGGATGGTGGTCGTCCGGCCGGTGCCGCTGGTCCCCAGGGCATAGATGTTGAACCCGGCGGCTTCGATCTCGATGCCAAAGGCAATCGAGTCCACGGCGCGCTCCTGGCCGATGATGGTCACGGTGCCGGGCAGCGATGCCGTGGTCTCGAAATCAAAGATGGCGGGGTCGCAGCGGTTCCACAGCTCGTGTTCCTGCAGCTCTCGCACGTTGGTCATGATGCTTCGTCGCCTCCCTGGATTGCGTGCACATAGATTATAACGGCAACGGGCAGAAAAGGGAAATCCAGGGTTGGGCGGCGGCCTTATCCCGGACCCCGGCGCCTGCCGGCCAGCCACAGCCAGAGGAGCCATCGTCGCAGCCGGGACCAGGCGTCCCGCGCCCACCGGCCGGTGCGCTCGCCGACCGGCCCCCGGCCGTACCGGGCCTCGTTCAGGGCCGCCGCCAGGTGCTCGATCTCGGCCGGCGCTCGGGAGCCGGCCTCGCGGGCCTGGGGCCAGCCGGCGTCCTGGCCCCGCTCGCCCAGGTCGTGTCCCAGGTCGCGGCTGTACTCCAGGGCGGTCTGCCCGCTGCGCAAGGGGTGGCCCATCCGCTCGCCCCAGCGCAGCAGGCGCCCGTAGCGGTCGAGCACCAGGGCCGCGGGGGAGGCAACCGCTGTCTCGCGGGGGCGCCACAGCCAGGCAATGGCAGCCAGCAGCAGGGCCGCCAGGGCGATGAGGCCCACCAGGCCCCAGGGCAGGGCCCTCAGCCAGCCCCAGCGGCCGCCGGCGCGGGGGGGTAGGGGCACGGGCTCCCCCTGGACCGGCCCGTCTCCGGCCCGCACCAGGGCCGGCTGGCCGGCCGTCGGCTCGAACTCGACCCAGCCGGCGCCATCGATATAGATCTCGGGCCAGGAGTGGGCATCCAGGGCCGTGACGACCCAGGCGCCGCTCTCCGGGTCGTATGCTCCCTGGGCATAGCCCGTCGCCAGGCGGGCCGGCAGGCCGGCGGCCCGGGCCATGACGACCATGGCCGAGGCGTAATAGTCGCAGTAGCCTTCCTGCAGGTCAAAGAGGAACCAGTCCACGAGGTCGCGGCCGCGGGGCGGCCGCGGCAGATCCAGGTTGTAGGCGTAACGGCGCAGGTAGGCCTCGATGCGCTGCGCCCGCTCGTAGCGGCCGGGGTCGGTGCCTGCCACCCGCCGCGCCAGGTCCAGCACGCGCCGGGGCACCGATTCGGGCAGCGCCAGGTAGAGGGCCGCCACCTCGGCCGGCAGGGTGCCGGTGATGCCTGTAGCGCCCCCGGCCACCGCCGTGGCCGTGCTCGCGGTGCTGGCCCGCAGTTCGGCCGGCGACGGCGCCGGCGTCCGCGACAGGACGGTGTAGCGCCGGGCGTCGCCCGTCAATCCCACCAGCTCGCCGCCGGCCCTGCGCCAGGCCTGGGCCGGCACGTCCAGGCGGAGGGGCGCGTTGGCAGCATAGAGCCACGGCCCATCGGAACGGACGATCTCGAACTGCTGCCACAGCTCCTCGCCGGGGGGTGGCTCGCCGGCCAGGGACGCGCTCGCGGCCAGCTCTTCCGGCTCCTGCACGGCATTGATCCAGCCCCGGCCGGTGTAGGTGTCAAAGGTGGTGCTCCGCCAGTAACGCCGCGGGCCGGGCTCCGCCGGCTCCACGTCCCCCGTCACGGGCGGCGGATCGCTGGTCCACACCCGCAGGATCTCGGTCTCGCGCAGCTCGGGCCCGCTGCCCAGCAGGTGCGACTGGGGCAGCTCGCCCGGGGCGGCTGCCGGGGCGCCGCGCAGTGCCACGCCCGTGTCGATGGGGCCCACGTAGCGCTCGGCGGCGGCCTCCAGGCGGTTCCAGGGCTCGTCCATGCGGCGCCAGAAGGCGTCGCGCACGGCGTTGACCGTCACCACGGGCCATACGGCGGCCACGAGCAGGACGGCCACGAGCCAGGGCAGCAGGACGGCGCTCGTCTCGAACGGCAGGGCGTCGGGGTAATCGGTGCCCGTCTCGTCCCAGATTGCCTGTTTCCGCCGCAGCCGCTGGAGGGCGGCCAGCCATAGCCCGCAAAAGGCCAGGCAAAAGAGATAGAAGACCGGCATCCCGCCCCGGAAAAAGGCCACGACGGCCGCGGCAATGCCCGCCGGCACCAGCCCGACCACGGCGCGTCGCCGGCGATAGACCTGCCAGGCCGCGAAAAAGGCGCAGCCCCACGCCAGCGAGGCCACGAGCAGCTCGCCCAGCACCGGATCCGTCGCCCCTGCGCCGCCGTCGCCCCGGCCGGACCAGGAGAGCCGCGCGCCCAGGATGTCGAGCTGCTGCCGGAAGGTGGCTGCCAGCTCGGCCAGGGGCGGTGGCTGCTGCCCCAGTCCCTGGGGCAGGTCGCGCAGCCAGGCAACCAGGCCCAGCCCCTCGCGCCACAGCAGCCCCGCCGGCGGCACCAGGCGCCCGACGACGACGGCGGCCGTCGCGGCACCCAGGAGGACGCCCACCACCGCTGCCCCGCGCCACGTCACCCGCGAGCGGGCCAATCGCACCCCCACCGCCATCGCCAGGAGCGCCACAATCACCAGGCTGCCACCACCGGCCTGCCCCCGCGCATCCCGGGCGGAGATGAGGGCCGCCGGCAGGCAGAGGACAGCCGTCAAGGCCAGCAAAAAGGGCCCCCAACCCTCTCGCGGGCGCACTCGCCCCAGAAAGCGGACGGTCGCCTCAGCGAGCATGGCTCCCCCCGGGGACTGCTCCGGAGTCCTTGCCATCCACGACAATGACCCGGCCGGTGCCGGGCAGGACCTTCAGCTCGGGCCGGCCGCGGGGCTTGTGCTCCACCACCGGCCGGAAGGGCATGCCCTCCACGATGCGCTCCGCCGGCACGCCCAGATCGGCCAGGAGCGCGATGAGGGGCGCGGCGTCGCCTTCGCCGCCAAAGGTGGCGGGATCGAGGAGGAGCACCGTGGGCGCCACGCCCCGGCGCATGGGCGACAGCAGGCCCGACACCCACGACGGGTCCAACGACGGGGTGATGACGGCCAGGATGGTTCCCCGCCCGAGGTTGCGGTCCATTTCGGCCAGGACCCGCTGCAGCGGCCACCGGCCCCCGGCCCGCACCAGGGCCAGGGCCCGCAGGATGAGCCATTGCTGCGCCCGGCCCTTCCGGGGCATCACCAGGGTGGGCATCGGCTCCGGCTCGCCGCCGCCCGCGGGCACGGCGGTGCCATAGGCCACCAGCCCGGCGGCGCGGTTTTCCTCCAGGGCGCGGTTGGACAGCGATGCGGCGAGGATGACGCCGTATTCCTCGGTCGAGTTCTCTCCCTCTCCGGCCTGCACCGCCGAATCCATGTCGAGGACGATCCACAGGTTTCCCGAGGGCTCCAGGTCAAAGGTCTTGGCCATGAGCACGTCCCGCCTGGCGGTGCTGGCCCAATGGATGCGGTTGACGGCGTCGCCGGGAGCATAGTCTCGCACGCCGGCGGCGCTGGCCGTCACGTGCGGCGTGGCGCGGCTGCTGCGCCCGGCGCCCGTGACGGCGCCCCGGGGCAGGCGCAGCTCGGGCAGGTGCACGATGGGCGGGTAGACCAGGATGGATTGGGTCTCGGGATGGTCGAGGACGACCTCAAAGAGCCCCAGGGGATCGGCCGTGCGGGCCCGCCACGGGCCAAGGGTAAAGAGGCCGCGCTGGCGGCAGACGCCCTCCGTGCGCCAGGTGATGGCCTGGCCGCTTTCGGCGCCGCGCACCGTGCGCGCCGAATAGCCGGGCAGATCGGAGTGGTCGTCGATCTCGACCCACACGGCGGGCAGGAAGGAGCGGTTGGTCAGCGTAAAGCGCTCCTCCAGCAGGTCGCCCACGTGGGCCCAGCCGTAGTGCTGCTCGCGCTTCACCTCCAGGTGCGCGGCCATCTGCCGCGCCCACAAATAGGCGCCTCCCACGACGCCGGCGCCGAGGACCAGGAGTCCGATCCACACCCGGTTGGGGACCACGGCCTGCAACAGCAGCAGGACCAGGGCGGCTGCGGGCAGCCAGCGGGCCCTGGGGTCCATGGTGACGGACACTTGCCCCTCGCTCATGGGGGTATTATAGCACAACCTCGAGGCGGCGAACAGGGGTGGCGCCGGGGCCCCTGCCACTGCGGGCGCCGGATTGTTATCCGGCGCGAGCAAGACACCAAGGCGCGGGCAAGATACCGGGGCGCGAGCGAAATATCAATGCACGAGCAAATGCCAGGGCGCCACTGCGGGCGCCGGGGGCCCCTGCCACTGCGGGCGTGGGGGCTTCTGCCTCACTGCTCGTGGCGGATAACAATCCGCCACTCCGGCGGCCGGGTCAGCAGTTCAGGCGGTACAGCGCTCCCAGCCCCTCGCAGCGGGGGTTGATACCCGCCAGGCGCAGCGAATCCCACATGGTGGCCTGGACGGCGCCGATGACCGGCTTGCCGAGGTCCTGCTCCATGGCGTCCAGCAGCTCCACGGTGCGAAAGTTCGTGCAACTGATGACCACCGCGTCGGCGTCGGGGGTGTTGGCCTCCCTGGCCAGGCGGTAGGCAGCGCCCACGGGCTGCAAGAAGATGCCGTGGGTCAGCCCCAACATCTTCATGGAGACCACCTGGAAGCCATTGTCCTCCAGGAACCGGCCCAGGCGCTCGGTGACGGGCGCCGGGTAGGGCGCCGCCACCGCCAGCCGGACGACGCCCAGGGCGTGGGCGGCCCGCACCAGCGCCGTGGACGTGGTGGTGCACGGCACGCCGCTGGCCTGTTCCATGCGCTCGATGATGGCCTCGTCGCCGCCGCCGCCGCGGATAAAGCTCCCGGAGGTGCAGGCGTAGGCGATGGCGTCCAGGGGGATGGACGTCAGGATGCGGGCCGCCTCGGGGATGTCGGGGCTGTCGGCCTGTTCTTCAAACACCTCCACCCGCTGATCGTCGGGCGCCCAGAAGCGGGTGACGTGGACCGTCACGCCCTTGGGCGCAAAGCCCCAGAACTCGTCGTCGATTGCCCCGTCCGCCGGGTAGATGATGCCCAACCTCGCACGCCACGACATGCTCGCTCCTCCTGCCCTACTCGGGTTCCATTGCTTCCAGGACCATCTCGCCGATGTCCTTCACCCGGATGCGGATCCGCTCGCCCCGGGCGGCGGCCGCCAGCGTGCGCTCGCACTGCTGGCACGCCGAGACCACGGTCCCGGCCCCCGTGTCCGCCGCCTGCCGGATACGCCGCGCCGCCACGGCCTTGCCCAGCTCCGGATCAAGGCTTTCCAGGTTTCCGCCGCCCCCGCAGCACTCGGACTGCTCGCGGATGCCGTCCATCTCGCGCAGGGACAATCCCGGCAGCCGGGCCAGCACCCGGCGCGGCGCCTCATAGATGCCGCCCTTGCGCCCCAGGTCGCACGGGTCGTGATAGGTGATGACCTGCCTCGCCGGCTCGGCCTGCAGGGGCAGGCGCCCCTCTTCCAGCAGCTCGGCCAGGTATTCGGTGGCGTGGAGAACCCGGAACCCAAGCTCTTCCCCCAGGATGTGGGGGTAGACCTTTTTCCAGAAGGTCAGGCACGAGGGGCAGGTCGTCACCAGGAGCCGTGCCCCGGTGGCGCGCACCGCGTCCAGGTTGTGGCGCATCAGGGCCCGCGTCCGTTCCAGCTCGCCGTTAACGGCCATGGGATAGCCGCAGCACCACTCCTCCTCGCCCAGGAGCCCGTAGTCGAGGCCGGCCCGCTCCAGGATCTGGACGAACGATTGGGCGACGCTGTAGCTGCGGGGGAACAGCGAGCTGACGCAGCCGACGAAATAGA
>JAAYZQ010000086.1 GCA_012514775.1 Anaerolineaceae bacterium
ACAGCACGGCCGCGCTCGGCGACGTCCTTACCAACCAGGCCGAAATCTCGGTCGCCCTCGACCCCATCCCCGACAACAACATCGCCACGGCCAACGTCACCGTGGCCAACGGCCAGCCTGACCTCTTTGTCGGCACGAACCCCAACCCTGTCGACCCCGTCGCGGGCGGGACCATGTTGTGGTACATCGACTATGGCAACAATGGACCAGTGGCCAGTGGCAATGTCGTCATGACCATGACCCTCCCGGCCAACACGACCGTGGTCGAGTGGTGGTCCGAGGGCCTCTATAACCTGTGGGAAGAACAGGCTGGCCCGCCGGATCCACTCGTTCTGAATGTGGAGAGCATCCCGGGGATGTGGCGGGACCGCATCACCGTGCGCCTCGCCCTGGATGCTGCCCTGGCACCCGACACACAGCTCGTCAACTCGGTCGAGATCTCGACCGCCCAGGACTCGGATCCGAGCAACAACGACGATAGCTATCTCTGGTCCAGGGTCGGCCAGGATCGCGCCGACATCAGCGTGAACAAGACCCTGAACTGGGGCACCTTTGTCCCCGGCGGGGAGGTGAGCTACTTCGTCTACGTGAACAACCTGGGCAACGTGCCCTCCGACGTAACCCTTACCGACATCATCCCTGTGGGCGCCACTCTTGACAGCTCCTGGCTGGTCGTGCTCCCCTCTCGCCAGCCATTCCCGCCCGATAGTGTCTCCGCCTCTGAGGCCATCTGGGACCTTGGCACCATGCTGCCGGGCGAGTCCATCCAGATTGAAGTGCGAATTCTGGTCGACATCACTGCAACGCCTGGTGGCCCGGTGTTCAACTGCGCCGAGGTGAGCATCTCCGGCGGCGACTCGCGACCGGCAAACGATCGCTCCTGCCACAGCCAGATCGTCGAGGACACGGGCCCGAACCTGCAAGTCGAGAAGGACTGCTGGTGGGACGACACGGACGTCATCCAATGCCAGGTCTCGTTCCGCAACCTGGGCACCACGGTCCTGGAGAATCTGGTCTTTACCGACGTACTCCCGGAGCAGACCAGCTTTGCCAACGACTGGTGGCATTACTTCTGGGAGGACATTACCTTAAACTATAACGCCACAACCAACGAGCTGGTGTGGGAGATTGCCGAGCTGCAGCAGGCGTGGAGCTCACAGCTCAACTATAGGGTGGCCGTCGACCCTGCAATCGCAGGCGACCAGGGCCTTGTCTTTGAGAACACTGTCTCGGCGCCCGTCGCCGGTGACGTCAGCCCTGGCGACAATCAGGCCACCGGCACAGCCTTCACAGGACCGGATCTCTACGCCACCAAGCGACTGAGCGGAGGAACCGTAGGACCGGGCGAGCGCCTCACCTTCACCATCGAGTTCGGAAACCGGAACGTCTGGCCCTGGGGATCGGATCCGAACTTTAACGTTCGCGTCATCGATACCCTGCCCCCGGGCGTGACCTACGTCAGCAGCACGACGCCGACGGATCCAACGGTCACAGGCCAGCAACTGGTATGGCAGTTCCCTGCCCTACCGGCCCTCACAAGCCAGCAGTTCCAGGTCGTCGTCGATCTGCCCGCTGAACTGCCGACCGGCACACTGCTCGTGAACCAGGTCGAGATCGAGGGTCTGAGCCCGGTTGACATCGAGTACAACCTGGCAAACAACGTGTTCAACCTCCCGCTGTCCGGAGAGTTTTTCAGGCTCTATCTGCCCATGATCTTCCAGAACACGATGCCGTAAGAATGCCAAACAGGCCAGGTGCGCTGCCGTCAGGGCAGCGCACCTGGCGCTTCTTGCTTCTTAATTCAGTTCTTACAGAACGTTTACCGGGGGTTAACCCTTCTCCCCTATGCTGTGACGCAGACGTGCCGGCAGTCCTGGTGCACGTTTGCAAACACCGTACCAGACCCGAAAGGAGTCACCTGATGTACTCAAACCTCCCCCGGCGCCGGAGGGCCGCGTGGAAAGGCGTGGCCCTTTTTCTTGCGCTGTTATCTCTGGGGCTGACCGATGGCGTGCTACCCATCGCCGCAAGCGCCCAGGGCAGCGCCCGATCGGCGGGCATCATCGTGCTGGTGAATGACGCCAGCCCCCACTTCTCGGACTTTCAACGCCTGGTCCAACCCTATCTCGACCATTTCGGCATGCCCTACAGCCTGCACAACGTGCGCACGACGCCCGTTGGGCCCGAGATCGGGACGCATGCCCTCATCCTCGTCGGCCACCGCCAGTTGGACCCGGCCGGCACCGCCCTTGACCTCGTAGAACAGGGCTACATCAGCGCCGGGATCAACGGTGGGACAGGGTTGGTCAATCTGGACAACGACCTCTCGCCCGATGGCAAAAGCGCGCGCTATCAGTTCGTGCAGGACATCTGGGGCTTTGCCTACAAGCAGCCGGCCATCGAATGGGGCGTGACCTTTGTCAATCCCGAAGGCGGGCCCGGGATCGTCATCGACTGCACCGACGATCAGCACCAAACTCCGGTCCTCACGACGACCCTCGACGCAGAGGCCCTGGACCCCACCGACGGCCTGTGGGTGGAATACGCCTATCCGCCGCGGGGAGTGAAGGCCGTCTTTGCCGATGTCGACGAGGAGGACCACGGTCTGCCGGCTATGCGCTGCTATGCCAGCGATATCCCCAACGGCACCTATGACGTGAGTGCCAGCCTGTACACCGACAACCGCCGCCCCAGCATGCGATACTACTATGGCTACGACGCTGCCAACCCCAAAGAGTTCTACGTGGATGCCGAGAGCGGTAGCGGCGGCGAGGACAGGTTCACGGACTATGCCCTTGGCACGGTGTCCATCGCCGATGGCACCTTCGAGATCTATGCCCAGGATGCCGATCTGTTCACGGCAACCCTCACCACCACCTATCCCCTGCTGGACCTGTATGCCCAGGACGCCGCCCTCATGGCCAATCCTGAAATTCTGCCCCTCGGCGACCCACGATTCGACCGCGCCACCCAGCAGGTCAGCTACCCGACCATTACCCAGACCCTGACCCTTTTCGGCTGGTCGTCCGTTCGCCTGACCGAGGTGGGCAGAACCGTTTCGCCCATGCCCTACATCACCGAGGGCCACTGGGCGGGCGAGTGGATCGGGACGGGCAGCATGACCATGGCGGGACTTGGCCCCCTGCCCGCGGACGTCACCGTCCTGGCCAGGTCGGGCAACGACCCCTTCCTGCTATCCACGACCTATGGCCAGGGCCGGGCCGTGCAGTGGGGCTCTTACGACTGGATGTCGCACCTGGTCAAGGGCCCCATGCGCCCCCTGGATGACCTGGTATGGCGCAGCGTGGTCTGGGCAGCGCGCAAGCCCTTTGCCATGCAGGGCATGCCGCCCTTTCTGACCATGCGCGTGGATGACGTGCCCGGGCCCTTCGGGTGGATCGAAGTGGCCAACGAGTTTGGCTACAAGCCCTGGGTTGGTCTGTTCTACGGTGACCTTGGCCCCCAGGACGCGGCCAAGCTCTCGGACCTGGTCCATGCAGGGCAGGCTACGGCCTCGGTACACGCTGTCCACGGCGACACGTTTTTCTACTACGACGACGCTCAACAGAAGGACTGGCCCGACGCGGTCATGGAGGCCAACTTTGCGGACGCCACGGCCTGGCACACCCTGCGGAACATCCCCATCTCCAGCTACGTGGTGCCCCACGCGTACGAGTTCGGCACCAATGCCTTCCAGGGGCTGCGGGACTGGGGCGTGGAGTTTGTGGCAACCATGATGGAGCCGGGCACGCCCTACGGCTCGCCCTGGGTCCAGAACGGTCCCTTCCGCCGCTACGAGACGGGCAACAGCTCCTCGGGCACGCCCCTGTACTACGCCGACTGGATCCAGGTTCCCGGCCGTCCGGAATTCGACGGCCAGTTCTTTAACTGCGCCACCGAGATCCGCGACGACGGCGGCTACGAATGGTATCCCAGCAACGACGTCCTGAGCAGCATCGGCCGCGGCACGCGACACGCCATGCGCGCCTTCAACAGCATGGCCATCGCGACCCTCATGACCCATGGACCCTTCATCGACTTGACAGACGCGGACAACTGGCGCGCCATCCTCCAGGGCATCACAGCTAACCTGGCACCATACAACGTCATCCACGTCACCATGGACGACGCCTGCCGCTACGCCCGGGCCGTCACGACCTCGCACATCGCCAGCAGCAGCTTCCGGCCGCTGACCGGAGACATGAGCCTGGTTCTGGCAGGCACGACCGACATCCCGACCATGTTCTATCTGTTCACCGAAAGCGCCGGGGCCATCCAGTCGGCCATGGTCGAGGTACCGCCCTTTGAGGGCACGACCCAGGTGAGCGTTTCCATCGGGCCCGCCACAGGACACTATCTTTTCCTGCCCGTCGTGATAAAATAGCCCCTCTCCCCCGGGAGCCGATTGGGCCCGGGATCTGGCCTGCAGACAGCAGCCGGATCCCGGGCCCATTGCGTTTGCCGCCGCCAGCCGTCGCTCGAGATTCATTCGCCGGCACCCCGTTCGTACACCCGGCTCTCCATTGCGCCCGGGTAGCAAGACGGTGCCGGCCGCCACTTGACAGCTACGGCGACCTGATGTATAATGACCACGAGTCAGTCACTGACCAGCAGTTCGAAGCTCCAGGATGGAGAAAGGGGGAGGGCGGATTTTGACTACCGCTGAGCGACGGGCACGAGAGAAGGCCCAACGCCGCCGGGAAATCCTCGACGCTGCCCGGCAAGAGTTCTTTGAGCGCGGATTCCACCGACCCACCATGGACGACCTCGCCGCCCGAGCGCAAGTAAGCAAGGGTACGGTCTACCTGTACTTCGAGAGCAAGGAAGAGATCCTTGCTCATTTGCTTCTAGAAGGACTTCAACTCCTACTCGAAGGACTAAAGGCAGGGCAGCAGGAGGCGGCGATCCTGTCGCCGGCTGACAGGTTGCGGGCCGTGGCCATGGCCTATTTTCGCTTCTTCCAGGAACAGCCCAGCTACTTTCGCCTCATTATGGCCTTTGACCGCGGCCGGTTCGAAGAGTCGATTTCGTCGAGCTTGTACAAGCGGGTGCTCAACTGCAGCCTCAAGGGCCTGGGCCTGTTGAGCGAGATCATCGAAAAGGGCAAGGAGGAAGGGGACTTTGACGTCGAGGACTCGTGGCAAGCAGCCGGTTCCGTATGGGCTGCCATCAACGGCGTGCTGGTGCTCATGGGCCACCCCCTGCGCCAGCGACTTTTACGCAGCGACCTGGACACCATGTTCCAGGCGACGCTGGATTTGGTGATTCGGGGTCTGGACAACTCGAAAGGGGAGGGACAAACATGAAAGAAGTGGTGATCGTGGGGGGTGTCCGCACTCCCATTGGCAGCCATGGCGGCGCGTTTCGCACGCTCACGGCACAGCACCTCGCCGCCCTGGTATTCCGAGAGGTCATCGATCGGGTCGGGCTGGACCCCAAACTGATCGACGACGTCATCCTGGGCTGCATCAGCCAGCAGAGCGATGCGCCCAACATTGGCCGGGTGGCCGGCCTGATGGCCGGGGTGCCGGCCAACGTGCCGGGCTATACGGTGCAGCGCAACTGTGTGTCGGGTATGGTGTCCATCACCAACGCCTAACAGGCCATCCAGGCCGGAGATGGTGACGTCTATCTCGTCGGTGGGGTGGAGAGCATGAGCACCTCGCCCTACGTGGTCCGCGGCGCCCGCTGGGGCCTCAAGCTGCGCCACGACACCTTTGTCGACACCCTGTGGGAGGGCCTGACGGATCCGGTGTGCGGCCAGATCATGGGCTACACGGCCGAGAATCTGGCCATGATGTACGGCATCAGCCAGGAGGAACAGGACAAGTTTGCCGTGAACAGCCACAAGAAGGCCTTCATGGCCACCCGCAAGGGCTGCTTCCGCGACGAGATCGTCCCGGTACGCGTCAGCAAGAAGGTGGCGGGCCAGGAAGTCGCCTACGAAGAGATCGTACAGGACGAGTGCATCAACCCCACCCTGTCGGCCCAGAAAGCCGCCCTCTACCCCACCGACTTTAAGAAAGGCGGCACCGTGACCCCCGCCAATGCCTGCCCCATCAGCGATGGCGCGGCTGCGGTCATCGTCATGACCGCAGACAAGGCGCGGGACCTGGGCCTGGAACCCAAGGCCACCATCCGGGGCTATGCCTACTCGGCCATTCCGCCCGAGATCATGGGCCTCGGACCGGCGTATGCCATACCCAAGGCCCTCAAGCGCGCCGGCCTGAAGCTCGCCGACGTGGACCTCATCGAGCTGAACGAGGCCTTTGCCGCCCAGGCCATTGCCTGTGGCATCGAGCTGGAGGATCAGGGCTGGGACTGGGACAAGGTCAACGTCAACGGCGGCGGAATCGCTCTGGGGCACCCTGTGGGTTGCACGGGCACCCGGATCATGATTACGCTAACCCACGAGATGGCGCGCCGCAACGCTTCGTTGGGGCTGATCAGCGCCTGCGTCGGCGGCGGCATGGGCGGCTGCATCGTCGTCGAGCGGAAATAGGAGGCTGATAATGGCAGACGTGACAATGTGGGAAGACAAGAAGGTCAAGGCCGAGTTCGAGGCCAGGGCAAAGGCACGCTTCGGCGAGCTCCAGGCCGAGTTGGCAAGCCAGACGGGCGTGGTGACCATCGAGCCCAAGAGCGGTGACT
>JAAYZQ010000616.1 GCA_012514775.1 Anaerolineaceae bacterium
AGCAAGACGATGTACGTGACCGCCCAATTCGCCTACGAGCTGCTCGCCTTTGACTTTGACCCGGCGACGGGCGAGCTTGCCAACCGCCGGTCCTTTGCCACGGTGCCGGAGGAGAACGGGCTGCCCGACGGCTTGACGGTGGACGCGGAGGGGTGCGTGTGGAGTGCCCAGTGGGGCGGCTGGTGCATCACCCGCTATGACCCGGACGGCAAGATCGAGCGCGTGGTCAAGATGCCCATTCCCAACCCAACCAGTTGCTGCTTCGGCGGGCCCGATCTCAAGGACCTGTACGTGACCACCGCCTGGGGCTGGCTAACCGACCAGGAGCGCGCGGCCGCTCCGGGCTGTGGCGACCTGTGGGTGGTCCACACCGACGTGCAAGGGCTGCCCGAGCCCCGGTTCAAGGGCTAGGGCAGCAATCCCTGGAGGACGAACCCGCGGGAGCACGATCCCGCAGCCAGATTACCCGCGGCCAGATCACGGCCCGGCGAAATAGATGGGGTTCGACAGCAGCGCCGGCAACATGGGCAGCCCGGGCAAGAATGAGCGCAGGATCTCGGCGCGGGCGAACCCGGGCGAAGCCAGGGCGTAGGTCAGTTCTACAGCCCCGTCCACCGGCGCCGTAAAGAGCACCGCCGTCTCCTGGGCGGTGGCAACGCGCACCACGTCGCCGGCCAGCAACCCCTGCGCCTTGATGCGCACCTCTTTCATCTCCTGCCAGTTGACCGTATCGCCCATGATGGCGTCGCCGGCGGCCAGCTCCAGGCCGGGCCCGTCGGGCGCAAAGGTAATGAATGCATGGCCGGCCCGTAGGGCCGCCAGGATATCGCTGGGCCCGGCGGACTCGGCAAACACGCAGGTCGTGGGCCCGCCCAGGAAGAGAAAGGGCGTATCGCGGTGATAGTCGCTTCCGCCGCAGGCCGGGATCCTGGCTCCCCCGGCCAGGAGCTGATGCCACATGCCCACCGACTGGAGGTTGCACTCGCGCATGGGGCCGTTCCACACTTCAATGCAGTCCCACGGCAGAGCGTCGAGGGGGAAGTGAAAGCCGCATAGCGGATCGAAGGGATGGTCGACGACGATGAGCGCGCCACGCTCGCGGGCGGATGCAAAACGCGTCCGCGCCTCCTCCACGGAGTTGGTCGCGAAACACCCGTCGTAGGGCCGGTCCACCCCGAGAAAGCTGGCGTGTCCCTGATAGTGCGTCCACTCCACGCCGGGGATCATGGTCACGCCGTCCACGCGAGGCAGTGAATCCGCCGGCGCGAACTGGTTGTGGTCCGTGATGGCCAAAAAGTCCAGGCCGTGGCGCCTGGCTTTCCAGGCCAGCTCTTCCACGGTGTGGACGCCATCCGAGCCCACCGAGTGGACGTGCAGGTCTCCCCTGAGGAGCCTTCGCGCCTTGCGCCGGAGCCTGATCTCGTAGTCGAAGGTGACGCCCTCGGGGGCCACCTTGTAGGCTCCCACCAGGATCTGCCACCGGCCGGGGAAGATCCGGGTGGGCTGATAGCCTGGGGTTGCGCTGGTCTCGCCGACCTCGATCTCGACCTTGTCAGAGCCGGAGGCCCCGACCTGCACGCCCCGCGGGTCGATGAGCCCCAGGTCGACGATGTTGACCTCTTCCCGGCCGGTGAACAGGCCCCCGTCAAAGGCCTGCTCCTTTGCCGGCCGCCTGTCGTACCCGTACTTCAGGGTTATCGATTCGATCCCCTCCGGCACGTGGAAGGGCAGCGTGAAGTAGGTGCCCGCCTGGGACGGGTCGATGCGAATTGACAGGTTCAAAAGGGAGTCCATGGCTCACTCCAGCCCCGCAACCGGCTCGGGCACCGCCGGCGCGGCCTTTTCCTCCGGGAAGTTGATCAGGAAGGAAAAGGCAAAGCTGATGACCATCAACACCGGCGGGAAGACGGTCAGCAGGAAGCGAGCCGCGTTGTGGGGCTCGGGGCCCGGGTTGTCGCCGCTCACGAAGCCAAAGAGGATAGAGACCAGGAAAAAGGCGGCGCTGGTGAACAGGCCGTTCAGGCGGTTCATAAAACCGAGCGCGTTGGAGATGATCCCCTCACGCCGCACGTTGTGCTTCCGGGTGTCCTCGTCCATGATCCTGGCGCCGATGAGATCCATGGTGGTGATGACCCCCGCGAAGCCAAAGCCCACCAGGGCGCTGGCGACCATGGCGGTGGGCAGCGAGTTGGCAAAGTAGAGGGGAACAAAGGCGACGGCCAGGGTGATGAGCGCCGTCCGCCACACCGGAATCAGTGAGAACCGGCGCACCAGCCGCGCCCAGACGGCGACGCAGCCGATGGCGATGAGCAGCACCGCCGCAAACAGGAGGGTCGCCTGGCTGTCGGCGAGATGCAAGGTGTACTTGACAAAGAACGGCATGGAGGCCAGCACAAGGGACATGGCCGCGCTGTAGAAGGCATTGGCCAGCCCGGCCATCCAGAACTTGCGGTTCTTGAACAGGTCCTTCAGGCTGTTCCACAACTCGGGCTTGTTCTCGTCGACCTCCATCCGGACCTCACGGGAGGTGAGGCTCATGTAGAGTATGACGACGCCGCCCAGGATGCCGTAGATGATGGCCGTCGTCTGGAAGCCGATGGCGCTGGTCACCATGGGCGTGAGGGCGATGCTGATGATCATGGCCACCAGTTGGAACGCCTGGCGCATGGCGTTCGTCGAGGCGCGGCTGGAATCCGTGCGAAACAGCTCGGGGAAGAGCGCCCCATAATTGGCATTGATGACCGAATCCAGCGTGCCGGTCAGGATGTAGAACAGCGCTGCATAGCCGAACAGGTTCTCGCCCGCCAGGAAGGCCGGCGGCGAATAGAAGGCGATGAAGGCCAGGATCAGCAGCGGCGTGCCGATGACCAGCCAGGGCCGGCGCCTCCCCCAGCGGGTGCGTGTCCGGTCTGAGAGGAAACCGTATATCGGGTTGTCGAGGGCGTCGATAAAGGTATAGATCAGGAGAATGGTCGCCATCTGGACGGTGGTCATCCCCAGCCGGTCAACATAGTAGATGGCTGCGTACGTCTTGAGCATGTTGATCGGAATGGAGGTTCCAAACATACCGATGGCATAGTTGAAGGACTTCTTGAGTGATTCGGCCGTCTTCATCGTGGCTCCTCCGTTTCAGGCACGTGTACGAGAGCGTCAGTCATGATGAGCAGTATTGGGCACTGCGCGTGCGCCAGGTTTTTGCCGGCGCTCCCATTATGCACCCGGAACGCCCGTTTGTCAAACGGAGGAGTTGGCCCACGCGGCGACGACGTGCCGGCACTCGTGCCCGGCCCGGTCGGAAGCGTGGTCCGCCGGCCTGCTTGGCGGAGCCGGCTGGGGCTGCTAGGGCTGTTGATCACCTGGCGCTTTGCTTGTTACCGCTTCTGAGCCATGCGAAGCCAACGAATCGTCGAGAGACGTAGCCATATCGACAACGCGCGCAATGGTGTTGTAGACGCGCGTCGTCGCGTCTACCTTCAGCTTGCGCTCGACAAAACCGTTGTTCGCTTTCCAATGATGATGAGGTATTGTGAGGCTATGCGCGTATTGGCAATATCGGTGTCGTGGCCCGGAGGGCGACTCAGGTCGTGAAAAGGCCGGCGGTTGGTTTTCCTTTCGAACGATCTCCCAGCCCAGGGCTGCTCGAAACGGCCTTTGCCAGCCGGAGGAGCCGCCAGCCGATCAGAATGTGCCAGACCATCAAGAGGAGACCGGCAGCCGGTATGAAAAAGACAGGCAACATCTCTACGCCTGGCAGGAAGAGATAGGCGATGCAATACGCCAGGTCGAGGGTGGCTGCCACAATGCCGACGTACGCCGTGGCCCGGTTGAAAGCATGGCTGCGCAGCATGACAAGCGAGGTGATCAGGCCGGCAGCGGCGACGAGGAGCAGGCTGAGGTAACCCGCACTACCGGGGGCGCCGGCGCTGGCAAAACGGCTGATGGCCAGCATCGCTTCTCCCGCTCCCAGCAGGCCGGCCCGCTGCGCCTCGGACGTCGCGGCCGCGTACTGATTGCTGAGGGAAAGCATGGAGAGCGCCGTGTTCGAAGCCAGGTACACCGCAATCCCCAGGAAGCCAAGGGCCACGGCGATAGTCACGGCACTCCTGTTGGCCGGACGCAGGACGGCAAGCAGGGCCAAAAACATCAAGGCCAGAAGGGCATAGTTCACGACGTCCAGGATGTTGAGATGAACGAGCCCCAGGAGCCGGTTGTCCTGCAGGAGGGCGAACCAGTCGCCTGCACCGGCCGGCGATTCGTGCTGAACGAAAAGCCCAATTTCCGCGGCAATGTTCCGCCGAAAGAGCACGCCGGCGAGAAGGGCAGCAACGCCGCCGGCCCGGTAAAGCCCGTTCCAGCCGAAGTTCGAGGTCTCGTCATTGAGGATTTGAGTCATTGTGTTTCTGTCTCCCAGATCTATTCTGCGAGGAGCCATCCCGGGTTCCAAACCACCTCCCACAAGTGGCCGTCCGGATCCTGGAAGTATCCGGCATAGCCGCCCCAGAAGGTGTCGTGGGCCTCGTGCACGATCCTCGCGCCGGCAGCCCTTGCCTGCTCCATGACTTCATCGACCTCTTCCCTGGAAAAGACGTTGTGCCCCAGGGTGAATTCGGTCGGGCTGGCACCGCCTACGGGCACGCCGGCGTCGTGGGCAATGCTCTTGCGCGGCCAGATGGCCAGTCTCAGGCCCTTCTTCAGGTCAAAAAAGGCGACGGCGCCATCCTCGTACTCTGCGCCGACGATGCCCTCCGTAGGAAAGCCAAGGCCATCACGGTAGAACCGAAGCGAGGCCTCCAGGTCGTCGACGCCGATGGTAATGACGGTAATCTGTGGTCGCATGTTCAGCCTCCGCAAGAGTCAGGTTGCGCCAGGCCGCCTTCCAACGTGCCGGGATTGTAGCACCGTTCGCAGAACCGGGTAAGGATCCGCCATTTCTCAGCGCGGCCCTCACCCGACGCCCCTGCGCATCGCGACGATCATCGACGCGAGCAACAAGACCGTCGTCACGACCGTGACGAGCCACAGCCCGCGGTCCATGCGAAACATGGGCAGGCCCATGAGCAGGATGGCGCCAAAGAAGAGCAAGAGGTAGGGCACGAGAATGCTGTAGCGCGCCGGTGACCGGAACTCGACGGGCCAGAGGTATTCGACGGCGAGCATCAGCGCCACAAAGGCGAGGAACACCCCCGGCCCCACCCACTGCCGCCAGCCGGCGTCCGCCTGTAACAGGGCGACCAGGGCGACGGCCGACGGGACTGCCAGGGCAACGATTACGCCGCCCAACACGTGGTTGATGGTCCTGCTCCCGGTATAGATCCGTGAAAGGAACCCTGCTGTCTGCAAGAGGTTGACGGCGTTGACAACACCCCACACGACGAGGGCCGCCCACCAGGGCTGCACACGCACCTGAGCATGCATCTCCCACCTCCCGGAGACCCACTCGCCTGGGCCTCGCTGAGGATCATACACCTGGAGCTTCTATCTGTCAAACAACCCCGGACGAACGTCAGGTTGACCTGCCCACCGGCGGCTCGGCCGGCCGGTAGGTGGCAATGATCACACCCGTGGTTGTGGTGATCGAATCGACGAGCCGTAGGGCAGCGTACGGGCCGCCGTCGACAAACATGTGCCGGCCCGTTCCAGAACCAGGGGATGGATCATGAGCATGAACTCGTCGATGAGATTGTGACGCATGAGGGAATGGATGAGCTGGCCGCTACCCATCACCAGGAGATCCTTTCCCGGCTGCTCCTTGAGCCTGGCGACGGCCTCGGCCGCGTCGCCCTTGAGGAGTGTGGAGTTGACCCACGGCAGGGGCTCCTCCAGCGTCCGCGACGCCACGTACTTTTGCGAGTTGTTAAGCACGATGGTAAAGGGGTTGTCGTCATTCTGTTTGGGCCAGTAGTCAGCCCAGTTCTCGTAGGTCCACCGGCCCAGGAGCAGATCGGCACCCCTGGCCATCCCCTCTCCCATGAACTGGCCCATGACTGAATCGTTGTTGGGCTGCGCCCAGCCGCCGTGCTGGAAGCCGCCACGACGGTCCTCGTCCGGGCCGCCCGGCGCCTGCATCACGCCATCGAGCGTCAAGTGGTTCAGAACCTTTAGCTTTCGCATCGGATCTTCCTTTCAGTCTTTTGTCAAGTGTGCTGCGCCAACCGCTGCCGGTTGCGCGGTCAAGAACTCGATCAACACCGGTGCCAGCGCCTCGGGCGAGACCTCGTGGGTCTGGCCTTCCAGAACGCGGTACTCGGCGTGAGGCATGGCGGCGGCCAGTGCCCTCGCCGTGTCGTGCATGAACGGATAGGTCTCGCCGCCGGCCATGATCAGCGCTGGCATCGGAACCCGCCGTGCCCGCTCGACCGGCACCGAGGCGTCTTCTCCGAGTGCCGCGGCGTCATAGGCCAGGGTGGGCGCCACGGCCTCCCATGCCGGCCACGTGGGCATCCGGCGCATCTCGTCGGCCTGCTCGGCGGGCATGCCCACCAGCATGGCAAAGAGCACCACCGCATCACCCCGGCGGCCGGCAGCCAGCAGCTCCTCGAGCCGCCTTCTGTACTCCCGCCACGCCTCCCGGGCAGCCTCGTCCAAGTTGTACGGAGCTTCGTACATGACGAGCTTCTCGACCTTGCTCGGAAGGGCAATGGCCGCTTCCATGGCCAGGGCTGCACCCGAGGAGATGCCATACAAGGACGCGGAGCCGCCCGCCTCGCCGATGAGAGCTTCGATATCCTCGATTTCGCGCTGCAGGGCAAAGGGCTGCCTGTCCGTGCTCTCGCCTCGTCCCCGCCGATCGTAGCGCAACACGGTCAGGTGCGGGGCCAACAGCTCGACCAGTTGTCCAGCGGCCGCGTCCAGCGCACGATGAATAAGCGCGCCGTCCACGAGGATGAGCGCCGGTCCATGACCGGATCGTTCAAAGGCGATGGTCGTGCCATCCCTGGAAATGGTTGTTGGCATAGAGAACCTCCCTTTCACCAAGATACGTCACACGGAACGCGCTGAGCACGCCCCGAACACGCGATTGTTCATCATGTTGTCGAATCCCGCTGCCGAAAATCGACAGGTTGGGAAGAAATATTCTGGTTCTGCAGGTCGTCCCGCGCCTTTGGCACCTCCGACCTCCACCCCGGCGAAAGTGCCGCGAAGTGGGGCCCACTTGCAGTACCTATGGCCTGGGAGTATAATGACGGCAGGTGCGTTGACAGCAGCGCGGCGCCTCGCATCGAGAAAAGCCGAGAGAGGTATGCGCTATGCTGTTAAAGCACTTTTTCTTGAACAAGGTTGCCCACAGCTCCTACATCCTGGCCGGCAAGTCAAGCTGTGCCATCGTCGACCCCCAGCGTGACGTAGACATCTATATCGAGCAGGCACGTGAGATGGGCATGACCATCACCCACATCCTGCAGACCCATCTCCACGCCGATTTCGTGTCCGGCCACATGGATCTGGCCAGGCAGACGGGCGCCAAGATCTATGCGCCGCGGTCGGCTGAATGCACGTTCGACCACGTCCCCCTCGCCGAAGGCGAAACGATCGAGCTCGAACACGTGCAACTGCGCGTGCTGGAAACCCCCGGCCACACGCCCGAGCATATCTCCTACGTCGTGACCGACACGTCCCGCGGCGATGGCCCTATCGGCGTCTTTGTGGGCGATGTGCTCTTTGTAGGCGACGTGGGCCGGCCCGACCTGTTTCCCGAGCAGGCCAAAGAGCTGGCCGGGCAGCTCTACGACAGCCTGCACCAGAAATTGTTGCCCTTGCCCGACCACGTGGAGGTCTATCCCGCCCACGGCGCCGGCTCGCTCTGCGGCCGCTCCATCGGATCCAAGTGGCAGTCCACCATCGGCTACGAGCGCCGCCACAACGCCGCACTTCAGCTCGACAGGGACAGCTTTGTCCACTCGCTCACGTCCGAGATGCCCCCCGCCCCCGATCACTTTGAGCGGTGCAGCGAGATCAACCGCCGTGGCCCGGCGCTGCTGGCCGACCTGCCTTCGCTGGAGGAACTGAGGCCCAACGACTTCCGCAAGCGAATGGAGGATCCGAACGTGGCGGTGGTAGACGTGCGCAGCTATACGGCCTATGCCAGCCTGCACGTGCCCGGCGCCTGGAGCCTCGACCTGGCCGGCAATTTCCCGACCTTTGCCGGGTGGGTGCTGCCCATGGACGAGGAGATCTTGATCGTGGCCGAGGACTACGAGGACGCCCAGACCGCCGCCCTGTGGGCCCACCGCGTGGGACTGGACTGCATAGTGGCCTACCTGTACGGCGGGATGGCCGCCTGGGCCATGGCCGGACGCCGCACCGAGGACGTCCACCTGATCTCTGCCCAGGACCTGCACGACAGGGTCACCGGCACCTCCAACATGGTGTTGGTGGACGTGCGCGCCCCCCTCGAGTTCGAGGACAGCCACATCGACGGCGCGGTCAACATCCCCGCCCCCGATCTGCGCACCCGCTACGCCGAGCTGGACCCCGACAAGCCCACCTTTGTAGTGTGCAGCTCGGGGAACCGGTCCAGCCTGGCGGCCAGCATCCTCAAGCAGCACGGCTTTCGCGAGGTGCACAACGTGGCCGGCGGGATGACGGGTTACAGCGCCGCCGGTTATGCCCGGCAGTGCGACGTCTGCGAGAATCCGCACGGGTCGCGCTTTTTCAGCGTCACCCTCGGCCCCTCCGCTCTCAGATCCTGGCAGAGGTCCAGGCGATGAGTTGGTTGACAGAGACCACCTGGTCACCCTATGTGGTGGGCATCGGCATCGGCGTGCTGAGCTGGCTTACCTGGTTGATCTCCCACAAGCCCATCGGCTGCTCCACCTCCTTCGCCCGGTCGGCCGGCATGATCGAGAAGCTCTTGCGCGGCCCAAAGGTAGAGACCCGGCCCTATTACCAGGAGGTCAAACCGGCCGTGGACTGGCAGTGGATGCTCGTCCTCGGAATGGTCGTGGGGGCGCTGGTTGCGTCGCTTCTCTCTGGCGACTTCCAGTGGCAGTGGGTTCCATCCCGGTGGGCTGCCGCCTTCGGGACGAACGTGCCGATCCGGCTGATCGCTGCCCTGTTGGGCGGCGTTCTCCTGGGCCTGGGCTCGCGTTGGGCCGGCGGCTGCACCAGCGGGCACGGCATCAGCGGCACCATGCAGCTTGCCGTGTCGAGCTGGATCTCGGCCATCTGCTTTTTCGTCGGCGGAATCTTGATGGCCGCGCTCCTCTTTGCCCTGGTCGCCTGAGAGGAGAAACCGGATGAAAACCAAACTGCCTCTGGCCTGGGGGCTCCTGTTTGGCATCGTCTTTGGCTTTCTGCTACAAAAGGGTGGCGTGACCAAGTACGACGTCATTCTCGGGCAGTTGCTGCTGACCGATTTTACCGTGCTCAAGATCATGCTCTCGGCCGTGGTGACGGGCATGATCGGCATCCACCTCATGAAAAGCCTGGGCTGGATCGAGCTCGCTCCGAAATCCGGCTCGTGGGGCAAGAACGCTATCGGGGGCCTGATCTTTGGCCTGGGCTTTGCGCTCCTGGGGTATTGTCCCGGTACCATTGCCGGCGCCATCGGCAACGGCTACCTGGACGCTGCCGTAGCCGGGCTGGCCGGCATCCTGCTTGGTTCCTGGCTCTTTGCCGTCCTTTATCCCCGCGCTCGAGACGGCATCCTGAAACGCGGCGGCTTTGGCGACCTGACCCTGCCACAGCTCTTCAAGGTGAACGACTGGGTCATTATCGTTCCCCTGGGCGCCCTGATCGTCTTCCTGTTGTACCTGATAGAGCGCGCCGGGCTGTAACCGCAAGAGCCTGCCTCGCCCTTCCCTATCGAAAGGACGAGCCTACAGGATCTTGATGCCGAACCAGAGGCCGAGCAAGGTGCGCACCTGGAGAAAGACGATCAGCAGGCCGACCAGGATCATCATGACCTTCTGCGGGATCCACTTGCAGGCGTACGCGGCCAGGGGAGCGGCAATGGCTCCGCCGATCAGAAGGCCCAGGATGATGTGCCAGTAGTCGACCAGGTTGCCGATGGTCAGGATGAACGTCACCGACATGGAGAGGGTCACAAAGAACTCGCTGAGGTTGACCGAGCCGATGGCAAAGCGGGGCTTCTTGCCGGTGGCCACCAGCGTGGTCGTAACGATGGGGCCCCACCCGCCACCGCCAATCGCATCGAAAAAACCTCCGAAAATCGCCAGGGGAGGGATGAGTCCCTTCTTGATCTCGGATTCGACGATTTTCATGAATGCCCGAACCAGGATCACCAGGCCCATGATCAGCAGATAGATGGCGATGAAGGGCTTGATCATATCGCCGTTGACCTGCGTCAGCAGGTAGGCGCCGCTGACACCGCCCACGACGCCCGGCAGAATGAGCCTCAGGACCAGGCGCCTGTCCACGTTGCCCACCTGGGCGTGGGAAAAGCCCGAGATGGCCGTGGTAACGACCTCTGCGGCGTGGACACTGGCGCTGGCCAGTTTGGGGGGAATGCCAAAGGCGAGGAGAACCGAGTTGGCACTGACGCCATAGGCCATGCCCAGGCCACCATCGATCATCTGGCCGATAAAGCCAACGACAACAAAGAGCAGAATACTGCTATTCTGAGTCACGATCTCTTCCATGCCACGCTGCCTCTCTCCGAGAAATGGGTTGGCTCATTGTATACAAGCCAGGTGATAGGCGCCATGATGGGGGCGTGACAATGCTGTGACAAAATGGCCGCGACCAGGGGAGGGTGGCCGGAAGGCGGGGCGGCGGGCAGATCTCTTTCCTGGCGGCCGTGGAACGGCCATTACTCCTCAGATGCTCGACCGGAAGCGGGGATCAGACATGGTGCTTCAGGTCCCGCAAGCTTGGGGACGACTTCCAACGCAGGGTGATCGAGTCGGAGCAACAGAACCAGATAATCGTGGAGCTGATTGCCAATCTGACAGCCGACCAACTCGCCGTGGACCAGCCCTCGACGATCCGCTTGTCCGGCGCCCGCTTGTCGCCGGGGGATGGTGAAGGCGGCTTCAACGACTTGCGATGGGTCCCGGTCTCTGTTTGGCCCTGACCGATGGCTGCCGTATGCCAAAGAAACTCCTGACCGGTGGTATGAACCGTGCCAGGAATGTGAACACTACTACGAAACTCCACGACGCGGCCACGGCGAGAAGCCATCTGGTCCAGATGGACAGGCCGCTATTCAACAGCAGGTACGTCGCCGCAGTGAGCGGAGCATAGTGCAGGATGAACAGTGGGAAGGAGAGGTCGCGGGCAATTCCCAACATCTTGCCTTGCACATTCAAGTAGCGCCGACCATAGCCCATAGCAGCGATGACAAGCCCATAGGCAGCGAGACCCCGAAATGCCTGCGCAACAACGTTGGCGGCGTTGTAGCCGTCGGGAACAGCCACCAATGCGTAGGTCGCAATCCTGGCAAGGAATGCTGTGGCGCCAAGAATCAAGGCGGGCCGCCTGTGTACCTCAAATGCCTGGAGCAACTCGGGCGCGGATCCTGCGAGGTATCCCGCAAGGAAGAAGGAGAGGAACATGGAGACGTTGGCCCAGTCGCTGACGAGGTTAAAAGCTCCAGGCCAGCCCGGTCTGAATAGCGCCTCCAGGAGGCCTGTCCAGAGCGCGGGGAGTAACAACAGCGGCATCGTGGCAAAATGACGAGCAACGGAAAGGATGCGAGACGCTTCTCCATTTCGCCGGATGGAAAGCAACACCGGCAGCGCCAGCGCCGAGAAAGCAAAGAGGTAGGCAAGGAACCAGAGATGTCCCCAGTCATAGTTCCCGGTGCTTTGTGGTCCCGTGTATATTCCGTTGAAAAACGAAGGGAAGAACGCAAAGAAGCTGCCCGAAAACCTGCCAAAAGATAGAGCACGCA
>JAAYZQ010000617.1 GCA_012514775.1 Anaerolineaceae bacterium
GCTGCGCCTCATCGAGTATGGCCTGGCAGCCGTCCTCGTCCTCCTGGTGGGCATCACCGCGGCGCTCATGGTGTGGCGGCGGCGGGCCGAGTAGGGCTTCTGACAGAACTGGCGAGAGCCGGCCTCAAGGGGCCAGCTCTTTTTGATAATCCCCGTGCTCGGCTGGGGCCTGGCAATATCCGCCGCCACGGCCGGGATGGATGAGACCTAGGCCATCACCTTGGTCGCCTCAGCCAGGTCCATGCGGTTCACCCGGCGCATGGCCGGCAACTGTGAGAGCAGCGCTGTGCCCAGGATGAGCAGGGTGACGATGCCAAAGCTCCGCGGGGCGATGTTGAACGGCAGGTAGAAATCGGCAGACGCGCTGAACAACTGGAAGAGATAATACGTGCCTGCCACTCCGAGGCCCAATCCCGGCACCAGCGCCAGCACGCCGGCCAGCAGGGTCTCCATGGTGATCATGGCCTGCAGGCGGCCCCGGCCCTGGCCCAGGGCACGCATGGTGGCAAGCTCTCGCTGGCGCTCCAGCACGCTGACGGTCATCGTGTTAAAGATGACGGCGGCGGCGATCACCAGTGCAAAGAGAAGGAACATTCCCATCATCACGTAGTACAGCCCCATGAGCGACTGCCAGCCCACGGCAATCTCTTCCTTGAGGTCCACACTGGCCGCGCCAGGCAGGCGATAAAGCATCTTGAGCACATCCTTCTGATGTGCCTCGTCTACCTGGAGCCACAGACCATTCAAGAGCTGCTGGTTGCCGGCGAATTCCTCTTGCAGCCAATCGAGGCTGACGTACACGCCAGGGCTCATCACCTCAGCATTGCTGGCGTCTACAGTGACCTGTTGGCTACCCAGGGGTGTCTGCAGGGTGACCTGGTCGCCCGTTTGGAGGCCCCACTTCGTGGCAGCATTGGGAGAGAGCAGGGCGTAGCCCGGCACCAACACTGCCGATGGCGATTTGCCCCGGGGAAGCTGGAAACCGTGCAGCACGCTGTCGGGATGAAGGGCCACCAGGAAGGCGTTGTGGCTTTCGTCCCCGGTTTCGATCGTCACCGGGGATGTGATCACCGGTTCGACCGCTTCCACCCCCGGCCAAGTCTCGATCTGCTCCATGAGCGCATAAGGCTTGGGCTGAGAAAAGAGGGCCTGGAGGTCCCAGCGGTCCGTTTCCTCGAACTGGACCTTCATCATGTGGCCCATGGCGTCGAACATGGCCCAACAAGTCAGGAGGACGATGAAGGCAAAGACAAAGCCCAGTACCGTAGTTACCGTGCGCCGCCGATTACGAAAGAGATTGCGCAACGCGATTTTCGTGCCGGTCCTCAGGTGAAAGACGAGGCCCAGCAGCCGTTCCAGCCAGGGAACCGAGCCCTTGACCAGGGCCACCGACGGATCGAAGCGCATCGCCTGGGCCGGTGTGATGCGCGCCGAAGCCCAGGCCGGCAGCCAGGCGGCCAGGAGGGCGACGGCCAGGTTGATGCCAATGGCCTCGACGGCTGCCTCCAGGTGAAACTCGGCGGTGACAAAGGGAAGGCCGAATTCGGCAGCGTACGCCCGAACAAAGGCCTGCCCAACCGGGTAGCTCAAAGCGAAACCAAGGATCGAGCCGATGGCGGCGATGAGGCCGGCGTAGAGGAGATAGTAGCGCATCACCGCCCAGCGGCTGTAACCCAGAGCCTTGACCACGCCAATGTGGGGCAGTTGGCTCTGCACCAGGCGGCTGAGAAGCACGTAGATGGACATGGCTGCGACGACCAGGAACATGGAGGGCACCATGCTCATCATCTCTCGCCCCCCCTCCAGATCGAGCCGCAACAGACTGTAGGAGGGGTTGTCGGCCCGCTTGACCACTGTGCGGACAGGCGTGGCGCCAAGTGCCTCTTTGACCTGGGCGATCGCCCGGTCCAGATCGTCCGGCGATTGGTTTCGGAGGCGGAGGTTCAGTTCGTTGATGGTCCCCTCGGCTCCAAATAGGCTCTGCACGGCGGGCTGGGGCATGAACAGGACGGCAAAGCCACTGGGCGAGGGCAACACGTTCTCCGCAGAGGCCACTGCCATCAAGTACTCGGGGCTGACGCCCACCCCCACCACTTGGACGTCCAGGCGCTCGCCGTCGACGATGGGGTGCAGTACGGTGCCGGGCCCATAGCCGTAATACTCGGCCAGATGGTGGTCCATGACGGCCACCAGCCCGTCCCCCTCTTGCAGATAACGCCCCTGCTTCAGGTAAATCTGGTTCACCGGTGCCTGGGCGCCAGTGGGCATCCCCACCAGCCGTGCGCGGGCCTGGTTATCCTCGCTGATGTCCAGGCCAACGTCCATCACCAACCGCCCGGTCACCGCCTCAACCGCGTCCAGGGCAGCCACGTCCTGCACCAGGCTTTCCGGCGCAGTCCCCTCCAGGACGACCACGAAATCCTGAAAGCGCAACCGGTCCAGTGTGTGGTCGAGGGAGGCTTCCACGTCGTCTATCATGCCCATCATACCACCATAGCTGAGCACCCCCAAGAGGATAACGACGACCAGGGCCGTGAATTGCCATTTCTGCTGGCCGATGTCTCGCCACAGCTTGAGATTGATCTTTTTCATGACCTTACCACTCGATCTGTCCGGCGTCGAGGGGTTGTTCGTGAACCTCGACGTGGGCAACCTGGCCGTCGCGCAGGTGCACCACCCGATCGCCCATCTGGCCTATGGCTGTGTTGTGGGTCACAAGGATCACCGTCCGCCCTTCCTGCTGGTTCAGATCCTGCATCACGCGCAGCACCTTCTGGCCCATGCGAAAGTCGAGATTTCCCGTCGGCTCGTCGGCCAGGAGGATGAGCGGGTCCTTGGCCAGGGCGCGGGCAATGGCCACTCGCTGCTGCTCGCCTCCTGACAGTTGGCTGGGAAAGTGGCCGGCTCGCTCGCCCAGCCCCACCTTTTCCAGGAGGGCAAGTGCCCGCGGGCGGATTGTACGGCTGTTCCTCTCCACCAATTCGAGGGCAAACTCGACGTTTTCGCTGGCTGTTAGGGTGGGCAAGAGGTTAAAGAACTGGAAGATAAAGCCGATCTGGTCGCGGCGGTAGGCAGTCAGCGTCTTGTCGTCGTAGGCGGCGACGTCGGTCCCGGCTACGATCAGTTCCCCGCTCGTAGGCGAGTCCAAGCCGCCGATGAGATTCAGCGTCGTTGTCTTGCCCGACCCCGAAGGACCTACGATGACCACAAACTCACCCTCTCGCACCGACAGGTCCAGCCCGCAAAGGGCATGGACCCGTACTTCGACCATCTGGTAGGTTTTCGTCACGTTTCGCATTTCAACCTGGGCTTCCCTTGCCATTACGATACCTCCTGAGCTGGACCTCGATACCTTCGAAAGATGGCCTGATTCCGGGAGAGACGGGTCCACTGGATCGCCTGCCGTGGGCACTGGTGATAGCAACGCATGCAGAGGATACAAGCATCCGTGAAGCGAACCTCCTCGCCTACAATCTCGATACCGCCCACCGGACAGTGCTCTGCGCACCGGCCGCAGTGGGTGCAGGCCTCGCCGGCAAAAAGGCGACGGCTCATCCAGCGCTCTGTCGACTCGGCGGCCGGGCGCTGCGCCAACCCGATGAGCCAGCCTAGTGGGTGGACGCCTTCGCTATGCCGCCGGCCCTCGTGGATGAGCGGGGCCAGGCGCTCCACCTTTCGTTTTGCCCTCTCAACGATCCTTCGGGCCTGCTCTGGCTTCGGGACGGGGAACAGGAGGTTGTTGGGCATAAAGACGTTGGCATACAGAAAGGGCACGTAACCCCTGGCGACCAGCGGGCGCACGGCATACCAGGCTGCATCTCCGGCAGCGTACGCAGCACAGGCCAACGCGAACAGTGGTAAGCCGCCCATTGGTGGCAGCTCGGCCAGAAACTCGCGCAAGTTCCTGGGTGCCCACGATCCGTGCACCGGGAACGCGATACCCAGCACGTCGCAGCTCAACAGAGCGCCCTGTCACGGGTCGGTTTCCTCAGAGGAGAAACATCGGACCTCGTCTCCCAGTTCGGTCAAGCGCCCGGCCAATTGCTCAACGACCCAGGCCGTGTTTCCCGTGCCACTGAAGTAACAGATATTGATCATCATCGGAGCCTCCCCTGGCCAGTGGTCTGCAAGAGAGCGACCGTCTTGAACCTAACGCCCAACAACATCGCCCTGGGTCCCGGCCTGCAGCCCTTCCAGCAGCGTGTCGACAAAGGCCTGGCTGACCCGAACCAGGTCCAGGTCAGGCATGAGCATGACATAGGCCGCCAGGCCATCGTAGGTAGCCATCATGGCCCATACCAGTGACTCGGCGTCCACCGGCTTGAATTCGCCGTTTGAAACCCCCTCCTTGACAAGCTCGACCACCAGGTCCTTGTACTTGGCCAGCATACTGGTCCACAGTTGCCCGGACTCTTCACGGTGGGAACTCGATGCCCAAAACTCGAGAAAGAGGGTGAACAGACCTCCGGCCTCTACCGCGAATTCCGCCAGAACCCGGCCCAGCGCACGCAGCTTGCCGGCGGACGTTGGCCATGCCTCCAGGGCGCTGATCGTCCCCTGGCCAAAGTCGTCGAAAAATGCGCCGAGGGCCTGGACGAGCAGTTGTTCCTTCCCCTCAAAGTACAAATAGATGGTCCCCTGACTGACCCCCGCCCGGGCGGCCACGTCGGAGACCTTGGCCGCGTTGAACCCCTTTTCGGCAAAGACCGCCAGGGCGGCCTCTATGATCTGGCGGCGACGCTCTCCGCGCAACTGCTCACGTTTGCTCACAGTCTCGGCCATGGTTTCTCCTGTCGACCAACATTTCTGACTGACTGGTCAGTCAGTCACTATTGTAGCACGGACTGTCGCCTTGCGCAAGATTGCCCGGTTACGGGGTGAGGCCAGGAAGCGGGGCCAGCTCGGAGAGCGCCGACAAGCTGGAAGATCGACGGCGACCGTTACCAGGTGATCAAGAGCAGGGTGGAGCTTGTTTTAC
>JAAYZQ010000087.1 GCA_012514775.1 Anaerolineaceae bacterium
CATGCGATTCCTGGTAGTGGCCGTTCTGCTGATGGCCTTCGTGCCCCTGCCCGCCACGGGCCAGGGGAGGGTTCCCGCCGCCCAGGTTTACGAGACCACGCTCACCATCGACACCTATCCCTACGCCGGCTTCCTGGAGACCCGCCATTCGGACGCGTACAATATCGATTATCTCTGGCTGGACCGTCCGGCCTACGAGGCTTCGAACCCGCAGCCCGCGCCCCAGGACTATACCGGCGTCGTCCTTGAGAACGATTGGCTGCGCCTGACCTTTCTGCCCGAGTTGGGCGGCCGGTTGTATGGCATCACCGACAAGACGACCGGCGAGGAGCTGCTCTATCAGAACCCCGTCATCAAGCCCACGCCCTGGGGGCCCGACAAGGAGCCGGACCTGCAGCTCTGGTGGCTGGCGGCCGGCGGCGTGGAGTGGTGCCTGCCCGTGGACGAGCACGGCTTCGAGTGGGCCGTGCCCTGGGGCTACGAGACTGAGGTCACGGCGGAGGGGGCGCGCATCACCCTCTGGGACAGCAAGGCCGGCGACCGCATCCGCGCCGAGATCACGGTCTTTTTGCCGGCGGACCAGGCGGCCTTTCAGCTCAAGCCCTGGCTGGTGAACCCCACCCCCTCGCCCGTGACGTTCAAGTTCTGGCACAATGCCATGCTGGCCCCCGGCGCCCCCAATACCGTGGGTCCCGACCTGCGCTTTGTCCTGCCCGTCGACGAGGTGACGGTCCATAGCTCGGGCAATTTCAATGCCGGCGATGTCCTGAGCTGGCCGGAGCACGGCGGCGTGGACTATTCCCGGCTGGGCAACTGGGACAAGTGGCTGGGTTTCTTTGCCCGCCCCGGCGCGGCCGAGGACTGGACCGGCGTCTATGACGGCGCCCTGGGCCGCGGCCTGGCCCGGGTGTTCCCCGGCCAGGGCATCCGCGGCGTCAAGGGCTTTGGCTTTGGCTGGGCCTCGCCCCTCGACTCGAACCTGTGGACGGACGACGGCAGCACCTACGTCGAGTTTCACGGCGGGCCGTCGCCCACGTTCTGGGACAGCATCACCCTGGAACAAAACCAGACCCTGGGCTGGACCGAGACCTGGCTGCCGCTGCGCGACCTGCCGGCCCTGAGCTGGGCCAACGAGAAGATGGCCATCGGGCTGCAAGCCGAGGATGGCGTGCTGCACCTGGGCCTCCTCTCGTCCCGGCAGCGCACGGCCACGGTGCAGATCTGGCGGAAGGCCGATTGCACGCTCCTGTGGGAAGAAGAGGAGATGGACCTGCCGCCGGGCGCCGCGACGTTGCGGGACGCCCCCGGGCTGGGGGCAGGGCCGGAGGAGTTGCTGGTGGCCGCCTTTAGCGGCGACGAGTTCCTGGCCGCCACAGACGAGCAGGTTTGCTGGCCGCCCCGCTCCAGCGTGGAGCCGCTTCCGCCGGAGAGCGGCCCCAGCTTCTGGGTGCATTGGAGCGGCACCGACATGGGGGGCGGCATCGCCGGCTATGACGTCCAGGTGCGCGACGGCGACGTCGACGCGCCGTGGGTCGACTGGCAGGTGAACACCACGCTCATCACCGGCCAGTTCCGGGGTTGGCCGGGCCACACGTATACCTTTCGCAGCCGGGCGCGCGATGCAGCGGGCAACGTCGAAGACTGGCCGGCCGGTCCCTGGGAGGACACCTTTACCACGGTGGTCCAGCTCCCGGAGCGCCTGTTCTTGCCCCTGGTGCTGAGATGACCTGGATCCACCCCCTCCCCGGCCCTCCCCCGGTGCGGGGGATGGAGGAAAACCGGGGGGCACGAAGGTAGCAGAACAGAGCACAAAATCTCCCCCTCCCGCTCCGGGAGGGGGGCAGGGGGGTAGGTAAAATGACAGATCAACCCATCGTGATAGTTTCGGGGCTGCCCAGGTCGGGCACCTCGATGATGATGAAAATGCTGCAGGCCGGCGGGCTGCCGATGCTGACGGACAACGTGCGGACGGCCGACGAGGACAACCCACGCGGCTACTTCGAGTTCGAGCGGGTGAAGCAGATCGAGGAGGACCGGGAGTGGCTGCCCGAGGCCCGGGGCAAGGCGGTCAAGATGATCTCGGCTCTCTTGAAGCACCTGCCCCCTGAGTATCGATACCGGGTCATCTTTATGCAGCGCCACATGAACGAGATCCTGGCTTCGCAGCGCCAGATGCTCGTGCGTCGCGGTGAGGACAGGGAGCGCATCGACGACGCCGAAATGGCGCGCCTCTTTGCGCGCCATTTGTCACAGATGGAATCGTGGCTGGCCGGCCAGCCGGCCATGGACGTGCTCTACGTCCATTATAGCGACGTGCTGGCCGACCCGGCCGCCCAGGCGGCGCGGGTCAACGCCTTCCTGGGCGGCCGCCTGGACGAGAAGAAGATGGCCAGGGTGGTCGATCCGGAGCTGCACCGCCAGAAGGCGTAAACCCCGGCCCTACCCCTCGTCCATGTAGGGATAGCGATAGTCCGTCGGCGGGCAAAAGTTCTCCTTGATGGTGCGCGCCGTCACCCAGCGCTCCAGGTTCAGGGCGCTGCCCGCCTTGTCGTTGGTACCCGAGGCGCGGCTGCCGCCAAAGGGCTGGAGCCCCACCACGGCGCCCGTGGGTTTGTCGTTGATGTAAAAGTTGCCCGCGGCGTGGCGCAAGGCCTGGACTGCCTGGTGGGCAGCCCGCCGGTCCTGGGCAAACACCGCACCGGTGAGGGCATAAGGCGACGTGGTGTCCACCAGGTGCAGCGCCTTCTCCCACTCATTTTCGGGGTAGACGTACACCGTCAGCACCGGGCCAAAGATCTCTTCCTCCATGAGGCGGTGGTGCGGGTTCTCGGTCTGGACCACGGTGGGCTGTACGAAATAGCCCACGCTGTCGTCGTACTCGCCGCCGGCCAGGATGCGGGTCTCGGACGACGAACGCGCCAGCTCGACATAGTCCACGATCCGTTTGTAGGCTTCGGCGTCGATGACGGCCCCCATAAAGTTGCTGAAATCGGCCACGTCGCCCACCTTGACCGTCTCCAGCTCGGCCACGAGCCCATCGCGGACCTCGGGCCATAGGTTGTCGGGGATGTAGGCACGGCTGGCCGCCGAGCACTTCTGGCCCTGGTACTCGAAGGCGCCGCGCAGCAGGGCGGTGACCAGCGCCGGGACGTCGGCGGAGGTGTGGGCCAGGACAAAGTCCTTGCCCCCCGTCTCGCCCACCAGCCGCGGGTAGGAGCGGTAGTGGCCGATGTTGCTCCCCACCGTCTGCCAGATGCGGTGGAAGGTGCCGGTGCTCCCTGTAAAGTGCACGCCGGCCAGGTCGGTATGGGTGAGCAGTGGCTCGCCCACGGTTCCGCCGTCGCCCGGCAAGAAGTTGATGACCCCGGGCGGCAGGCCCGCGGCTTGCATCAGGCGCATGAGGTGGTAGCCACTGTAAACCGCCGACGAGGCCGGCTTCCAGACGACCGTATTGCCCATCATGGCCGGGGCGCTGGGCAGGTTGGCGGCGATGCTCGCAAAGTTAAAGGGGCTGATGGCAAAAACAAAGCCCTCCAGGGGGCGTTGTTCGGTCATATTCCAGACGCTGGGCACATTGGCGGGCTGGGGCTGCATGATCTCCATCATGTAGTAGGGATTGTAGCGCCAGTAGTCGGCCAGCTCGGCCACGGCGTCGATCTCGGACTGGTGGGCGGTCTTGCTCAGGTCCAGCATGGCCGCGGCATTGATCTCGGCGCGGCGGCGGCAGGTCAGGATATCGGCGGCCTTCAGAAAGAGCGCGGCCCGCGCCTCCCACGGCATGCGGCTCCAGTCCTCCCACGCCTCGCGGGCCGCCGCCGCGGCGCGCTCCACTTCGGCGGGACCGGCCTTGTGATAGGTGGCCAGGACGTGGCCGTGGTTGTGGGGCATCACCGCCTGGCCGACGTTGCCCGTGCGCACCTCTTCCCCGCCGATGACGAGCGGGATCTCGATCTGCTGGGACGACATTTCGCGCAGGACGTTTTCGAGCTGGGCACGTTCGGACGTGCCGGGGGCATAGTCAAAGACCGGCTCGTTGTGCGGAACCGGCACCTGATAGATGGCATTGGACATGTTTGCTCTCCTTTCCGGCCGTAGCCGGTTGGACAAAAATTCAAGAAAAAGGGACGCCGCTAACGGCGTCCCCCTTGCTCTCCGCGTGTGCGGCGCTTCTTCGCCTGGCTGCCTGGCACAGGGCCGCCGTGTCTGGATCCTAGCGCCGGGCGCGCCGGAAGCGCTCCGCGACGTCTTCCCAGTTGATGATGTTGAAAAAGTTCTTGACGTACTCCGGACGCTTGTTCTGATACTTCAGGTAGTAGGCGTGCTCCCAGACGTCGAGGACGAGCAGGGGTACCACACCCCACTGGGTCAGGTTCTGGTGCTTTTCGGCCTGGAGGACAACCAGGCTGTCGTCGTTGGGCCGGTAGGCGAGGATCCCCCAGCCGCTGCCTTCGACGGCGTTGGCCGCCGCCTGAAAGTGGGCCTTGAAGGCCTCGAATCCACCAAAAGAGCGGTCAATGGCCTGGGCCAGCTCGCCGCTGGGCGCCGGTGTGGTGCGGTCGGCGGCGGTCATGTTGGTCCAGAAGATGCTGTGCAGCAGGTGCCCCGCGCCGTGGAACGCGGCCTCGCGGGACCAATGTTTTACCAGGGCAAAATCCCCCGAGTTGCGGGCCTCGGCCAGCTTTTCCTCGGCGGTGTTCAATCCTTTTACGTAGCCCAGATGATGGATATCGTGATGCAGTCGCATGGTCTGTTCGTCAATGTAGGGCTCCAGGGCATCGTAGGGATAAGGGAGCGGTGGAAGTTCGTGCGCCATTTCTATCCTCCTTAGATCGTTGGTTCGTTGATTTCCGCTGCGCCCGGCAGTTCCCCCGGGCACGACTGCATTATACCCTCCGGGGGTTAATTTGTCAAGTTAAAAGTATATTAATTACGAAAAGGTCGTCCTTGTGCTGCCACTGTCGCCATGCCGTCACACTCCTGTCACAGCCGGCGTGCAATCTACTTCCGGGGCAGCTTGACGGCCGGGACAACATCTGCTAAGATCGAAGGGAAGAACCGAGCCGTGGAGGAACCGTTGGCTGCCCGAATCCTGGTCGTCGACGACGAGCCGCCCATCGTCGACGTGTTGGTCTATAACCTGCAGCGGGCCAACTATGAGGTCGTCGTCGCCCGTGACGGAGAAGAGGCCCTGGCCGCTGCCCGCCGCGAAAAGCCCGACCTCATCGTCCTGGACCTGATGCTGCCCCGCCTGGACGGGCTGGAGGTGTGCCGTGCCCTGCGCCGCGAGCAGGACGTGCCCATCATCATGCTCACCGCCCGCGACTCGGAGGTGGACCGGGTGGTAGGCCTGGAGCTGGGAGCCGACGACTACGTGGTCAAGCCCTTTAGCGTTCGAGAGCTGATGGCGCGGATCAAGACCGTGCTGCGCCGGACGATGGGCCACGCACCCGCGCCCAACGGCGCCGCCCTGCGTGCCGGCCCGCTGGCCGTGGACCCCGCCAGCCGCGAGGCGCGTTGGGACGGCGCTCTCCTGGACCTCACGACCCTGGAGTTCGACCTTCTCCTCACCCTGGTGCGCCACGCCGGCCAGGTGTTGAGCCGCGAGCAACTCCTGCAGCAGGTGTGGGGCTATGACTATTTCGGCGACCTGCGCGCGGTGGATGCCGCCGTCAAGCGCCTCCGCTCCAAGCTGCGGGCCGCCGCGCCCCAGGCCGAGGCCGTCGAGACGGTCCGCGGCGTGGGCTACAAGCTGGTGGTCTGGCCGACGTGATGGGCATTCGCGCGCGCCTGACCTTCAGCTATCTGGCCGTCATTGTCGTGGCCATGGGCTTCTCGGGCCTCCTTCTCCTCTCCCTCCTGGAGGACTATTTTCTGGAGGCCATGGAGGATAGCCTGGCCGCCCAGGCGCGCATCACCGCCCAGGCCCTGGTCCCCGGCGCCATGGCTGGCGATCCCCAGAACAGCGTGCCGCCCTCGGCCTTTAATACCGTGCAGCAGCGCCTGGAGAGCAACCTGGCCCTGGAGGCGCAGAACGTCGCGCCGGTGCCTGCCGGAGCGGCCGGAAGCACCTTCGACCTGGCATACCTGGCCGATGCCTCCCTGCAGCTCAGCTCGCAGCTCGACACGCGCATCCGCCTCCTCGACGAGCGAGGCACCGTCCTCGTCGACTCGGCGGGCGGGCAGCAGGGAGCCGGCCTGGCCGCAGACCCCCTGGTGGCCGAGGCCCTGGCCGGCCGGTTCGCCAGCCACGTCGAGCAGACCGGCCCCGATCCGGCCATGTACGTCGCGCAGCCCGTCCTGGCACAGGGCCGGCTGGTGGGCGCCGTGTATCTAAGCCAGCCCCTGCGCGACGCGGTGGCCGTCGTGCGCGACCTGCGCCAGCTCTGGCTGGCTTCCACGGCCGTGGCCCTCGCCCTGTCCGCCGTTGTGGGTCTGCTCCTTTCGGGGGCCATCGCCGGCCCCCTGCGCCGCCTGACGGCCGCGGCCGGCGCTGTGGCCCGGGGCGACCTGGAGCAGCAGGTGCCGGTGAGCTCGCGCGACGAGCTGGGCCGCCTCAGCCGGGCGTTCAA
>JAAYZQ010000618.1 GCA_012514775.1 Anaerolineaceae bacterium
ACGGTACGATGGTGACATTCCAACCTTCCCGCGGGTCGGCTTCGCCAGCGATTGCCGGCACGGAGGGTGGCCGGGCCGCGACCCATCTGCCTGCCGGCCTTGCCCCGGGCCCCGTCGAGGTATCGGCGGCTGCCGGCCAGGCGAAGGATTCCGTCTCACTACAGGTTCTGCCTGGCCCGCCTCAGAAGGTCGTCCTTATATGTAGCACCGACAGCACGCAGCCCAACGGACAGGTGGCCCTTTCTGCCCTCCTGGAGGACGGCTGGGGCAACGCCGCGGGCGATGGGCTCCCGGTGGTGTTCGAGGCGCATCCCGGGCAGACGGATCCACCACTCGCCCACACAAACGATGGGGTAGCACACTCGCGGTTCATGGCCGGCCCGCTCCGCGGGGCGGTGACGGTTACAGTACGAGCCGGGAGCCTCACCGCCTCTTGTACACTCCGGGTTCAGTAGGCCTGGCCTGGTTGGAGAGCGAGATGCAACAGGGAAGCCTCGCACGCTACAAGCTCTATCCTTCCTCGCTACTTTGGCTGGATAGCCTTTCTCAGGCGGGTAAGGACCTGCGGGCCAGGTGCTGCCAGATTCAGGCTTGTGACACGGATATGGTCAAGGGGCTCGCGGCCGACGCCCATCGCCTGTTGGCCCGCGGCGACGCCAGTGGCGGCGCCATCGTGCTCATTTGCCTGGCCGATCGCTGCCGGGATGCTGGCGAGTTGGTCCTGGCCCGTGAGTACTGCGAAGAAGCCGTATCTCACTTTTCTTGCTACGATGATTGCCGCCATGCGCACAACCTGGCTGTGACGTACTATGCGCTAGGTCTGGTGTATCAGTCCCTGGGCCTCGAAACAGACGCCATCGGTAGCTACGACAGGGCCCTGGAAGCGTTCGACGAGGCACGCTCGCAGTGGATGTGGGCTCACGAGTGCGCGAAAAGAATGATGAACGAGTGCGACGAGGTCGTGCGCTGGATCCGTGAGCTGCGGCAAGGTCTGGCGTTGGGACAGCCGGCTCCCCCCCTGTTAACCGGTACCCTCGTCAAGATTCCCATGTGGTCCACATCCGCGGGCAGCCTGCTGCGCGTCAGGGAAGAGCCTGTGGACTGGGTAGATGTTGAGGTATCCGCCCTCGGACTTGCCAATTTCGCCTTGCTGATCAATGGCAACAGCATGGTCGGCCTGGGTGTGCAGAACGGAGACGTGGTGCTCGTCCAGGAGACTGCCGACTGGCCTGCTGATGGCCAGATCGTGGTCGTGCGTATGGACAGGATGGAAAGCGAAAGCGTCCTGAAGCGGTTCTACCGACGTCAAGATCACATCTGCCTGGAGCCCGCCAACGAGAGGTATCCCTTTCTCATCGTGCTGCCAAACTGGCGCCTCAAGGAAGAGGTCAGCCGGAGGTACGCGCAGAGCCACCCCGAACGGGGGCTCGAGTTTTTCCTGGAAAGCTCGGTTCACTGTGTGGGCTGGTACTGTGGCAAAGTAGGGTAAGATGGGAGACGGACTTGGCTGCGGTATGTCGGTGAGACAAGACAGTGGGAGATAGGCAGCGTGAGGCAGGGTATGAGTCAATCGGCAACCAGTAGTTCAGACCACATCCTCGTCATCGGTGCCGCCAGCATCGACACCAAGGGCCGGGCCCGCGAGCCCATCCGGGCCGGGACGTCGACGCCGGGCACGATCCGGGTCAGCGTCGGCGGGGTGGCGCGCAACATTGC
>JAAYZQ010000619.1 GCA_012514775.1 Anaerolineaceae bacterium
CAGCGGAATCCGCAGCCCGTCGTGGCTGAAGCCTTTGACATAATTGTCCTTGTTCTTGACCAGGATGTGCTGGACGTGCTCCGGGCGGACGAACTGCATCAGGGGCTGCGGTCCCATCTTGGCGCGGGCGACGTCGCCATACTCCTGCCACAGCTCGTACCAGAACTCCAGCGTGCCTTTGGCGCGCATGGCGCCGATGCTGCCGATGAGCGGCAGGCCCTTGGGACCGGGGGCGGACTTCAGGGTTTCGGCCATAGAGGCCTCCTTTCATGGGCCGCGATGCAGGGCTTCATGATGGGTGCGATGAGTACACGCCAGGTTTGTTGAGCTGTCAACAGGCCGGACTGATACGGCTATTACATCGTTTTTTGACTGCCGCCGGGATCGCCGCGCGCCAGGTCGGCAAGTTGCGTGTAAAGAGAAACGCCGAGCGGGCTCTCGGCGATCCCGGGCAACAGGACCACCCCCCGGCCATCGTTGACGCAACGTCCGTTTCATGGTAGAATCGACCTGTGGTCAGAATGGTGCGACGGGCAACAAAAAAGGTCTGGCGATAGAGGTGAAGGCGTGGTGGCGTAGGCGATGATGGGCAGCGTTTTGGACTGGTTGGGAGATGCCGGCCTTCTGTTCTTTATCAATGGCCTTGCTTTCTTTGCCCTGGGCCTGTCCGTCGCTCTGGAGGCGCACAGCACCCACTGGACCCTCATGGGCAAACGGTTGCCCCTGTTGGCGGCCTGGGGGCTCGTGGCCTCCCTGGGGAACTGGCTGCAGATGTTCCTCATTCTCCGGGGATTCGCCCTTCCGCCAGATGCTGCCCTGGTCCTCGATACCGTCCGGTTGCTCTGTCTGGTCCTGTCCTCCCTGCTACTCGTGCAGTTTGGCTTGCAGTTGCTCGTCGCCCATCGCCCCGGCTATGCCTGGCTGCGCACGGGTTTCTGGGTCCTGGCCGCCGTCTTCCTGGGGGTTGTCGCGACGATCCTCTCGCGATCCCAGGCCTCCCATGGAGACGCCGTCGCCATGGTCGAGACCTGGACGCGAAACCTGATCTATGCTCCCGGGCTCGCACTGACCTCTTTTGCCTTTCTCACCCAACGCAGTGTCCTCCAAAAGATCAAGCTGCACAGTGTTGCCCGGGACTGCCTGGGTGCTGCCATCGTCATCGGCCTGAAGATGGTCCTCTCTGGCCTGATGGCGGTTCCCATTCTCAGCATTGTGGGAGCCCCGCGACCTGCGTGGCTCCTGGCGCTTCAGGTTCTCCGCACCCTCACGACAGTTGCGTTTGCCTTCTTTGTGGTGCGCATCCTGCGGGGCTTTGAATCCGAGCGGCGCCAGAGGCTCGACTCAGCCATTCAGGACCAGCTCAGGGCAAAGGAAGAAGCGCTGGCGGTCCAGGGCAAGGTCTGCGCCGAGATCGAGCGCTGGGGTGCCTCCATGGCCAACATGGTGCAGACCGTTTCCTCGGCCATCAGCCAGACCGCCTCGCTGGAGGAAACCCTGCAGACCGTGCTCCGCGAGACGATCCGCCTGATCGGCCTGAAGAGTGGTGCCGTCTTTCTCCTGGACGAGCAGGAACCCGTGCTTCGCCTGGTTGCTCAAGAGGCCCTGCCCGAATGGCTGTGCGACCACCTCAGGGAGGTCAGGGTGGGGGACGGCCTGGCCGGCTGGGTTGCCGGCGAAGAGAAGGTGTTGGTGGTCGAGGACACAGCACAGGACCCCAGGCCCTTTATTCCCAGGGGCGAGGAGGTGGTCAAGTTCTACGTCGGCGTGCCCCTCCGTGCCCGCGGCAAGGTTGTGGGCGTGATGCACGTCTCCGGCCCCGAGCGACACGAGCTGTCCGCCGAGCAAATCGCCCTCCTGGTCGCCGCGGGCCAGCAATTGGGTGTTGCCATCGAAAACTCGAGGCTCTACGAGCGCGTGCGCTCGCTGGCCACTGCCGAAGAGCGAAACCGCGTGGCCCGCTCTATTCACGACAGCCTCTGCCAGCTCCTGGGTTACCTGAACCTGAAGGCCGCCAGTGCCGAGCATCTGCTGGCGAACGGTCAAACCGAGCGCGCGCAGGAAGAGCTTGTCGAGGTGAAGCGAATTGCACAGGATGCTTACGCCGATGCCCGCGAGGCCATTTTCAGCCTGAGGACGACGGCCTCCGAGGTCGGCTTCTTGCCGGCGCTGAGGGCCTACCTGGACGAATTTCAGGCGCACTACAGGCTAAAGACAGAGCTGATCCTCGACGGCGTTTCCCTTGCCGATCTGGGCGCCGATGCCAGCATGCAGGTCTCGTGCATTATCCAGGAAGCGTTGACCAACGTGCGCAAGCACGCCAGCGCCACCAGGGTATGCCTCCGTTTTGAGCCCTGCGGGTCGGGCGTGCAGGTCAGCATTGACGACGATGGCCGCGGTTTCGATCCGGAGCAGACCGCCCAGACCCGCGGGCTGCACTTTGGGTTGTCGGTGATGCGCGAGCGGGCGACGAGCATTGGAGGCAAGTTGACGTTGAGTTCAGGGCCTGGCGAGGGCACGAGAGTGCTCCTTTGGGTCCCTGGCCGGGGAAGAGTGATAGAGAATGAATGATCCACTGCGTATCTTGTTGGTCGATGATCACACCTTGTTCCGCTGCGGGCTGGCAGCCTTGCTCGACCAGCGGCCGGACTTTCAGGTCGTCGGCGAGGCCGGCAACGGCCTCGAGGCCGTCGACGCCGCCAGGCAAACGGTGCCCGACGTCATCCTCATGGACGTCCACATGCCCAAGTGCGATGGTCTTCAGGCCATGAGCCTCATCAAGCGCGAGATGCCCCACGTGCGCGTCATCATGCTCACCGTGTCGGATCACGACGCCGATCTGTTTGCCGCGATCAAGCAGGGAGCCGACGGCTACCTGCTCAAGAACCTGGAACCCGGGCAGTTGTTCGAGCAGTTGGAAGGAGCCCGGCGGGGTGAGGCCGCCATTACCGGGGCGATAGCGACCAAGATCCTGCAAGAGTTCAGGCAGCCGGCGGAAGGGCCGGCGCCCGCGCCCGAGACGGGCGAGGCGCTGACGGTCCGCGAGATCGAGGTCCTGCAGTGGATCGCCGAAGGCGCCACCAACCGGCAGATTGCCGAAGCCCTGTTCATCACCGAGAACACTGTCAAGATCCACTTGCGGAACATCCTTGAGAAGCTGCACCTGCAAAATCGCATTCAGGCGGCCGTGTACGCCGTTCGAAAAGGGCTGGTCGAGGAGTCCTGAGTTCCCGCCTGGCCCGGATGGACCACGGCGCCTGGCTCGAGTGGGCCATCCACAGCGGCGCACATCTTGCCTGACCGGGTGATCCTTGACCGGGTTCCCATGTCGAAGGGGCTATCAGAAGATAGCCCCTTTTCTTGATCAAATTCGCCTGCCCGGGTGTTTCCCCCGCGCCGCAAAGCGAGTATACTGCATTGTGCCGAATCATCGCGCACAGCTCAAGGAAGGAGTTGGAGAGAACGTATCGCCAAGCTTTGGGAAGAGAGCTAGCATGCACATACTCGTGATCTCGGACAGATCCATGTTCGGAGAGGGGCTCTGCGCTCTCTTGAGCGACCGGAGCGAGTTCCAGGTCCTCAGGATGGGAGTTCATGTCGAGAGACAAGAGGTGCTGGCACAGGTGGCTCTACACCGGCCCGACGTGATCATCCTCCTGGACTGCCCGGAGGAGGAGAACGGTCTCTCTCTTGCGGCCGTTCGCTGCCTGAAAAACGGCTGGGTGCGCAAGATCGTAACGGTCGATCGGCGGGACAACTCCCTGTGCATCCTGAGGTGCAGGCGATGCGCCATCGAGCACGTGCAGAACCTGGTAGAGGCGATCATGGACGATGTGCAGGATCCCTAGTTCTTGCCTTGCAGCCGAGGACTTTTGCCACCTCGAAATGAGGAGGATGCCGGAAAGACCCAGCACAAGGTTGCGAACATGATCCAGTATCGACTTAAAACATTGAAGAATCATCTTAAAATGTAGGGGCGGACCCTTGCGGTCGCCCTGTTGGGCAGGTGCAAGACCTGCCCCTACCCTGAATTATTGAGAAGATAAACATTGAAGGAGGAATATATGAAAGAGGAGAGAAAGCGAAAGCCTTTGTCCCTGTCTCGGCGCGCCTTTCTGAAGTCCACAGCGGCGCTTGGCGCGGCGGCGACGGTTGCAGGAGGTCATGGCCACCTGCTCCGCCAGGACCGGGCACTGGCGGATTCGGGCAAAGAAGCGCAGATCATCCCGACCTGGTGTCACGGCTGCGCTGCGTCGGCGCTTAACTGCGCCGTCCTTTGCCACGTCGTGGACGGAAAGCTCGTCAGGATCGAGGGCAACCCCGAGGCCGGGAACAGGGGTGTACGCGGATCCACGTCCCTGTGTGCGAAGGCGCACACGGCCATTCAGTACGAGTATTCGCCAAATCGCCTGACGTATCCGATGAAGAGAACCGGAGAAAAGGGCGAGGGCAAGTTCACCCGGATCAGCTGGGAAGAGGCGATGGAAACGATTGTCTCCAAGCTGAAAGAGGCCAAGGAGAAATACGGCCCCGAGTCATACTGCCACATGGTATCCGAATTCTACCCGCCGCGCGACCAGGTGGCGCGCAGATTCCTCAATATCTACGGCAGCCCCAACTACTCCGAATGTGCCCTGTGCCACGGTCCTCGATACCTGGCTGCTACGTGCACCATTGGCTTCTGCAGCGAAGCCCCGGACGATTGGAGCGCCTCCAAGCTCATCGTCAACTGGGGGTCGAACTGCGAGAACTCGGGTGTCAACCAGGGCGGGCCAAATGGTCTCCTGGACGCACTGGCAAACGGTGTGAAGATGATCGATATCCGGCCCATGATGGACCCGATGGCCTCGAAGGCTGATGAGTGGGTTCCCATTCGGCCGGGCACTGATTGCGCTCTCGCGCTGGCCATCCTTAACGTGATCATCGTTGAGAACCTGTACGATTTCGAATTTGTCTCGGAATGGTGCCACGGGTTCGACAAGCTGGCCGAGCACGTGGAGCAGTATTCGCCCGAGTGGGCAGCACCGATCACCGGCATCGAAGCCGAGCGAATTGTGCAACTGGCCCGGACGATGGCTACTACCAAGCCGATGGTGATCAAGACGGGCAACGGAGTCGGCGACCAGCAGAATGATGGAACCTCGGCCATGATGGCCATTGTTCTGATCGAGGCCATCACCGGCAACCTGGATGTGCCGGGCGGCAACTTTGGCGGTTATAACATGCCGACGATGATACCCACCCGGAGCTTTTTCGTCGAGACCCTGTTGGATAGGTTGCCGGAAGACGCCTATGACAAACTCCTGGCGCCCTCCTATGCCCGTGACCTTCAGAAACTTCCCAACAACGTCTCGCCTGTAGGGTTCCACACACCCCAGTCCGCCTCCTACAAGGTCCTCAAGGCCTTGCTAACAGGCAAGCCGTATGTTCCGAGAGTGCTGAGTGCCCAACAGACGAGCGTGCTTTCCCAGTTGAGGAACCCGGAGCAAAATGCTGAAGCTTTGAAGAAGGCTGACTTTTTCTTTGTAATGGATCAATACGGGTCCCCGGCAGTAGACTATGCAGACATCGTGCTTCCTGCCTGCAGCCTGTACGAGCAGAGCCACAACCTGGGAACCAAGAACGGCCCCGACGGAACCTGGGTCGGCATCCGGAACAAGGCCGTCGAGCCCCTCGGCGAGTCGCGCTCCGACTGGCAGTTCTGGCTCGACCTGGCGGTCATGATGGGTTACGAGGAGGACTTCTGGGGCGGCGAGATGGACAACTGCCTGAGAGAGCAGCTCGAACCGTCAGGCATCAGCCTCGAGGAGCTGCGTGAGAGCCCGCGCGGCATCTTTGTCGAGAGAACCGAGCCCCTGCCGCCCAAGGAATATCGAAGGTACGCCCAGTTGTTCGCGGCCTTGCCCCACGGCAAGGTGCAGTGTTACAATGAGG
>JAAYZQ010000620.1 GCA_012514775.1 Anaerolineaceae bacterium
GCTTGTCCATGCCCATCTGGCGCATCATGCGCTCTTGTTTGCGGCGCTGCTGCCTGGGCTCGGTGCTGCTCTGCATGCCCGTCTGCTGGGCCATCTGGTCCAGTTGCTCAGACGTCGGGTTCATGCCGCGCAGCAACTGCTGCAAGAGTTGCATGAGGGCGTTGATCAGCTCTTGCTGCGCGGCGGACTGGCCGTCTTGCTGCATTTGCTGCTGGCCCGACCCCTCGCCGCGCTGGTTCTCGCCCGGCTCCTGGCCCTGGCGGCGCATCTGCTCCAGGAGGGCGCGCAGTGCCTGGGCCAGCATCTCTCGCTGCTCGGGCGTCAGGTCCTGCGCCAGGTCCTGGAGGGGTGGCCCGCCGCTGCCAAAGTAGAGGGAGAACATCCGGTCAAAGGTAGGCCGGTCGTGGTTCTCCTTGACCAGGGTCGTGCGCAACGCGTCCTGGAAGAGCTGTCGTTCTCTCAAGCCCAGGCGCTCGGTCGCGCGAAAGGCATCTTCGCTCTCGGCGATGGATATGCGCACGCCCGCTGCCCGCAGGGCGGCGATAAAGTCGGCGATTCGCTCTTCCATCGTCCACCGCTCCTAGTAGCCGCGACCCGAGCGACGGAACGGGGTCAGGCTGTCCAGATCAAAGCCCAGGGCGCCCGGCCTGGTGCGGGTGCCGTTGGGCTCGCCCCGGGTCATGGCCTGCTGTGCCTTGGCGAGGTCGGCCTCGTGCTTGAGAAGGACCGTCATCGTGTTGCGCACCGTGTCTTCGTCCAGTTGATCGGCGTTGAGCTTGACCAGGGCGCGGGCCCAGTCCAGCGTCTCGCTGATGGAGGGCGACTTTTTCAGGTCCAGGTTGCGCAGCTCGTGTACCAACTCTACCGCCTCGCGGGCCAGCTTGGGTGCCAGGTCGGGGACCTTGAGCCGCACGACCTCTAGCTCGGCCTGGACGGTGGGATAGTCCAGGAAGAGGTAGAGGGCGCGGCGCTTGAGGGCCTCGCTCAGCTCCCGGGTGTTGTTGCTGGTCAGGAGCACCAGGGGATGGTGCCGGGCCTTGATGGTCCCCAGCTCGGGCACGCTCACCTGAAAGTCGCTCAGAACCTCCAGGAGAAACGCCTCGAATTCGGTGTCGGCGCGGTCGATCTCGTCGATGAGGAGCACCACGGGGGTCGGGGAGGTCAGGGCCTCCAGCAGCGGGCGGGGCAGAAGGAACCGCTCCGAGAAAAAGACCTGCTCTTCGGCGGCGATCCGATCGACGGCCTCGCCCAGGGTCTCCACGTCGCCGGTGATGTCGCGCAGCTTGTCGCGCAAGAGCTGTGTGTAGAGCATCTGCTTGGCATATTCCCACTCGTAGAGCGCCTTGGTCTCGTCCAGCCCTTCGTAGCACTGTAGACGGATGAGGCGGCGCTCGCGGGCCGCCGCCCAGACCTTGCCCAACTCGGTCTTGCCCACGCCCGCCGGTCCCTCGACCAGGACGGGTTTGCCCAGTTCTTCGGCCAGGTAGACTACGGTAGCGATCTCGTCGGAGGCGATGTAGCGCTGCTCCGCAAGTCGTGCTTTGATGGCATTTGTCGCTTCGGACATTATTCTCTCCTGTTGTAAGGCCAACGCCAATACTCTCCGGCTCCGAAGGCGCGTCTTGGGCCTCACCGGGGGGTGCTGGAACCAGCGCGAAAGTATTGTGTCTATGGTGACCATTATATCGACCCGGTACTCCCCGGTCGGTATAGTTGGTCACGACGAGGGCTAATATTATCATATAATTCTGTCAAAAGCAAGGGTATAAAAGAGCCCGGTTTTAATCCGAAACCGGGCCCCGGTTGCGACGTGCGATGCGGGAAAATCAGGCGTAGTGGGCGATGGCCAGCTTTTCCAGGCGGTCCAGGGTCGGAATGCCGTTGGCGTCCCAGCCGCGGGCCACGTAATAGTCGTCCAGCACCCGCTCCAGCTCAAAGGTCTCGCCCTTGAGGGGGCCGGCGGGCATCGGCTCCGACATGCGCACCGCCAGCGTATCGTCCACCCGGCTCATGCCGGCCTTGGTGAGGAAAAGCCGCTCGAGGGTATAGACCCGCTCCGCGGCCTGCAGGAGGCTGTCGGGTGTGTAGCTGGAACCGGTGGCGTGGTTAAAGATCTCGGTGAGGCGGGTGGGGATGTAGCCGTTGGCCGTATCGAGGGTATAGCGCAGGGCGACAAAGACGCACAGCCCGGCCGAGTCGATGATGGTAAAGACGTCCTGGAAATGCTTGGTCAGCTCGGCCTTGCCCTCGTAGGTCAGCCCGTCGATCTTTTTGCCGACGCCGAACAGCTCGGTGTAGGCCGTGTCGCCGGCCATGTGCGAGGCGCCGATGTTGGAGGTGGCGTACAGCAGCCCCATGCCCTTCAGGCCCCGGGCATCGTAGCTCGGGAACTCCAGCTTCTTGGCGGTGATGGACATCTCGGGGTGGCCATAGCGGGTGGCCAGTCGCCAGCTTCCTTCGGCGAGCTGGTCGCCAAAGCCGCGGCGGTAAGCGGCCAGGGGGAGCATGTCCAGCATACCGTCGGCGTCGCCGAAGGGCAGCGGCTGGCCGATCTCGGCTTCGGTCACGATGCCCTTGGAATACATCTCCATGGCGCAGGCGATGGTCAGCCCCACGGAGATGGTGTCGAGCCCCAGCTCGTTGCAGGTATAGTTGGCCCGGGTGATGGCTGCCAGGTTGTCGATGCCGCACGCACTGCCCAAGGAGCCGATGGTTTCGTATTCGGGGCCCTCGCCCTGGCCGGCATACTTTTCTCCCCAGATCTCGCCCTTGACCTCTGTCAGGCGGGCGCAGGCCAGGGGGCAGGCATAGCAGCCGGTGTGGCTGATGAGAAAGTGCTCTCTGAGGGATGGGCCGTTGATCTTGTGGGCGCCCTCGAACTGGCCGAACTGGAAGTTGTTCGTGGGCAGGATGCCGGCCTCGTTGGTGACGTCGGGCACGTAGGAGGTGCCATAGATGCGCATGGTGGCGCCCTTCTTGATGTCGGCCGCGAGCTGGCCCACGGCCTCGCGGACAACGCCGCGCATGGCCTTCTCGTCGTACAGCTCGGGCTTCAGGTTGCCGCGGGCGGCCACGGCTTTCAGGTTCTTGGCGCCCATCACCGCGCCCACGCCGGAGCGGGCGGCGGCCCGGTGTTTGTCGTTGATGATGGCTGCGATGAGGGCCAGGTTTTCGCCCGCCGGCCCGATGCACGCCACGGCCACGTCCTCGGCCGTCTCGGTCCGGATGATGTCCTCGGTCTCGTGGGTGTTCTTGCCCCACAGGTGGCTCGCGTCGCGCAGCTCGGCCCTGCCCTCGTCGACGTAGAGGTAGACGGGATGGGGGGCCTTGCCCTCAAAGATATAGAGGTCGTAGCCGGAGCGCTTCATCATCGTCGGAAACACGCCGCCCGAGTTCGAGTTTGCCAGGGCGCCCGTGAGGGGCGACTTGCAGACGACCATGTAGCGGTTGCCCGTGGGCGCCGGCGTCGAGGTCAGCGGCCCGGTGGCCATGATCAACAGGTTCTCGGGCGAGAGGGCGTCGGCCCTGGGGTCCATGCCCTCCATGAGGTACTTGATGGCCACTCCGCGGCCACCGATATACTTTTGCGATTCTCCTTCGGGGATGGTTTCTTCGCGGAGCGTCCCCTCGGTGAGGTTGACGCGCAGCAGGCGTCCATGCCAACCATACATAGCCTAATTCCTTTCGCTGTGCAGCGTTGCATCTGGACAGGCGCACAGCCTGTCCGACAGTTCTAGAGCGGGCTGCCGGCCCACCTAGCCGCCACCTACGGCGGGAAAGACCGAAAGCACGTCGCCCTCGCGCAGGACCTGGTCGCGGTCCGCGTGCCGGCCATTCACGAAAAAGGTGTAGTGGTCGCCGGCCGGGATGGGCAGCTCGTGCAGTAGCTGGCC
>JAAYZQ010000621.1 GCA_012514775.1 Anaerolineaceae bacterium
AAGGTCGCCGACGTCGATCTGCTGGGGACAGACCTCTTTGCACAGGCCGCACTGGTTGCAGGTCGAGATCAGGCGCGTCGCAACCGTTCCGGCGCCGTCCAGCGTGCCGGGATGGATCGTGATCTCGACTTCTTCTTCGATCCGCTTGGGATATTTCCTGAAATAGCGCACCAGGTCGCAATAGAGCATACAGGCATCGCAGGCGCATCGCAGGCAGCGGTTTGCCTCGGCGATGGCCTCCTCGCGGGTATAGGAGGCGCCATTGGCGGGCAGAACCGGATCGGCCGGGACAATCCTCGCCGGATCGAGCGCCAGCTTTGTGCTGCTCACCTGGTAGGGATGATTCATCCCACCGGCCTTGATGTAGCGCTCCATGGCGCCGCTGACATAAAGACCATCGGCGATGGCCTGTACGCTGCTGCGGCCCAGGAGCGAGCCACCCAGGAAGACACCCGGCCGCGTGCTGGCAAAGGCACCGTCCGGGTCGCGTTCCAGGCCGAAATCGGCGCCGCCCGCCCCGGTGGCTACATAGACGGCGTCAAAATCCAACTCGTCCAGGCTTACGATCTCGGCGTTCCGGCGCAGGGCATACTCCTCGTGCATGAACTGCCGGGCAATGTCTGCCAGAAACAACTCGGGCGGCAGCCGCTCCCACAGGTGTCCGCCGATCCGGTCCGACCGCTCGTAGACGGTCACGTCGTACTTTTTTGCCGCCAGCCGGAGCGCGCAGGCCAGCCCGCTGATCCCGGCGCCGACGATGGCTACGCGCTTGTCCTTGGGCGGCAGGTTGTAGCTGTTGGGGTCGGTGTTGCGCGCATAGTCGATGGCGGCTTTTTCGAGCAGCCTCATCGAGATGGCCCCGTCTGTTGCTCCCCTGGGGCACACCGCTTTGCATGGCTCGTCGCACAGGGCGGTGGCGATGCCGGGAAAACCGACCGCATTCAGGTAGGCACGATAGGCCACGTGAAAGCTGCCGCGCTGGATCTTGGCCACGAACTCGCGGACGTCGAGATGAAACGGGCAGGCGGCTGTACAAAAGGCCGGCTCGCCTTCCAGGCAGGCTTCCTTGATTGCTCGGACTCGCTCCATAGCCTTTTTGCCGCCCGGACCGCGCGTGAACAGCACAGTCCGGGCAGCACTCCCTATTCTAGGCGATCCTCCTAGAAGAACCGCTCCGAAACCCCGTCGCCCAGCGGTTGGAAGTAGTCGTTGCCGCCAAAGGGCACCGGATTCGCCTGCATGTCTTCCAGCTCGTCGTACAGATCGGAGCCGAGGAAGTATTTCTTCGGCGGCCGGATGTGTCCGCCCTGGGCCAGGACTTCCAGCCCGGCTTTGATCTTGTCCTTGGTGGCGGGCATCTCGTAGACGCGTACGCCGCAGGCATTGTGGATGGCGTTGAGCACGGCCACGTGGCCCGACGACTGGAAGGCCTCGGAGGCACCGGAGGAACCAAAGGGACCGTTGATGTCATGGTTCTCCAGGTGGATGACCGTGATCTCGTCCGGGATGTCCTGGATGTAGGGTACGCCGCTGGCGGCGATGTTGGTGTGCTTTTTCACGTCGTCATAGTTTCGCCGAGGGCGAAACCGATGCTGTGCGAGATGCCGCCGTAGGCCTGGCCGTTGACCGCGTCGATGTTGCCGACCTTGCCGACCTCGTCCACGCAGGTGAAGCGGATGACGCGCGCCTTGCCCGTCCGGGTGTCCACCTCCACCTCGGCCAGATTCAGCGCGTAGGTGAACGCCGGCGTCGGATCGCCGATGCCGGTGTTGGGATCGAGGCGGCAGAGTCCCGGTGTGGCGATGGTAGCGTACTTGCCGGTGTGTCTCGTCGGGATGCCTTCCTGGACCATCTCGGCATAGGTGCGATAGGTGCCGTCGGGCTTGCGCATGGCGTCCAGGAGCTTCTCGGCAGCGATGATGCTGGCATTGCCGTTCATATAGTGGGAACGGCTGGCGGCCGACATGCCGCTGTCCGGGCAGAGCTTGGTGTCGTTCTGGACCAGCTTGATGCGGTCGGGGGTCACGCCCAGGGGCTTGAGTGCTTCCAGTGTCACCATCAGAGAGCCAACGTCGCCACCCTGGCCCACGTCCTGCCAGGTGTCGTACTTGGTGATGGTGTCGTCGGGATTGAGCTCCAGAGTAACGGTCGCGCTGTCGGTGGGGCCTTCCGATACGTTAAAGCCGCCCCAGGAGAGGCCCACACCGCGGCGCAGCTCGGGCATATCGTGCTCTTTGGCCTCTCGGACCGCCCGCTCGTAGAACGGCCGCATCTTTTCCATCATCTCTTCCATGGGGTACTGCTTGAACGGATAGCTGTTGATGTTGGTATCGCCGGGGCGGGCGATGTTGCGCCAGCGGAACTCGAAGGGGTCGATGCCGGCCTTCTCGGCCAGCATGTCCATCAGCGCCTCGCTCAGAGTGTAGGCCTGGGGCGAGCCGTAGCTGCGATAGGCCACGCCGTAATTATGGTTCGTGTTGGCGATGCGCACCAGGCCGGCGACGTTGGGCACTTTGTACGGAAAGAAGGCAAAGCGGGCGGGCTTGGTCATGAGATCGTCGCCGCCCCAGGAGTAGGCGCCGTGATCCAGGCCGTAATCGAACTCCGCGGCCGTAAGGAGGCCGTTCTCGTCGCAGGCGACGCGGCCGTTGGAGTGGCTGGGGCAGCGCTTGCCGGAAAAGTGCTGGTGCTCCTCGTAGCTCATCGACAGCGCGATGGGCATCTTGGTCACAACGGCGGCGGCAGCGGCCAGGCAGACGTCGCCGGCGTTGGTCGACCAGCCAAAACTGCCCCCCGTAGGGTTGAGAATGATGCGCAGCTTGTCCTTGGCAACGCCGACCGAATCGCCCACGCGCCCGAGGGAGGAATAGA
>JAAYZQ010000622.1 GCA_012514775.1 Anaerolineaceae bacterium
CGATGGCCAGGGCGCTGGCACGGCCAAAGTGCCTGTAGTTAAACATCTCCTTGTACATGCGGTTGGCCACCACCTCGGTGTTCAGGAGTCCATTGGTCATGACGTACACGATGTCAAAGATCTTGAGCACGTTGATGACCATGGTGGTCGCCACCACGGCGACCGTGGACATCATGAGGGGTAGGATAATGTTCCAGAAGACCTGCCACTCGTTTGCTCCGTCTACCCGGGCGGCCTCCATCAGCTCCTCGGGGATGCCCTTCAGCGCCGCCGACAACACCACCATGCAGAAACCCGTCCAGATCCAGATACCGATGATGATGAGGGCGGGATTGTTAAAGCTAGTGTCAAAGAGCCAGGCTTTGGGCTCGAACCCGGGAATGACGGCCATCAGAAAGGCGTTGATCGTCCCCGTCTGGGGCCGGTTGGCCGGCTGAAAGTCGTACATGAGGGTCCAGATGACGCCGGCCGCCACGTACGAGATGGCCATGGGCAAAAAGATAATGGTCTTGATCAGCGTCTCGTAGCGCACCCGATCGGCCAGGACGGCGATCACCAGGCCCAGGATCACGGTGCCGCCCGTGAAAAAGATGAGCCACAAGAAGTTGTTCCTGAAGGCCGATAGCATGCCCGGATCGGTAAACGCAAATCGATAGTTATCCAGGCCTATATACTCGGTTGCCCTGGCGTTCATGAAGCTGATACGCAGGGTGTTGAGCCCGGGATAGATCAGGAAGAATCCCAACAGCAGAAAGGTGGGCAGGAGCCACAGCCAGGGCCGGATCTTGGTGGCCGTGCTGTAGGGCAGGCGCCCCAGGACCCATTCCAGTAACCAGATATACGCGACGGTGGCGGCCGGCACACCGACAATGACGACGATGCCCAGGATGAGACGGTCCACGAGCCCTCCCTATGTCGGCGAGTTGCCGAGTGGGGCAGCCGGGCAGGCTGCCCCACTCGACGCGTGGGTTCTACTGATATGCCTCTTCCGCGGTAGACTCGATCCCTTGCAGGATCGCATCCAGGTTGTCGGGACTGCTGACAAAGTCGACGATCCCCGACCAGAACGCGTTGTTCACGGCCTCGGGCATGAGGTCGGAGGCGTCAAAGCGCACGTCGGTGGCGGTGCTGTACATCTCGGCAATCTGGCGCGACAGCTCGTCCGGATAGACCGCCGGATCGACCTGGCGGTTGGTGGCCAGGAAGCCACCGATCTCTGCCCAGATGGACTGCGCCGGGGCGCTCAACAGGTACTGCACCAGGGCCCGCGACTGCTCGGTGTCGTTGAACATGGCGAACAGGTCGCCGGCGACGAGCAACGGGTTGCCGTGCTCCTCGTTGATGGGCGGGAAGACAAAGAAGCTATAGTCGGTGCCGGCTTCCAGGTCGGGGAACTGGTCGGCGATAAAGTCGGTGATAAAGCTCGCCTGGCGGTGCAGGTAGCAGCCCGGCTCCTCGTCGAACAACGGGAACGGGGCCTGGCCAAAGTTGGTCGACAGAACGTAAGGCTGCCCGCCATAGACCATCGCCGGATCGGCGACAATCTCGCCCCAGGTCTCCCAGGCTGTTCTCACGCTCTCGTCCGTCCAGGCAATCTCGTGCTGCCACCACTGATCGTAGGCGTCAGGTCCGGCCGTGCGGAGCATGATGTCCTCCAGCCAGTCGGTGCCGGGCCAGCCGGTCGCGGCACCCGCCTCCAGGCCGATGCACCACGGCGCCGCGCCGTCGTCGATGATCTGCTGTTCCAGAGCCTGAAGCTCGTCCCAGGTCTCCGGGACCTCGTAGCCTGCCGCCTCAAAGGCCGGCGGGCTGTACCAGATAAAGCTCTTGACGGCCCCCTTCAGGAAGAAGCCATAGAGCTGGTCGTCCACCGAGGCCAGCTCGATGAGCCCCGGCGCGTAATCGGCCTCCATCCGAGCCATGTCGATGACGTCGTTCAAGGCGATAACCGAGCCCTCTTGCGCCATCTCTTGCAACTGGCCGGGGCCGGGCACACCCGCTACGTCGGGCGGATTGCCGCCCTGGATCTGGGTGGTGAGCACGGCGTTGATGTCACGGGTGCCGGTGTATTCCACTTCGATGCCCGTGTGGTCGATGAAGGGCTGAAGCAGTGCCATAAAGTTGTCCTGCTCGCTGCCCGACCACACCGCCAGGACGCTGACCGATCCGCCAATGTCGGCGGGCAGCTCGGCCAGAACCTCGTCCATCGTCGGGCCTGCTCCCATACCCTCGGTTCCGGTAGGCGTTTCCTCGGCCATGGCCTCTTCGGTTGGTGTCTCCTCGGCCATCGCCTCTTCAGTTGGCGTTTCCTCGGCCATGGCTTCCTCGGTGGGCGTCTCGCCTGCCATCGGCGTCTCCTCGCCGACCCCAACCCCCGTCTCCGGGGTCTCGATGGCGGTCGTCTCACCGGGTTGCACGCCCTCGGCTCCTGGCTCTTCCGTCGGCCCGCAGGCCGCAACCAACATAGTCAGGACGACGAGGGTGGTCAAAAAGGCCCATAGCTGGTTCCGTTTATACATCATTCCTCCTTTATCACAAGTGGCTTGCACTCTATCAACACACAGCCGGGAGCCACGGACGCGGTCCGCAGCGTCAATGTCGGGTTTGTTCTTTGCAGACGGGCATCACCTCCTTATATTGTTCTTGGGGGCGGTTCGCATCTCATTTCAAAGAGGTGATCGACTTCGATGGTGCACTTGTCCGCCAACGGCTAAACGGCGTTGCCTTGCGAACAAGGACCGAAGCCCCCGGAAGACCGTGCCGGATGGGGCACGCTACAAGCATAACATAGCGATATCACGCTGTCCATGTACCGGGATATAGAAAAAAGATACAGATCGGGATACATCTTGGATATAGAACGACCCATTCCACACCGTCAGACGACGCGGAACGGGCCGGGGAGTGCCAGGGTGCCAGGGAGAATGTGTGCAGCAGGGGGCGGCTCTATTTCTCCTGGGCTTCCTTGATCTCGACGAGACGTACGTTAAAGGTCAGATCCTGCCCGGCCAGGGGGTGGTTGGCGTCCAGCGTGATGCTGGCATCCGACACCTCGGTCACGCGCACGAGGAAGGGCTCGCCGTCGGACCTCGGTATCTGCAACTGCTGGCCCACTTCGGGTTCCATGCCGTCCGGTAGCTGGCTGGGATGCACGCTCTGCACCATCTCCGGGCGATAGGCGCCAAATGCCTTCAGCGCCGGCACGCGAACCGTGACGGACTCGCCGGGCTCCAGCCCGATGACGGCCTGCTCAAAGCCGGGGATCACCTGTCGGGAACCAATGGTGAACTCGACCGGCTCGTGCGTCATGGTGGTGTCAAACACCGTCCCGTCATCCAGCTTGCCCATATAGTGCACACGTACGGTGTCGCCTATCTTGGCTCTTGTCATGGCCTTTTTCCTTTCCTTTGCTCGCCGGCACCTGCCGGCAGGCGCTCAACGGAGCTTTTCGATGGGAACGCGTTCACTCGGTTCCCGACTGCGCAAGGTTGCAAAGAGGCTGTCCAGGGAGATGTTGGACACCGAGAGTTCGGCCGCTCCCGGGCAGCGGATGCGGGCCTGGCTGCCATCGGCGGCCAACCCCAGCAGGCACAACGCCGGATGCTCGACCAACAAGCTGCGTAGGGCATCCGGGAAGTCGCCGTTCCGCCACAATGAGACGATGACCCATTGGGCGTCCGTCTGTTTCACTTTGGGCGGCAGGTTTTCCAGATCCGTTACCTCACCAACCACGTCAATATCTGCGGTTCTGCGCAGCACGCGGCGCAGCAGACTCCGGAGGAGGCGTGGTTGATTGGCCAGGATCACTCGATACGATTTCATGGTCGAATCCCTCTTTGATGATGCCTACCCCATCTTTTGATAATAGGACCATCACTCTCCGTCCAGAATAGCACAAGCGCCGAGCGGTGTCCATATACCAGGATATAGGATTGGGATACATGTTTGGATACATTAAGCTGTTGTAAAAGTGGCACAAACGCCCTGCCCCTGCGACAACCTTTGCACCTTTTTTCCTCGCGTTTTGCACAGCCAGGAACTATACTTGCGACAGCCCACCGGCCTGCCGGCGGGCAAAAGGCCAAAAGAAAGGAGCCAGTCCATGGACGACGCGTACTGCCCCGATTGTGACGGTAAAATCGTTCTGCCACCCGACGTGAAGCTAAGCCAGAAGCTGACCTGCCCCCACTGCGAGGCTGAATTGGAAGTCATCAGCCTGGACCCCGTCGAGCTAGACTGGGCCTATGACTGGGAATGGGACGAAGAAGAGGAAGAAGAGGAGGAAGAAGAGGAGTTCTAGGTCGCTCTTCTCCTCTGGCCGCAGACATCATCAGATCTCCGGGGCGAGCAGCCCCGGAATTCTTTTTTGTGGGAGCCCCGCTCACGTCCGGCGCTGCCTGGCCGGCGACCAGGACCGCGACGAACAGAAAGCAAAAGATGACGACGTAGTGATATGGCACCATCCCCGACCTCCTCCACTGACAGGCGCGAGGAACCTGCCGGACGCTTTTCGGGCGGCGCTAGAGACTGCCGTCCAATACCTTGTCCCCGGTGGGTCCCGGGCTGCCGCCCTCCGGCTCGATGGTGAACCCGAAGGCAGAGTAGCTGACCAGGGGATCGGGAGAGGAAACCTCCAGCACGCCGTAGCCTTCCTCGTTGACGGCGAACACCCCGCCGCTCGCCCGCTGCCCGTCGCGGATGAGCCACAGTTGGTAGCCCAGGCCCGGGTCGAGGGCGGGCATGCCGTCGACGATGAGCGTGCCATACTCGCCGTCGGCGGTGATCAACAGTGTGCCGGTAGCCTGGGGCGCCCGTTCCGTTCCGGTCATGGCGACCGCCTGCATTCCTGCCGGCCCCACGCCGGGGCCTCCGGAACGCAGCCACCACCAGAGATTGCTGGCAACGAGCGCCACCAGCAGGACCAGGGCCGCCAGCCCCCAGGCCATCGCTGCCCGCTGCCGCCGGGTGCGGACCGGCGCGCGGGCGGGCGCGGCCTGCGGGGCCTGCACCTGTGCCAGGAGCCTGTTCTTCAGGTGGGCCGGGGGTACCGCGTCGGGGGCGCCCAGGGCCAGGCGGCCGGCGACGGTCTGGTAGGCCAACAGCTCGGCACGGCACTCGGCGCAGCTTGCCAGGTGTTCCGCAACCCGCGATGCCTCCTCTGCGTCGAGGCAGTGGAGGGCATAGGCCGGCAACAACTCATAGACGTGCACTTGGTCCTGCATTCATCACAACCCTGGATTTTGCTCTCTATACGATACGCAATCAAGCCCGCACCAGATTCACCGGCCGGTCCCCTGCCTCTCATTGCCGCCCAGGGCCTGGCGCAGCTTTTGCATTGCCAGGCGGATGCGGGTCTTGACCGTACCCAGGGGAAGATCGAGCGCCGCGGCGATCTGGCTCTGGCTCAGCCCCTGGAAATAGGCCAGGGCCAGCACCTGCTTCTGATCCTCGGGCAAGGCGGCCAGGGCCTGGTGCACCTGCTGGCGCTCCAGGGCCAGGGCGACGCTTTGCTCCGGGCCGGCGGCTTGCCCGGCTTCCGGGGGCGCTTCGGCCCAGGCGCCCGGCGCAGCCGGGCGGGCCTTGTCGCGGCGCAGTTGGTCGATGGCCCGGTGGCGGGTGATCCCCGTCAGCCAGGTGGACACCTGGCCCCGGTCCCTGCGATACTGGCCAGCCCGCTGCCATACCCGCAAAAAGACGTCCTGGGTGATCTCCTCGGCCGTGGCACGGTCACCGACCGAGTTGAGGGCGAGGCCAAAGACCAGGCGACCGTACCGATCGTAGAGGGCACTCAACGCTTCTGTGCGCGCGTGCATGATGAGCCCGATGAGGGTTTCGTCGTCCAGTGTGGTGTAATCCACCCGGTTCCTCGTCCTGGCCGCCCGAGGCAATCTCCCCGGGCAGCGGTCATCCATCCTCAACCAGACCTGGCATTCTATCCTACCACGAGCGGCCTGTCTCCGCAAATTGCCGCCCGCGCTGCGTAGCCACAAGGGCCAACCCTGGTGGGCCGGGAATCTGGCGATTCCCCCCGAGCATTCCAGAGAGCGGCCGGCCTGGCAACCCTGATCGCAATGCCCGATTGACAGGCATATGCGAAGGCCGGCAGCCTTGTGGGCTGCCGGCCCGCGTAATGGACTGGTTGTGCGCCTGCCTGCCGGTTCGGGGACCTATCCGCGAGCCCCCTCCTCCGCCGGCGGCGCCGGCGACGCTACGCCTGGCGGCGTTTCAGGATGCCGGCGATGACCTCTTCCGCTGCCTGGGGCAGGGCAGGTACCTCGTGCTGTTCCAGGATCTGGCGGGCCCGTTCGTTGGCGCGGGTGGCCATGTCCTTCTGCCCCTTGCTTACCCAGGCGTCGTAGCGCAGCCGGTCGATCATGCGCGGCCGCCACTGGGCCCACTTCCAGTTGTCCAGGGTGTGGTTGTCGGCCAGGAAGCCGCCGCCCGGCCGGGCGTTGTGGATGGCCTCGCGGGCCAGCGTGCGCTCGCTGACCTCGATGCCCCCCATCACGAACCCGACGTCGCGGATGATCTCGTCGGCGATGACCAGCATTTCGGCCGAGGAGGTGGAGCCGTATTCGATATAGCCCACGTCGTGGTTCAGGTTGCTGCGGCACAAGAAGGCGGTCATGATGGTTACCGTGGCCTCGATGCCGGCCTGGGTATCCACGACCTTGCTGTCGCTGGCACCCCCCACGCCCCACACCGGCAGGCCGTAGCTGCGGCCCAGCTCGGTGCAGGCGGCCATGCCCAGCGGCCACTCGGGGGCGCCGTAGCTGACGATGGCCGACTTCATGTCCAGGGCGGCGGTGTTCATGCCGTACAGGAACGCGCTCCCCGGGCGCACCAGTTGCGTGAGGACCAGCCCGACCAGGCATTCGGCGTTCCCCAGGGCCAGGGCTCCGGCCAGCGTGATAGGCCCGCCGCCCCCCGTGTTGGGCGAGGGAGGATAGGTGACGGGGATGCCCTTCTCCGCGCAAAACAGCAGCTTGTCCACCGACTCGTCGTTGTAGAGGAGCGGCGAGATGGGCTCGGCGTAGAGCAGGAGGAAGGGCTTTTCCCGCAGGGCCGTCTCGCTGCCGGCCACGGCGCAGGCAATGTCATAGATGTCCTGCATATCTTCCCGCTCCCGGGCGGTATAGACGTTGGGCTTGGCCGAGCCCCGGATCATGGCGATAAAGCTGTGAAGGTAGTGATCCATGGTCGCCACGTCAAAGGGCGTCGCCATCGACATGACAAAATCCATGCCCTCCAGCCCGTCGCAGACGTGGGCCATGCGCCGGACGTCCTCCAGGACGGCCTGGCGGCGCTTGCCGGTCTCCAGGTCCAGCGTGAAGGGGCAGTCCGAACCCGGCCCGAAAAAGACGTTGCCTTCTTCCAGGGGCATGGTCAGGTGGCCCAACCGGTCGTGCATGGGGATGCGCGAGGGGGCCGAGCCGATGGCGCCCATGACCACGTGCTCCGGGATCTTTAGCCTGCCCTCCGACTCCCAGGCTCCGGCCTCCAGGAGGAGCTCCCGGCCCTTTTCGTTCTTCATCACAATGCCGGTGCGCGACAGAATGTCCAGGCTGGCACTGTGGATGGCCTGAAGCTGTTCGTCCGAGAGGACGCGGATGCTGGGGTGCAGCGTCTCGATCTGTATTTGCTGTGTCACGGCAAGGTCTCCTTATCCTATCGCAGCCGTCAGGCGGCCATGGCCCGGGCGACGTCCACGGCACTGGCGGCGTCGGGGGCGTAGGCGTCGGCTCCGATCTCCTTGGCAAAGGCCTCCGTCACCGGCGCCCCGCCAACCATGATCTTGACCTGCTCCCGCAGGCCCGCCTCTACCAACGCCTCCACCGTGGCGCGCATCTGCACCATCGTCGTCGTCAGCAGGGCGCTCATGCCCACCATCGACGGCTTGTGCTCCCGCACCGCCGCCACAAAGGCCGCCGGCTCCACGTCCGTCCCCA
>JAAYZQ010000623.1 GCA_012514775.1 Anaerolineaceae bacterium
CCCCGGATAGCGCTCCAGATAGACGAAGGGGTCCGCGTTCCCGCGCACCACGTGGCCGATGTCCTCTTGCATGATCATGTCGGGGACGGTGAGGCCGATGAGCAGGTCCCAGGGCATGTCGCCGCCCGCCACCGGCACGAACTCTTTGGCGTGGTTGTGGTACCCCAGGCGCAGCCCCTCCGCACGGAGCAGGGTGGTCATCCAGTTGAACCAGGTCGCCGTCTCCAGCAGCTTGGCGCGGGAGAGCAGAATCTCTTCCGGGAGCGTGGCCACGATGATATTGCGCTGCCCCACCGCCTGGCTGAACTCGATGAGCCGCTTGAGCGTGTCGCCCTGCATGTCGGGGTAGCGGACGTGGCTGCCGATCACCTTGAGCCCTTCGCCGTCGCAGACCTTGCGAATGTCGTCGGCGTGGTCCCAGACCTGCGACCAGTAATAGCAGAGCTCCACGCCATCATAGCCCATCTTGGCGATGGCCTTGAGCGTGCCGGGCACGTCGGCCACGAACTCTTTTTGTACCGGCCAGACCTGCAATCCGATAGGAACCTTCATGTTGACCTCCCTTTCTTTCTACGTAGCTCAAGACCTGTCGTCTTGGCTGTGCGGTGTTTCTGCAAACACGTGGCGCATCTTGCCGGTGAGCGGGTTGCGTTGTGGTGGCTGGGGATCCAGCTGTAGCTCGACCGAGGGTAGCCCTTGCCTCGTCAGAAATGCGCGCAGGTCGCACGCGACGGCTGACCAGACGGCCTCTCGGGCCGATCCCTCCTCGACCTCCAGGCGGACCGAAAGCTGTGAGGAGCCGGTCTGTATCAGTTGATAGCTCAGAACCCCGGGCACCTGCTCCGCCACGGCGGCAATGGCCATCGGCATGATGGGCGCCGTCTGGCCGCCTTCAGCCTGGAAAGCGAGGATTTCGTCGGTGCGCCCGGCGACCCGGAAGGCGGGCAGCGGGCTGCCGCAGGGGCAGGCTTCGGGCTTGGTGGTGATGCTATCGCCGAGATCGTAGCGGATGATGGGCTGGACGCGGTTCGCCAGGTTGGTCAGGAGCACAGAGTTCGAAGCCTCTCCGGGGGGCACGGGCTGCTGGTTGTTGTCCACTGGCTCCAAGACCACCCAATCCAGGTTAGCATGCAACCAGCGATGGCGGCACTCGAAGGCTATGTATGGAAACTCGGAGGCTCCGTAGAGGTCGAACAACGGGCTGCCAGGGAAGGCGGACTCGATCTGCGCCCGCATGGCTGGGTCAAGCCATTCGCCGACGCTCGTCATCGCCAGGGGGCGGATGTTGAGCCTGCCGGCTGTCTGCTCGGCCGCGAGCAGCGACAGCGCGCTGGGGTAGCTGGCCACGACCGTCGGTTGAAACCGATTCAGTCGCTCGGTTAGCTCTGGCAGTGGGTCCAGGACGGACAGGGTCAGCAGCCGGCTGGCGAACCTTCCGGCTTGCTGGCGCAGGTACTCCCAATTGGAGACGCTCGCATAGTGGTCGCCCGTGGCGATAACCAGGGCATAGCGGAACCCTGCCCGCAGCATGGCCGGCCACTGGCCGGGGTTGAACCAGGCCGGGTAAGCTCGCGCCAGGATGAGCATCGTGTAGACCCGGCGGGCGAAGGCGTCGTGGACAAAGATGCCTGGCGTGCCCGTCGTTCCCGAGGTGCTCCAGACCGCGTAGCGTCCCAGATACGAACCTCCTATCTGGGTCTTGTCGGCGAGGAACGCGTGGATGCCGACGCGCGTGATGGCCCGGTCGGTCGCCCACTCGTCAAAGCTGCCCATGAGCAGGGGCTTGGTGGTTATCGGCAACTGGCTAAGGCGAGGCCGATCCAAGGGCAAGCCCTGGTAGAGCCGACGATAGAAGGGGGAACGCTCGCGCGCGAACGCGACCAGGCTCTCCAGCCGTTGCTGCTGCTTCTGGATGAGGCTGCCTTTCCCTGCTCTGGTGGCTTGATAGATTTCCCAGAATACCCTGAGGCTATCCACAACACCTCCAGGATGGGCTTCACCGGTGAAGCCCATCCGGCTCGGGTCCTTCTCCGCTCAGATCACGCGCAGGCCATCATCTCTCGCCTCAACGCCACTCTTGCACGGCGGCGTTCAGCCCCTGTTGCAGGAAGGGCAGGTCGGTGACCAGGGGTGTGAACTGGAAGCCCTGCGCGGCGCGGCGCTTGGCCTCCTGGGTGGTGCCGGTATAGATGCCCACCGGCACGCCGCGGCGCCGTCCGGCCTGCAACACGCGCTGGATGGCGGCCTCGTGCTCGGCGCTGCCGAACGGCACGCCCAGGGAGAGCGCCAGGTCCAGCGGGCCGATAAAGCCCAGATCCACGCCAGGCACGCCCAGGATCTCCTCGGCGCGCTCCACCGC
>JAAYZQ010000624.1 GCA_012514775.1 Anaerolineaceae bacterium
GGATGAACTCCTGTTGCGGGTGCTTGCGCCCGCCGTGGGGTGGCACGTTGATCTCGGCGCCCTCCACGATCTTGAGCAGTGCCTGCTGTACTCCCTCGCCCGAGACGTCCCGGGTGATGCTGGGGTTGTCGCCCGACTTGCGCCCGGCCTTGTCGATCTCGTCGATGTAAATGATGCCCTTTTCGGCACGTTCCACGTCAAAATCGGCGGCCTGCAGCAGGCCGAGGAGGATGGTCTCCACGTCCTCGCCCACGTAGCCGGCCTCGGTGAGGGCCGTGGCGTCGGCGATGGAAAAGGGTACGTCCAGGATGCGGGCCAGGGTCTGGGCCAGCAGCGTCTTGCCGCAGCCGGTGGGCCCGACGAGGAGGATGTTGCTCTTTTGCAGCTCTACCTCGTCCAGCGACTTGCCGGCGCGGATGCGCTTGTAGTGGTTATAGACGGCCACGGCCAGGACCTTCTTGGCGCGTTCCTGGCCCACCACGTATTCGTCCAGGCGCTGATAGATCTCCTGGGGAGAGGGCAAGTGCTCAAAGCCCACCGTCGCCCGGTCTCGTTCTTCTTTTTGCCTCTCTTCTTCCAGGATCTCCACGCAGAGGGCGACGCACTCGTCGCAGATGAACACACCGTCCGGTCCGGAGATCAGACGGTCTACTTCTTCGTGGCCTCTCTGGCAAAAAGAGCACTGCTGCATAGCCGGTACCTGCCTTCGCCCCATTTATTTTCTCCTACGATTCCTTGGCGCCGTTCTTTTCCTTCTTCTTGCTTTCCTTCTGCTCTTCTTCTTCGTGAAGCACTTCGTCGATGAGCCCGTACTCGACTGCCCGGGTGGCGTCCATGAAATAGTCCCTGTCAAAGTCCTCAGCGATCTTTTCCACCGTCTGGCCGGTGTGCCGGGCCAGGATGCCGTGGAGCAGATCCTGCATGCGCTTCAACTCCCTGTACTGGATCTCGACGTCGGGCGCGTAACCGCGGGCGCCGCCTCCGGCGGGATGCATGTGGATCGTGGCGTGGGGCAGGGCAAAACGACGGCCCTTGCGGCCGGCAGCCAGCAGGACGGTGCCCAGGCTGGCGGTCCAGCCCACGGCGATGGTCGATATGGGTGCCCGGAGCATCTGCATGGTGTCATAGATGGCCAAACCGGGATAGATCTCGCCTCCCGGCGAGTTAATGTACATCTGGATCTCGCGTTCTGGATTCTCGCGGTCGAGGAACAGGAGCTGGGCGACGACAAGGTTCGAGACCTGGTCGTTGATGGGCGTGCCCAGGAACACGATCCGCTCCTTCAACAGGAGAGAATAGATGTCGTAGGCTCGCTCGCCCCGTCCTGTCGTCTCGATCACCATCGGGATCAAGCTGTTGTGCATCGGGTAGCCTCCTGAATTATGTTTCAAGGGACCAGTATAAGACGAAATCCTCGCCCGGTCTGTAAGATGGCTCCCCACCCTATTCGGCGGCCTCTTCTGTGGCGGCAGGTGCTTCCTCGCCGGCCTGGGCTTCCATCCCCTCAGCCGGGGTCTCGACCTCGGGCTCTGAAGCCGGCGCTGCGGTCTCGACCTCGGGCTCTGAAGCCGGTGCGGCGGTCTCGGCCTCGGGCTCTGAAGCCGGCGCTGCGGCCGGTGCCTCTTCCAGCTCCGGGGCCTCGCCCCTGGCGATCTGCAAGGCGCGCTCCTGGGCCTGGGTGATGGCCAGGTCGGCGGTCACCGACTCCCGGCCCCCGGGCGTGTCCAGCAGCTCGCGCATCTCACCGGCTTGCGGGCCCATGCGCTCGCTCATGCGCTCGATTTCGGCCTCGACGTCCTCGGGCGAAGGCTCCAGTCCCTCGCGCCGGGCGATCTCTTCCAGGACCAGGCGCTTTTTCAGGCGATCTTCGACCGTCGGCCGCAGCTCCTGGCGGTACATCTCGCGCGTCTTGCCTATCATGCGCAAGAAGGTCTCGAAGGGCAAGCCCGACGACGCCAGGTTGCGCTCCATCTGCATCATGGCCGAATCGGCCTCGCGGTCGATGGCCTGGGGCGGGTACTCGATCCTGTTTGCCGCCTCGACCATGGCATCCAGCACCTTGTCCAGGTACTCGGACTCGGCCGACTGGCGTGCCTCTTCCTCCAGCCGCTCGCGGACCGATGCCTTCAGGGCGTCCAGCGTCTCGTAGTCGCCGACCATCATGGCCAGCTCGTCGTCCATGGCGGGCATGTCGCGCTCGCGCACCGTGTGGAGGTCGACGTGGACCTGCGCCTGTCGCGGCTCTGCCCCTTCCTCGTCGCTTTCCGCCGGAAGAGAGAGGTCAAAGTCGGCCGAGTCGTCGGCCTTGAGGCCCACGACCTGCTCGGCAAAGCCGGGCAGGGGCTGGTTGGAATCGGCCTCCAGGAGGAGCTCCATGGTTTCCTCTTCCACGATCGTCTCGTCACCCACGCGGGCCTTCACGTCGACGACCACCTGGTCGCCCATCTGGGCTGCCCTTTCGACGGGAACCCACTGGGCGTGCTCTTCGCGCAGCCCCTCCAGGTACTCTTCGACGGCGGCCTCTGTCACCTCTTCCACCTCGAAGGGCAGGCGCACCGAGCGGTAATCCCCCAGGTCGACCTCGGGCCCGATGGGAACCAGGACCGTCATCACAAACGGATCCCACTCCACATCCTCCAATTGGCCAACCTCGTACGGTGTATACTCGACCTCGGCAATGGCCGCTTCGTACAGGTCGTTGCCAAAGTCCTCGAGGGCTTGCTGCTGCACGGCCTCTCGACCGAGAACGCGGATCACCGCGTGATGTGGCGCTTTGCCCCGCCGGTAGCCGGGGATATTGAACTCGCGCGAGAGCTTGCGGGTAGTCTGGCGCAGTTTGTCCTCGACCTCGGCTGCATCCAGCTCGACCAGGACCTTGACCTGGCTGTTGTCCAGTCGCTCGCTTGTGACTTTCATGGATGTTCTCTCTCCTGTCTGGTCGCTTTGCGGCAAGTGCCTTTGTACACCAAAACACCCCAGCGCCCGGCCGGGGTGTCGGTAAACGACGCCGCTCAACTATTATCGCACACCACGGCCAGGAGGTCAAGTTTCCATTCGCGAATCGTGACGCTTGTAGCGCACCAGGTGGGCGGGATAGGAGGCCACCTGCCGGAACCCGGCGCGGAGGGCGGTGGCCACCGAGGGCCTGTTGTCCTGGTAGGAGTGCCAGCCGAGGTGCGTGATGCCCCGCGCCCGTGCCTCGGCGGCAAGGGCCAGGACCATGTGCGTGGCGAGCCCCCGGCACCGGTGCTCGGGCGCCGTCTCGATGCCAACCTCACAGCGCTCCCCCTCGTTGTACTCGGACAGGCACCAGCCGGCGAGCCTGCCCCCGGCCTCCAGGCAGATGCCGAATCGGCGAGCGACAAAGAATTCCACGGAGGGGCACTCGGAGACCATCTCCTGGCGCAGCTCGCCCAGGCGACCCAGGCCCTCCTCGGCCAGCAGGGCGCCGTCCACGGGCCGCTGGCGGAAGCCGGGCGGCAGAGGCGCGGGCGGCCCGGCGTGGAGCACTTCCAGCTCCAGGTAGAGGCGCTGCGAGGGGACGTGGTCGCCGGCGGGCAGGAGCTCCGCGACGGCCGGCTGCCACTCCGTGCCGGCATAGAGCATAAATGCCCCCCATCCCTCCATCTCTGGCCGGGGAGGGTTGGCCCGCCGGAGGAAGAACGAACGCAGGGAGCGGCGCCAGGCGTCGCCGGCGGGCGAGCCGGCCAGGTGAAAGCGGCCACCGGCCTGGACGAGGGCGCTGCGGGGCGCCTCCGCAGCGTCGACGTAGACACTGCCCGGCGTGGTGCCGGCCAGCACCGAGGCCACGGCCAGGTGGCATTCCAGCCCGGCCCACAGGGGCAGGGCCGCGACGCTCTTGAAGGCGGCCGGCTCCAGGCGGATCATGTCCTGGCCAGCGCTATCGCTGTTGCTCACGTGGCCCTCCCTATCCCGGCTGTGGTTTCCACGTCCGGGACACGGCCCTGTGTAAGTCGCGTTTCTTTTCCCTGCTGCTGCTCGTGGTGGATAACAATCCGCCACTCTGGGCGCTGGATTCGGGTACCCTCTGGGTGCCGGCGCGAGCACGTGAGGGGCCGATTGGTCACACGACTTTGGCAGGACCCTACGGCGGGGAGTATAGCACAGCGCTCGTGGCCGGTCAAAAACGACGGCCATTCCAGGCCCATGTCCCCGCGTTTGACTTTTGCAGGGGGCTGGCGTACAATACCGGTGCACGCACCGCGCACCACTCGAGGAGGAGAAACCATGGGCATGAAACTGGACTACAAGCGGACCTTCCTGTTGGGCTTTGGCTTTCTGGGCGTCAGCGTCTTGTGGCTCTTGTACAACACCTACGTCCCCATCTTCTTGCAGGCCGGCAATCCCGAGTTCGAGGTCAGCGGCGCCACGACCATCGGCTTTGGCCTGAGCGCGGTGGTGGCCGGGTTCATCATGACCCTGGACAACATTGCCGCCTTTTTTGTCCAGCCGTTCATCGGCGTTATCAGCGACCGGACGCGCACGCGCATCGGGCGGCGCAAGCCCTACATCCTCGTGGGCGCGCCCATCGCCGCCGTCGCCTTTGTCCTCATTCCTGTCGCCGTCAATCAGATCCCGCCCGAGCTGTCGGGCCAGACGAGCCAACTGGGCGGGCCCCTGACCTTTTTCATGATCGCCGTCGGCGTCATGCTGCTGGCCATGGCCATCTTTCGGACGCCCATCATCGCCCTCATGCCCGACATCACGCCCTCACCACTGCGTTCCAAGGCCAACGGCGTGATCAACATGATGGGTGGCATCGGCGGGCTGCTGGCCACCTTTGGCGGAGCGCTGCTGTACCGCATAGACAAGCTGCTGGCCTTTGGCGTGGGCTCGTTGATCCTTCTCCTCGCCGTGGCCGTGGTCCTGGTCTATATCAAGGAGCGGCTGCCCGAGGCGTCCGCCGCCGTCGAGAAAAAGGAGCAATGGTGGGATACGCTCCGCCAGGCGGGAGCAATCCCCCGCGAAGCGCGCAAGAGCCTCATCCTCATCCTCCTCGCCATCTTTGCCTGGTTCGTGGGATACAATGCCATTGAAACCTTTTTCTCGTCTTACGCAACTTTTCGCCTGGGGGTCTCGGAGAGCACGGCGGGCATCCTGCTGGGCTTTTTCACCCTGACGTTCATCGCCTTTTCCATCCCGGGCGGCATGCTGGCCGAGCGCTGGGGCCGGCGGCGGACAATCCTGACCGGGCTGGTCGCCCTGGCGGTGCTGCTCCTCCTGGCGTCGTTCCTGCCCTACGTGGCGGCCATCGCCACGCTGCTGTTCCTGGGCGGCATCGCCTGGTCGCTCATCAACATCAACTCCCTGCCCATGATCGTGGACCTGGCGCCGGGCGACCACATGCTGGGCACGTACACGGGCCTGTACTATATCTCGGGCACGCTGGCGGCCATCGTCGGGCCCATCCTCAACGGCTGGATCATCGAGCTGACGGACAAGAACTATAACAGCATCTTTGTCGTCGCGCCGGTGTTCCTGGTGCTGGCCATGATCTGCATGTGGTTCGTGACGCGGGGCGAGGCGCACCAGGACCGAGATCTCCGCGGCTAACGGAAATCGCGGCGGGTGCCGGGTTTGACCATAAGCGGTCCGGCGGCGGTGCGCCTTTTGACAAGCCGCGCGCCCTGTGCTATACTTTTCACAGTTCATTAAAACTCGATTGTAGCATCTCCGAGTTCTGCTACCTAAGAGCGGTCGCTGTTACTGACCGCTTACGGGGTGGTGCCGGTAGGGTATGGCTGGAAACGGCTGTGCCTCCCATTCTTGGAAAGGAGATGCGCCCGTGAGGGACAGGGAGTAGTTGCGCGAATTTCGCACACCCTGTCCCGGCAGCAGGATTGCCAGATGCGGCGTCTCTTTTTTTCAGAGGCGCCGTTTTTTTTATTGGTGTTCTTATGGCTCCACGAGGGGGAGGGGAGCGTGGCTCAGAGGAGAACCTATTTTTCGACACGTGACCTGTTGATGATGGCCGCCCTGGCAGCCCTGGGCGGCGTGGTGAGCACCTACGTCAATGCCGTGGGCGACTTTTTTCAGTCGATCCTCGGCTTTGCCGGCACCAGCCAGTGGGCCGCCGGCTTGCACGTCCTGTGGCTTACGCTGGCTGTCGGCCTCACCGGCAAGCAGGGAGCCGGCACCATCACCGGATTGCTGAAAGGTGGGGTCGAGCTGCTGACGGGCAACACCCACGGCCTGTTGGTGGTCCTCGTGGACCTGGTCGCCGGGTTGCTCGTGGACCTCGGGTTTCTTCCCTTCAGGAACAAGGACTCCCTGGGGGCATATGGGCTCGCCGGCTTTATCGCGGCGGCTTCGAACGTCTTTGTCTTCCAGCTCTTTGCCTCGCTGCCCGCCGACGTCCTGGCCTACGGCGCGCTCCTCATCGTGGGCGCGATAGCCGGCCTGTCGGGCCTGCTCTTTGGCGGGCTCGTGAGCCGGGGGCTGGTCAACGCCCTGCGCCGGGCCGGGGTGGTCAAGGATCGGGCCCCGGCTCCGGTGGGCCGGCGGATCTATCCTCTCTTTCTCGGCATCGGTGCCCTGCTGGCCGTGTTCCTGTTCGTCTTCTTGCGGGGCGCGCTTCGCGGCCCGGCCACGGTCCACATCGGCGGCGCGGTCGAGGCGCCCTTCGATTATCCCCTGGAGCACGACGACGTCGAGAGCGTGACGCGCGAA
>JAAYZQ010000625.1 GCA_012514775.1 Anaerolineaceae bacterium
GATCCCGGCTTTGATCCCAGGGAGGAGGTGGTGTTGAGCCGCGCCCCATCTGCCTTCACGCCCGGCATGGACGGCGCCGGCGTTTCCTCCGAAGGGGCAAGCGTGGTGGACGAGGAGCCGCAAAGAGTCACCGTGCAGGTGGAGCTGATGCAAGACGGCTACCTCGTCCTTCTGGACAGCGACTACCCGGGCTGGCAAGCGACCGTCAACGGCCAGCCGGCCGAGATATTGACGGCCAACCGCGCCTTTCGCGCGGTGGCCCTGGGACCGGGACGGCACGGCGTTACCTTTACCTATGCCCCACTTTCCTTCCATGCCGGAGCGTGGCTCACCGGCATTTCTACAACGCTCCTGGTGGCAATTGCCACAGGGTCCCGTCTTTGGCGCAGGCAGCTCTTACCCGCTGCGCGTCCGAAGGGAGCTCAGTCGAGATGAGGCTTGTACCCAGCATCCGGAAGAGGCGTGCCGCGAGAAAGGCCAACGCCATGCAAAAAGTCAATCCGAGATTGCTGATCCTCCTCTGCCTGGGCTGTATCGCCTTGATGGCTGCGACCATCGGCTTTTTGCCGTCGGGCGTTGACTGGACGACCAACTACCGCCCCGCCTCGCTGGCCTTGCTGCGGGGCGAATCACCTTACTCGGTCGAGCTCTTCTTTGCTCCACCCTGGAGCCTGCTGCCGCTGGTGCCTTTTGCGGTGCTGCCCGCGCAGGTGGGCAGGGTGGCGCTTTTCGTCGTGTCCATCCTCTCCTTCGCCTTCACAGCGTACCGACTGGGTGCAAGCCCCCTCGGGGTTGCGATCTTTGTGCTTTCGCCGCCGGTGGTCCACTGTCTTCTGAACGCCAATATCGAGTGGATTCCGCTGCTCGGGTTTGTGCTGCCGCCCCAGGTTGGTTTGCTTATGATCACGGCCAAGATACAGACGGGCTGGGTCGTAGGGCTGTTTCTGGTCGTGGAGGCATGGCGCAAGGGAGGGCTGCGGGAGGTGATGCGTATCTCCTGGCCGCTGTTGGCAGCTTTTTTGGTCTCTTGCCTGTTGTTCGGCCTGTGGCCTCTTCACCTGCCAGACGCAATGCCCCTTGCCAGGGATATTAACGCCAGCCTCTGGCCGTATAGCATCCCGGTGGGCCTCGCCCTCCTCGTTGCATCCGTTCGCAAGCGCGATATCAGACTTGCGATGCCGGCTTCGCCCTGCCTGTCGCCCTATGCTCTGTTTCATACCTGGTCGGCGGCGGTGGTTGCGCTGGTACCGTCCACTGCAGAGCTAGCGGCAGCCGTTGCCGGGCTGTGGATTGTGGTCGGAATCCAGGCCCTTACCCAGTGATGGTTCCGCTCACTTACGGCATCAGGAGACGGGTTTGCACTGTGCGGGGAATCGGGTTACAATGGGCGCCAGGTTTTGGAGGCAAGGTGCCTGTGGACAAGCACGCAGTGGTGGTTCCAACGTACAACGAGCGGGAAAACATCGAATTGTTGGTAGACAACATCCTGGCCCTGGGCCTCGGCTCGCAGGTGGTCATTGTCGACGACAACTCGCCCGATGGCACCGGCGTCATTGCCGATGAGCTGAGCCGACGCCATGCCGGGGTATACGTGGTTCACCGGGCCGGCAAGCTCGGTCTCGGCACGGCCCACATCGCGGGGATTCGTGCCGCGCTAGATCGAGATGCGGCCCAGATCGTGACCATGGATGCCGACTTCTCGCACCATCCACGCTACCTGCCCTGCCTTCTGGAAGCGTTGGATCGCTACGACGTGGTCATTGGCTCGCGCTACGTGGACGGCGGAGGCACCCAGGACTGCACCCTGCCGCGCAGGGCTCTCAGCCGGGGAGCCAATCTCCTGGCGCACACCGTGGCTGGCCTGGCCGCAGGCGACGCGACCGCCGGTTTCCGGGGGTACCGGCGCGCGGTCCTGGAGTCCATTGCCCTGGACGAGATTGTCTCCAACGGCTATTCTTTTCTCATCGAGATGCTCTATCGCTGCCAGAAGCAAGGTTGGTGCATTGGCGAGGTGCCCATCATCTTTGAGAACCGGCAGCGAGGTGCCAGCAAGATCTCTCGC
>JAAYZQ010000626.1 GCA_012514775.1 Anaerolineaceae bacterium
GCCGGATTCACCCGCCACCACACGGCGGCGACGGCCGCGCCGACGGCCAGGACCCAGGTGGGCCAGCCGGTGAGGGTGGTGGCGGCCAGCTCGGCGACGACGGCGACCATGAGGCCAATGGCGCTGACGTTGACGGCGTCCAGGAAGGCGGCGGTCCACGGCCAGCCGCGCAGCCGGGGCACCACGGGGTTCAGGATGGCGACGAACAGGAACGAGGGGGCAAAGATGCCCAGCGTGGCGACGACCGCGCCGGGCACGCCGGCGAGTACGTAGCCGATAAAGGTGGCCGTCGACAGCACCGGCCCGGGCGTGAACTGGCCCAGGGCGATGGCGTCCAGGAGCTGCTGTTGGGTCAGCCAGCCCAGGTCCCGCACCAGCCCGCCTTCGAGAAAGGCGACGAGGACGTAGCCGCTGCCATACAGCACGCTGCCGATCTTCAGGAAGAAGAGGCCCAGGTCCCACAGGCGGACGCCCGCCGGCCCGCCGGGCTGCACCAGGGCGGGCAGTCCCGGCAGGGCGAGGATGGCCGCCATTCCCCCGGGACCGATTGCGCCGCCCGCCGCGAGGCGCAGCCAGAACATGCCGAGCACCCCGCCCAGGAGGAGGGCCACGATCTCGTTGACGCCCAGCAGCACGGCGGCGACCACGGCCAGCCCGATGACCAGCAGGCGCCAGCCCTTGACGGCCGACCGGCCCAGCCGCCAGACGGCGCCGAGGATGACGGCCAGGACGACGGGCTTGATGCCGTACAGCAGAGGGCTCACCTGGGGCAGCGAGCCGTATTCGACGTAGGCCCAGGCGGCCGCGGAGGTGATGAGCACGGCGGGCAGGATAAAGGCGGCGCCGGCCACGAGGAGGCCCGGCCAGCCGGCGCGCACGTAGCCGACGTGGATGGCCATCTCGGTAGAGTTGGGCCCGGGGATGAGGTTCGTGGCGCCGACGAGGTCGAGAAAGTGCTCGCGGGTCAGCCAGCCGCGGCGGGCCACGACCTCCTCTTCCATGAGGGCGATGTGGGCCGCGGGCCCGCCAAAGCCGATAATGCCCAGCTTCAAGAACAGGGCGACCAGGGCCGGCAGGCGCCCCAGCCTGGTTCCGTCCCTGCCTCGCTCCCCTGGTCCGGCCACTCTGATCTCCTGCCGGCCGGCTCCGGCCCTCAGTCCTCTGTCCAGGCGGAGGGCAGGCCGGCGACGGGACGGGCGGCGCGGACGGCGCGCAGGATGGCGCGGGCCACGGCCTCGGCGGCAAAGGCGCCGACGATGTTGACGTCGGCGCGCCGCTTGCCGGTGGCCAGGGCAAAGAGGGTGTCGCCGTCGAGCATGGTGTGGGCCGGGCGGACAGCGCGTGCCAGGCCGTCGTGGGCCATCTGGGCGACCTTGTTGGTCTCTTCTTTGTTCAGCCGGGCGTTGGTGGCCACGACGCCGATGACGGTGTGGCCCCGCCGGGCGATGGCCAGCGTGGTCCGGCCCACCAGGCTGCGCATGACGTGCAGCGTGTCGGCGAAATAGCCGGGCGCGCCGATGGACAGGGGGCCGACATCGGCGCGGCGAGCGCCGGCGACGATCTCGCCGCTGTCCGGGTCGACGACGTCGCCAAAGGCGTTGACGGCGACGATGGCGCCGACCACCAGCCCGTTGCCCACGTCGATGCTGGCCGTGCCCAGGCCGCCCTTCATGGCCTGGCCCAGGCCCAGGATCTTGCCCACGGAGGCGCCCGTGCCGGCCCCGGCGTTGCCCTCGGCCGGCGGCCCCGCGCTCCCGTAGCTCGCGTTCAGGCAGGCGCGGTAGCCCATCTCGGCGTCGGGGCGCACGCCGGCCTTGCCCACGTCCAGGTCAAAGAGGATGGCGGCGGGCACGATGGGCACCCGGGCGACGCGGACGTTAAAGCCCACCTTGCGTTCCTCCAGGTAGCGCACGACGCCCGTCGCCGCCTCCAGGCCAAAGGCGGAGCCGCCGGCCAGGAGCACGGCGTGCACGCGCTGCACCAGGTGCGAGGTCCGCATGAGGTCGGTCTCGCGGGTGCCGGGCGCGCCGCCCCGCTGGTCCACGCCGCCCACGGCCCCCGCCTCGCACAGGACGACAGTGCAGCCGGTCAGGGCCTCGTCGTCCTGGGCGTGCCCCACGCGGATGCCGGGTACGTCGGTGATGGCGCCCTCCGCCTTCATGGCTGCCCCTCCTTCTCCTGGCCCGTCCCACCCAGCAGGGCAACGATGCGGGCCACGATGCGCTCGGCCACCTCGGCCTTGGTCATGAGGGGCAGCGTCTCGGTCCCTCCGCCGGCGTCGAGGAGGATGACGCGGTTGGTATCGACGCCAAAGCCCGAGTCGGCGGCGCTGACGTCGTTGGCTGCCAGCAGGTCCAGCTTCTTGGCCTGGAGCTTATGGCGGGCATTGTCCAGCAGGTCCTGGGTCTCGGCGGCAAAGCCGACGACGACGGCCGGCCGGCCGGTCTCCTGGCGCTGCCGGCCCACGGTGGCCAGGATGTCCACCGTGGGCTCCAGGACCAGGACGGGGGTGCCCTCGGCCCGCTTGATCTTTTGCGCGGACTCATGGGCCGGGCGAAAATCGGCCACGGCGGCGGCCATGATCAGGACGTCGGCCGTGGCGCTGGCCTGCAGCACGGCCTCGGCCATCTCGGCGGCGGTGCCCACCACCTGGTGGCCGGCGCCGGCCGGCGCCCGGGGCACGCTCGGCGTGGCGATGAGGATCACCTCGGCCCCGGCGTCGAGGGCGGCCAGGGCCAGGGCCAGGCCCTGCTTGCCCGACGAGCGGTTGGTGAGATAGCGCACCGGGTCGACGGGCTCCTGGGTGCCGCCGGCGGTGACCAGGACCCGGCGCGCCGCCAGGGGACCGCCCCGCGACAGGACGTAGCGAACCTGGCCCAGGATCTCCTGGGGCTCGGACATGCGGCCGCGGGCCACCAACCCCGAGGCCAGGTGCCCCTCCTCGGGGCCGACGACGACAGCGCCGCGCCCGGCCAGGGTCTCCAGGTTGGCCTGCGTGGCCGGGTGGGAGAACATGCCGGCGTCCATGGCCGGGGCGACGACGAGGGGACAGGTGGCGGCCAGGGCCGTGAGGCTGAGCAGGTTGTCGGCCAGGCCCAGGGCCAGGCGGGCCAGGGTCTGCGCCGAGGCGGGGGCGATGAGCAGCAGGTCGGCGTGGCGGGCGAGGCCGATGTGGAGCACGTGGGCCTGGGCGCCCCACAGGTCGGCGTCGGTGTAGGCCGGCTGGCCGGTCACCGACTGGAAGGTCAGCGGCGAGATGAACTCGGTCGCCGCCTCGGTCAGGACCGCCTCGACGAGGGCGCCCTCCTGGGCCAGCTTGCTGGCCAGGTCGGCCGCCTTGTAGGCGGCAATGCTGCCCGTCACCCCGAGGACGATCCGTTTGCCCTGGAGCGGGTTCGGTGCCATGGCGATCCTCCTGGACAGGCTGCCGGCCTGTCCTACAGGGCGGGACGGCCGCGGTTGATGTCGTAGACCATGCGCAGGCCGTCGAGGGTGAGCCAGGGGGCCAGGATCTCGAGGACCGGCGTCTCGCGGGCCAGGACCTCGGCCAGGCCGCCCGTGGCAATCACCTTCATACCCCTGCCCAGCTCCCGGCGAAAGCGGGCGACCATGCCCTCCACCATGCTGACGTAGCCAAAGAGCAACCCCGACTGCATGGAGTGTACCGTGTTGCGGCCGATGGCCGCCGGCGGGCGCGCCAGCTCGACGCGGGGCAGCTTGGCCGTGCGCTGGAACAGGGCGTCGGCGGCGATGCTGATGCCGGGGGCGATGGCGCCGCCCAGGTAATCGCCGTCGGCCGAAAGGGCGTCAAACGTGGTGGCGGTGCCAAAGTCGACGATGCAGGCCGGGCCGCCGTAGAGCCGGTAAGCGGCCACGGCGTCCACCAGGCGGTCGGCGCCCACGGCCGACGGGTCCTCGTAGAGCACCCGCACGCCAAGGTCGATGCCGGGGCCGATGATGAGCGGGTCCAGGCCGACGACCTTCTGGCAGACCTCGACCCACTTGCCGGTCAGGGGCGGCACCACGGAGGCGATGACGGCGCCGTCCACGTCGTCGCGCGAGAGGCCGCCCAGCGATAGCAGTCCCAGGAGCTGCAGGACAAACTCGTCGGGCATGCGCTCGTGGTTGGTGGCCATGCGCCAGCGGGGTCCCGGGTTCTTGCCCTGGTAGACCCCCAGGGTGATGTTGGTATTGCCGATGTCGATGCAAAGCAGCATGTGGGGCTCTCCTACGTCATGCTTTCGATGTTGGCTGTGTCCGAGTCGAGCTCTTCCAGCACTCCCGTCACCGTGTATACCACGCGCTCGCAGAGGTTGGTCACGCGATCGGCGGCGCGCTCCAGGTTGTGGGCGGCCCACATCAGTAGGTTGGCCTGCTCGATGGTGTCCGGGTCCCGCACGATAAAGGACACCAGCTCGCGATAGATCGATTGGTAGAGCGCGTCGACCTCGTCGTCTTGCGCGGGAATAGCCCGCGCCCGCTCGATGTCACGGTCGCGAAAGGCCTCAAGCGCGGCGTCGAACATGGCCCGCGCCTTGTCCGCCATTACGGGCAGGTCGATGAGGGGCTTCATGAGGGGTTGCTCGCCGATGGCGATGTTGATGCGGGCGATGCCCTTGGCATAGTCGCCGATGCGCTCCAGCTCGCTGGCAATGTCCAGGATGGCGGCCAGCAGCCGCATGTCGCGGGCCATGGGCTGCTGGGTGGCGATGAGGGTCAGGGCCTGGCTCTCGATGGCAAAACGAGTGGCATTGACCGTGTGATCCTGCTCGATGAGCCGGCGTGACCCGTCAAAGTCGCGCCGCTTGAGCTGGTCAACCGACTCGACCAGGGCGTCGCCAACCATGCGGCCCAGGTCCATGACCATCCCTTGCAGGTCTGCCAATTGCTCGTCGAACGTCTGCCGTACCATGGCTACCCTCCTTCACTACGATTCGACACCTCTATTATACCCCAGGCGGCCAACGGGCGCCAAAAGGCGGTGGGCTCGATCCTTGGACCTGGATCGCCGGACATCGCCCGGGCAAAAGTACCATTTGGCGCGGCGGTGTGGTATAATCCTGCGTCGGGGCCAGCCCTTGGGCGAATCGGGCCCCGAGCGCAGGATATCTTGGGCATTTGCTCGTTCGCTCCTTTGCTCCGTTTCCGGGCGGAAGCATGACGCACCGCGAGGCGGCGATGGGTGCCGCGGGGGAAGGGACCCCGCCCACCACGGGCCAGATGCTGGCCCTATGGGTGCCCCTGGCGGCCAGCACGGTCATGATGGTCCTGGAGCCCTCCATCATCAACATCGGCCTGGGCAGATCCGCCGATCCCGAGCTGGCCCTGGGGGCCTATGGCGTCGCCTTTAGCCTGGCCCTCGTGGTCGAAGCGCCCATCCTGATGCTCCTGGACGCCGCGGTGGCCCGCGCCGTGGACCGCGACGCCTTTGTCCTCATCCGGCGCTTTACGCTGATGCTGGGCTTGTTTGTCACCCTGGTGGGGCTGGTCTTTTCGCTGACGCCCCTCTACGACATGGTGGTGGTCGACCTGATGAACATTCCCACCGAGGTGGCGGCACGGGCGCGGCCCACGCTGCAGATCCTCTCCTTCTGGTCGCTGCCCATCGCCTGGCGCCGCGCCCACCAGGGTGTGTTGATCCGCAAGAACCACACGCGCGTCATCACCGTGGCCACGGGCGTGCGGCTGGTGAGCCTCGCCGGCGCCCTGTTCGGCGGGCTGCTGCTCTTTCCGCAGCGGGGCGCCGTGGTGGCCGGCCTCGCCATGGACTGTTCCGTGTTCGTGGAAGCGGCCGTCGTCACGTGGGCCACGGCGCCCGTGGTGCGCAGCGCCGGCTTTCGGGCAGGGCAGGCGGCCGGCGACCAGGAGCCCCTGACCATGCGGGGGCTGTGGCGTTTTTACCAGCCCCTGGCCGTCACGACGGTGCTCCGTCAGTTGACGCGGCCCATGCTCAATGCCGGCATCGCCGCGGCGCTGTTGCCGGCCGCCTCCCTGGCGGCCTGGCCCGTCGCCTGGAGCCTGGTGATCCTCATCGCCGGCCCGGCGTGGAGCCTGCAGCAGTTGACCACCGCCCTGGCCTCCGACGAGCCCAGCTACCGCCGGGTGAGCAACTTTTCTCTGGGGCTCAGCGCCATCTTTACCCTGCTCCTGGCCCTGGTGGCCTTCACACCACTCTACGGGCCGGTCATGGGCGGCGTCTATAACCTCTCGCCCGAGCTACAGGGCCTGGCCCGGCCGGCGGTGCAATGGCTGGCCGCCTACCCCCTGGTGATGGGCGTCCAGTCGCTGCTGCGCGGTGTGTTGATCCGGGGGGGCTGCACGGGGAC
>JAAYZQ010000088.1 GCA_012514775.1 Anaerolineaceae bacterium
CCGCTATACTCGCGGTAGCGCACCTGGTAGCCGCGCAGGGCCAGCCGGCGGTGCATGCGACGGTTGGGCTCCAGGAGCGGCTCGAAAGCGCCCACGTCCATCCAGATCTTGAGCGGTGGCACGATTCACGGCCATCTGCCCGCTCACCGGCACCAGGCCTCGGCGACGCTGCCGCCCACCGTGCTGGAGACGATGCTCCAGTGACGCCAGGGCACGTCGCTGCCCACGCCCTCGAGGACGATCTCGCCGGTGTAAGGCTGGCCCGAGTCCGTGCAGGTCACGCTCACCGTCCCGACGCGCTGGACGCGGCCGGCGGGCGTGGACTGGGCCGGGCCCACGCTCACGTCCTGCACTTCAAAGGGGGCGCCCAGGAACCGAGAGAGGCAGACCTCCGAGCAGCCGGTCTCGAGGTCGTAGTAGCTATCGTGCTCCCAGCACTCTTGTGCCACGCGGCCGTCGCCGCGGCGCACCGCGTCCACGTAGCTGCGGACGATCGAGTCGGGGGCTCGATCGAAACCACCCGTACAGGCATCGTAAAAGAGGCTGACGACGCCGGCGATGGCGCAGGCCACCAGCGCCAGCAGGCTGCCGATGACGATCAGCCGCCGGGTCCGCTGCCTGGCACGCTGCTCATAGTACTCGTCGGACATGCAGCCGTCCCTAGCCTTTCACCCCACCCACCGTCAGGCCCGAGACGAGGTAGCGCTGCAGGGCAAAGAAGAGGAGGACGATGGGAATGCTCATCAGGATCGACATGGCCGCAAAGTCGGACCAGGGCGTGGCGAACTGGCCCTGCATGGAGCGAAGGGCCATGGCCAGGGTAAAGCGGCTGGGGTTCTCCAGGAAGGTCCAGGCCAGGATGAACTCGGTCCAGCCCTGCATGAAGGCAAAGAGGATGGTGACGGCGATGGCGGGCACCGAGAGGGGCAGGATGATGCGCAGGAAGGTCTGCGCCATGGAGGCGCCGTCGATGCGGGCCGCCTCCTCCAGCTCCCTGGGCACGGTGTCAAAGTAGCCCTTCAGGTTCCAGATAGCAAAGGGCAGGGTGCCGGAGCCATAGGCCAGCATCAGCCCCACCAGGGTCAGCCGCAGCGACTCGTCGCCGATCCGCACCTGGCTGAGAAGGACAAACAGGGGTGCCAGGGTGGCCGAGGCGGGTAGCATGAGGAGCACGATAAAGGCCAACATGCCCGCCTGGCGGCCCACAAAGTTAAAGCGGGAGAAGGCATAGGCCGCGCTGGCGCCCAGCAGGACGGCGATGAGGCTGGTGCCCAGGGCCACGATGAGGCTGTTCTTGAGGAGCAGGAGGAAGGTCATGCAGGTCGAAGGGTCGTTGGGGTTGCGGCACAGCAGGCCCCAGGGCTCGAGGAGCACGCGCCGGAAGGAGGCCAGGGAAGCGCCGGGCGGGATGAGGGTCAGCTCCAACGGCTTGTCGATGTTGCGCGGATCGATGGCCAGGGAAACGATCCAGACGATGGGGAACATGACCACCAGCAAGATCAGGATGAGAAAGACGTGGAGCCCGATCTGCGTCAGGATCTCTTTTTGCTTCTTAGGCATAGTAGGCCTCCGTGGCGCGTGTCACGCGGTTCTGGAGCAGGGTGATGATCAGCAGGACGAAAAAGACGACGATGCTAAAGGCGGCCGCGACACCATACAACCGCTGTTCGTAGACCAGCTTGAAGGCCTGGGTGATGAGGATCTCGGTGCGGCCAAAGGGCCCGCCCTCCGAGATAAAGTAGATGACGTTGAACTGGTTAAAGGTCATGATGGTCCCCAGCATGATGGCCGGCACCATGGCCGGCCGGATGAGGGGCACGGTGATGGTCCACAGCTTTTGCCAGCCGCTGGCCCCGTCGATGGAGGCGGCCTCGTACAGCTCTTCGGGGATGGACTGCAAGGCACCCGTAGCCACGACCATCATGAAGGGCCACCCCAGCCAGACGTTGGCCAGCAACACGGCGTAGAAGGCCATCGGCAGGAAGGCCAGGGGGCCGCCGACGGGCGGCGTGGTCATCTCCAGCCAGCGCGTGTCGGTGGGCAGGTTGGTCCCCAGGAAGCTGTTCAGCTCGGACAGGAGCAGGTTAAAGGCGCCAAATCGATAGTCGTACATGTTGCGCCAGGTGAGGGCCGTGATATAGCCCGGAATGGCCCAGGGCAGGACGAACAGCGCCCGGTAGATGCGCTTGCCGATGAGCTCCTTGTTGTTGAGAACCAGGGCAATGAGCACGCCCAAGCCCACGTGGAACGCGAGGTTGACCACGGTCCAGGTCACGTTGAACAGGAGCAGCCGCCAGAAGTCATAGTTCTGGATCGCCAGGTCGTTGGTGACAATCCTGACATAGTTGTTGAGCCCCACAAAGGGCGGCGCATACCTCTCCCAGGTCTCGGGCTTGAAGAGCACAAAGCGCAGGTGATTGATCCGGTAGTCGGTAAAGGACATCCAGACCTGGTAGA
>JAAYZQ010000089.1 GCA_012514775.1 Anaerolineaceae bacterium
GGCCACGTCGTGGTCGTCGTGGAAGAGATCGTGGACGAGGCCGTGGTGCGCAGCGATCCCAACCGCACGGTCATCCCCGGCCTGCTGGTCGACGCCGTGGTGCACGAGCCCTACGGCGCCCATCCGTCCTACACCCAGGGCTACTATGACCGCGACAATCGCTTCTACCTGGAGTGGGACCGGGTTTCCCGCGACGAGGCGAGCACCCGCGCCTGGCTGGACGAGTGGGTGTACGGCCTGCCCGACCGGGCGGCCTACCGGCAAAAGCTGGAGGCCCGCGAGCCGGGCATCTGGCAGCGCCTTGCCCCCGGCCAGGCGCCCTCGCAGCCGGTGAACTACGGGATCTACTCCTGAATGAAAGCCAGGGTAGAGTGTGCACCAGGTGCATCGCAGCAACGACAGCTGCAACGCACCGGACGAGGGAGAGGGAAATGAACGACTATACACCGTCAGAGCTGATGATCACCTCTTCGGCCCGGGCGCTGGCCGGCGAGCGGGTGGTGTTCGTCGGGGTCGGCCAGCCGAACATTGCCTGCAACCTGGCGCGGCGCACCGTGGCGCCCGACCTGGAGCTGGTCTACGAGTCGGGGGTCTTTGGCGCGCGGCCGGCGCGCCTGCCCCTGTCCATCGGCGATCCGACGCTGGTCAGCGGCGCCACGCTGGCCTGCTCCATGCCGGACCTGTTCATGTACTACCTCCAGGGCGGGCGCATCGAGGTTGCCTTCCTGGGGGCCGCCCAGATCGATCGCTTTGGCAACCTGAACACGACGGTCATCGGCGATTACCACCGGCCCAAGGTGCGCCTGCCGGGCAGCGGCGGGGCCTGCGAGATTGCCATCCACGCCAAAAAGGTGTATCTCATCATGCCCCTGGGCAAGCGCGCCTTTGTGGAGCGCATCGACTTTTGCACCAGCCCCGGGCACCTGGACGGCCCGGGGGCGCGAGCGGCGCTGGGCATGCCCGGCGGGGGCCCGCGCCTGGTCGTCACCGACAAGGCGATTCTGACCTTTGACGCCGCCAGCGGCGAGATGGTCCTCTCGTCGGTCCATCCCGGCGTCTCGGTGGAGGAGGTGCAGGCCGGCGTCGGCTGGCCGCTCAAGATCGCCGCCGACCTGGCGACGACCGAGCCGCCCACGGCCGAGGAGTTGCGGCTTATCCGCGAGGAGCTGGACCCCGACGGCGTGTATACGGGCAAATAAGGGGAGGGATCGTGAAAGAGCGCGAGGGGAAGGTGCAATTCGAGGAGATGTTTCCCTGGGAGCTGGCCCGAGCCATGGCCCGGGCGCCCATCGGTTACCTGCCCCTGGGCACCCTGGAGTGGCATGGGGAGCACAATGCCGTGGGCCTCGATGCCCTGAAGGCCCACGCCCTGTGCGTGGCAGGCGCCCGCCAGTCGGGCGGCCTGGTTCTGCCTCCCTTCTACTGGGCCACCGACACCCGGGAGGAGCTTGATCCCGGGGCCGGCACCTACCTGACGGGCGGCGTGGAGCACGGCGAGCGCTATCACGTGCCGGGCAACATGTTCTGGCTGCGCTCCGAGACCTATGCCAACCTGCTCCTGGACGTCTACGAAGCCATGCGCCGGCGCGGCTTTCGTGTCATCGTCGTCGTCAGCGGCCACTGGTCGAGGGGCACCCTACCCACCATTCGGGCCAGCGGCGAGCGCTTTGCCGCGGAGCATCCCGAGGTCCGCTGGCTGTTTCTCACCGACCAGGAGGTGGTGCCCGACCTGCACTATCCCCACGAGCACGCCGCCGGGGGTGAAACGTCCCTGCTCATGGTCATCCGCCCCGACCTGGTGGACCTGTCCAGGACGCTGGAGACGGCCCGATCGCTGCGCCCCTGGTACGAGGGCCAGCCCGAGCACGTGCGGCGGCGGGCCGAGACCGGGCACAAGTACATCGGCGTGCTGACCGTCAGCCCCGAGGGGGAGAACGATCCCGAGCTGACGGCGAGCGAGGAGAGGGGCAAGGTCCTGTTCGCGACCATCGCCGAGCGCATCGCGGCCCGGGCCGCTGCCCTCCTGGACGAGGTGCGAGAGCAGGAATGAGCAAACATCCCGAGGGCCACGTCTTTTACCGGCGCATGGCCCACAACTATCCCACCATCGTGCGGGGGGAGGGCGTCAGCCTGTACGACGACCAGGGGCGCCGCTACGTCGACGCCTCGGGCGGGCCGCTGGTCGTCAACGTCGGCCACGGAGCGGCGTCCATCGCCCGGGCCATGGCCGAGCAGGCGGCGCGGGTGGCCTACGTCCACGGCAGCCTGTTCACCACCGAGCCCCTGGAGACCTACAGCGCCCGCCTCGCCCGCCGCGTGCCCCTCGACGCGCCCCGGTTCTTTTACCTGTCTAGCGGCTCCGAGGCCGTGGAAACGGCGTTCAAGTTCGTGCGGCAGGTGCAGATGGCCCGCGGCGAGACGGCGCGCCACCGCATCATCTCCCGTTGGGGCTCTTACCACGGCCTGACCCTGGGCACGCTGGCGGCTTCGGGCAAGCCCTCCATGCGCCAGCCCTACACGCCCATGTTCCGCGACGTGCCCCACATCGCGCCGCCCTACTGCTACCGCTGCCCCCTGGGCGCCACCTGCCCGTCGTGCGACCTGGCCTGTGCCCGACAGCTCGAAACCGCCATCCTGGCCGAGGGGCCCGAGGCCGTGGCCGGCTTTGTCGCCGAGCCGGTGGGCGGGGCCACCCTGGGGGCCATCGTCCCACCCGAGGGGTACTGGCCCCTCGTCCGCGAGATCTGCGACCGCTACGGGCTGATGCTCATCGCCGACGAGGTGCTGACCGGCTTCGGGCGGACGGGCACCTGGTTCGCCATGGAGCAGATGGGCGCCCGGGCCGACGTCATGACCATGGCCAAGGGCGCCGCGGGCGGCTACTTCCCGCTGTCTATCGCGGCCATGAAGGGCGACGACGTGGAGACCCTGCGCCGCGCCCACGGCGATTTCAACCACGGCGGCACCTTTTCCCATCACGCCGTCGGGGCGGCGGCGGCCCTGGCGACCATGGACCTGCTGGAGGGGCAGGACCTGGTGGGCCGGGCGGCGGTCACGGGGGCCCGCCTGGGGCGCGAGCTGCGCGCTGCCATGGATGGCGTGGCCTCCGCCGGCGACGTGCGAGGCACCGGCATGCTGTGGGCCGTGGAGTTTGTGGCCGACCGGGCCACCCGGGAGCCCTTCCCGGCCGAGGCCCGCTTTGCCGACCGGGTCTGCGCCCGCTGTATGGAGATGGGCGTCCTCTTTTACCCCGGCCACGGCAGCGCCGACGGCCGGCGGGGCGATCATCTCATGGTCGCGCCGCCCTTTGTGGTGAGCGACGACGAGGTGGCCCTTATCCTCGACGTGCTGCGCCGGGCCATCCTGGCGGTCGAAAAAGAGGCCCTTCTGTAACCGTTTTTACTACGCGTTAACCTTTTTCTGCTATACTGGCAGCAGTCACATCCGTCGTGGGCGTCCTTCCCCTGGGGCGCCCACCGGCCTACTCATCGCCGAGCGTGGGAGCGGCCAGACGTAGCCGGCCCTCCGGCCGCCTGGCGCGTTCCGCGTCCCCATAACAGAACATGGCGTTCCATACCCGGCCGGTTCTGCACCGGCATCCTGCTCTCTGGAGGAAAATGTTGCCATGAGACGTCTGTACGCGCACCCGTTGATGGCGGCCACCGCCATCCTGCTCGTTGGCCTGGTCCTGTTTCTGTTGCCCGCCGCCGCCCACGCACAGTCGGCCTCGGACGGCTTTAATCCGGCAGCCAGTGACGCGGTCCATGCCCTGGCCGTGCAGCCCGACGGCCGCGTCGTCGTAGGGGGCGACTTTACCTCCATCGGGGGGGCCGTCCGGCAGCGCATCGCCCGGCTGACGCCCGGCGGCAGGTTCGATGCCAGCGTGACCGCCACGGCCGACGCGACCGTTCGCGCCGTGGCCGTGCAGCCCGATGGCAAGATCGTGCTGGCGGGCGACTTCTTGAACGTCGATGGGCAGGGCCGCAGTCGCATCGCCCGGCTGAACGCCGACGGCAGCCTCGACGCCGGCTTTAACCCTGGCGCCGACGGCCCTGTCTTTGCCCTGGCCGTCGAGAGCGACGGCCAGATCCTGGTGGGCGGCTCTTTTGCGACGGTGGCGGGGCAGCCGCGGGCCAACCTCGCCCGCCTGAACGCCGACGGCAGCCTCGACGCCGGCTTTGACCCCGGCGCCAACGGCGCCGTCTACGCCCTGGCCCTCCAGGGCGACCGGATCCTGGCCGGGGGCGACTTCACGTTGCTGGGGGGCGCCGGCCGCAGCCGCATCGCCCGGCTGAACGCCGACGGCAGCCTCGACGCCGGCTTTAACCCCGGCGCCGGCGGCCCCGTGCTCGCCCTGGCTACCCAACCGGGGGGCAGGATCGTGGTGGGGGGCCTCTTTGGCACCCTGGGCCTGGGCGCCAGGCAGAACATCGGGCGGCTCTACACCAACGGCATCCTCGACGGCGGGTTTAATCCCGGCGCCGACAACGCGGTGCGCGCCCTCCTGGTGCAGCCCGACGGCAAGGTGCTGGTTGGCGGCGACTTTGCCGCGCTGGGCGGCTCGCCCCGGGCTTTCCTGGGGCGCCTGCACGTCGACGGCAGCCTGGACGGGGCGTTCAACCTGCAAGGCGACGGCGCGGTGCGTGCCCTCGCCCTGCAGCCCGATGGCAACGTTGTGGCAGGCGGCGACTTTGTCACGTTGGGCGGGATGGCGCGGTTGCGCATCGCGCGCTTTGACCGGGGCGGATGGCTGGACGCGACCCTGGGCCTGGGCGCCGACTCCTGGGTCCACGCCACCGCCCTGCAGCCCGACGGCAAGATCCTGGTGGGCGGCCAGTTCCAGCGGCTGGCGGGGGGCGATCGGTCCTTTATCGGGCGCCTCAACCCCGACGGCACCCTGGACCAGGGGTTCAACCCCGGCGCCGACAACTCGATCGACGCCTTTGTCGTCCAGCCCGACGGCAAGATCGTCATCGGCGGCCAGTTCACCGAGGTGGGCGGCGAGCCGCACTACCTGCTGGCGCGGCTGAATTCCGATGGCAGCGTCGACCCGTCCTTTACGGCCTTTGCCGGCGGCAACCCCGAAGACTTTGCCGTGGTTGTCGCCATGGTGCTCCAGCCCGACGGCAAGATCCTCATCAGCGGCAACTTTACGCACGTCAACGGCGTGCCTCGCCACCGGCTGGCCCGCATCAACCCCGACGGCAGCCTCGACGCGGGCTTTGATCCGGGCGCGGATTACGTCGTGCGCGGCATGGCCCTCCAGCCCGACGGCAAGATCGTCGTCGCCGGCTACTATTACAACATCGCCGGCGAGTACCGCCCGGCCCTGGTTCGCCTGAATCCCGGCGGCGACCTCGACCTGCCCTTTAATCCGAACATCCAACATCCGGCCGCCTATCCCGGGATGCTGGCAGTCTCGCTCCAGCCCGACCAGAAGATCGTCATCGGCGGCTACTTTTCGCACGTGAATGGCCAGCCGCGCAACTTCCTGGCGCGGCTGAATCCCGACGGCAGCCTGGACCCCGGCTTTGACCCCAACGCCGACGGCAAGGTGCGGACGATCATTGTCCAGAACGACGGCAAGATGGTGGTGGGCGGCAGTTTTGACAGAATCTCGAACGTGCCCCACCGGGGCGTCGCCCGGCTCAATGCCGACGGCACCCTGGACACGGGTTGGACGGCCACCGTCACCCACAGCCTGTCCGTGCCCGACATCGTGCGCGGTGCGGCCGTCCAGGCCGACGGCAAGCCCATCGTCTTTGGCCGGTTCACGGTCCTGGCGGGCACGGGGCGGGACCACATCGGGCGCCTGACCGCCGACACCGGTGCGGCCCAGAGCCTGGAGGTGACGCCCTCGAGCGTCACCTGGCGGCACAGCGGCCCCTCGCCCGTCCTGGAGCGGGTTACGTTCGAGCTGTCCACCGACGGGGTGAGCTATAGCCCCCTGGGCGATGGCAGCCCCATCCCCGGCGGCTGGGAGCTGGCCGGCCTGGCGCTCCCCGCGGACCAGGAGCTGTACGTGCGCGCCCGGGGCTTTTATCACGTCGGCATCTATGGCGGGGGGAATTCGCTCATGGAGTCCGTACGTTACGTCTACTTCGGGGAGATAATCGGCGAGGAGCCGACCATGCGTTTCAGGTACTTCCTGCCGCTGATTTGGAAGTAGGCACCTGCCCGGGGCACAAAAAACCGGGTGCGGGCAAGCCGCAGCTTGCTCCCCACCCGGCGCTCCCCGGGACACACCGGCTGTTAGTAGTAGTACCAGATGCTTTCATAGTCCGCCGGGTCCTCTCCCATCCGCTCCAGGTCCTGCAGGTAGCGATGGATGGAATTGTCGACATAGAGCCAGGGCTCGGTGGGCGTGATGCCCTTTTCCCACGGATGCCACAGGTAGACGCGGCGCCCGTCGGGGCGGATGCCAATCAGCTCCCGGTCCTGGCTGGCCCGGACGTGGTTCTTGCCCAGGCGGGGCACGTTGAACACCGGCTCGTCGGTGCGGAAGGAGCCGGGCAGCAGGCGCGCCTCTTCTTTGCGCTCCTGGAGAATGCGGGCCAGGGGCGTGGTATAGTGGGACGTCTCTTCTTTGCCCTTGGGATAAAAGGTATAGTAGGGGTCGACGCCGATCTTTTTCAGGGCCATCCGGGTGGCGACCGTCTGAAAACGGCGGCTGGTGTGCAAGGTAAAGACCTGCTGGTTATAGACCTGCAGGCCCTGGCGGCGCAGCCGATGGACCGCTGCCGCCATCTCGGGGGTCACCTCCAGGGCGCTTTGCACGTGGGTCACGACGGCCACGTTGCGCCGGCCGGGCTCGATTGCGCTGCCCAACAGGCGCGCCAGCTTGTCGGTGATGCGCATGGGCATGGTCACCGGCGCCCGCGTGCCCCAGCGGATCTGGACGATGTGGTCCATGGCCGACAGCCGCTCCAGCATGTACTCGATGCGGCCGTCGCCGAGAAAGAGCGGATCGCCGCCCGTGATCAGAACCTCGCGCAGCTCGCGGTGCTCGGCGAACCAGTCGAGGGCGGCGTCCAGGCGCTCCCGGGCCGGCACCGCGCCCGCCTCCATGGGCCCCGTGATCTCCCAGTTGCGCTGGCAGTAGACGCAGATCTGAGGGCAGGTATCGTAGCCCTTCAGGATAGCAATGGACGCGTAGCGGCGCGTCACCAGGTCGATGGGCGACGTGTCGTGCTCCCCCATAAAGTCAAAGTAGTATTCCCGTTCGTCCTGGTGCTCCATCATGCGCCGGACGTAGTGGAGCGGGGGGATCACCTGGGCGCGGATCTGCCTGTCTCGCCGCCGGTCCGCCGAGTCCATGTCCATGAGGGAGAGATAGTAGGGCGTGATGCCAAAGGGAATGCCCGTTTCCAGGCACAGGGCGATGGCTTCCCGCTCCTGTTCCGTTAGCGCGATGAGCTGCTCCAACCTGGAGAGCGCCTGGGGACCGGCCAGGAGGTGGCGCAACTGCCAGCGGTGATCCTCCCAGTCGTCGAGGGAAGCACCAAAGAACTCCAGGATGCGCTGCCTGTTGGCCCGGCGTTGGGCCACCAGGCCGGGATTGAGGCCGCTGGGATGGCGCTTGACCCTGGCCCACATCTGCCCGGCAACCTCGTCCATGCGCGCCGAGCGGGCGATGCCGGCCGCGCGGCCGGTTCCAGGCGCCATCCCGGACGCCTGCCCGCGGGCATCGATGCCGTCGGGGTCCAGCCAGCCGCTGGCAAAGCCCGAGCGGCCGCGAATGCCGCGAAAGAGATGAACGAACTCGAGCACCAGGCCGTCCTCCACGGGCTGCCCGTTGGGGCTTCCCTGGCGCACCACGTTCCAGATCATCTCCAGCGTGCTAAAGCCGGCCAGGGCCTCGTTTCGCGGAGCGACGATGTCCTTCAGCGTGCGAACGCACCTGCGGGCCATGTCGTGCTCCAGGGCATGGAGGCCGGCGGTGCCGGCCTGCAGCTCCTCCTCCCTCCGGTTGAGGGCGCGGTAGACCCTGTGGCGGCACTCGTCCAGGCTGGCGCTGTCGGCCAGGACGTCGTACAACTCGGGGTCCGCCTGTCGGAGCCGGACCAGGAGCCGGTTCCAGTGGCCGGCGGGCCGCTGCCGGACCAGGGGCGAGGCTTGTGGGGGCGGCCGGGTGGCCCGTTCTTCCAGTTTTTGCAAGTTGTGCATTGTCCTACCCTCCTATGAGTTTGATTCGACAGGCTCCACGTAGCCGAGCCTGGCAGAGATGAGATCGGCCGTTTCCTTGACCGTCGCTCCGATCTCGGCCAACCGCTCGCCCGGCAGGCGAGAGGATGGCCCCGACACGCTGAGAGACGCCACGATCTTGGCCTCGTGGTTCTTGATGGGAGCGGCAACGCCGCTCAACCCCAGCTCCAACTCCTCCTCGGCCAGGGCAAAGCCCCTTCGCCCGACCTCCTCGATCTCGAGCCGGAGGCACGCCGGATCGGTCACCGTATGCCGGGTAAAGGCCGGCAGCTCCCGGTCCAGGATGCGCTCCAGCCGGGCCGGCGACATGCCGGTCATCAACACCTTGCCGTCGGACACGGCGTGGAGGGGCACTTCGTGCCCGATGAGGGCCACGTCGCGCACCTGGTGGCGGCTCTCGACGGCGTCGACGCGGACCAGGTGGTCCTCGTCGGTCAGCATCGACAGCTTGGCCGTCTCTCCGGTGCGGGCGGCCAGGGCGACGAGGTGCACGCGGGCAGCGTGGGCCACGTCCAACTGCTGGGCGGCGAGCCCGGCCAGCCTGAGGAGGCCGGGGCCCAGGCGATAGCGCGATGTGCCGGCGTCCTGGGCGATGAGCCCGCCCTGTTGCAGGGCGCAAAGCAGCCGGTAAACCGTACTCTTGTCCAGTCCCGTCCGGTGGCCGATCTCGGTCACGCCCAGCTCGGGCCTGGTGGCGTCGAATGCCTGCAGGATGGCCACAGCCCGGGCGATGGTACGCGTGACGGGCGCGTGGTCCTCTTGTTTCTCCACTGGTTGCCCCTCGCGCAGAGGGTGGCAGAGCCCCCTCGGTGTTTTATAGAGTGAAACGAGTGTGTATATTGAAATATACCACGAACGGCCCGGCCTGTCAAATGGGGCGCGCGACGGTTGCGCGCCGAAAACCTGCCCGGCGGCGGACTTGCGCCTCCCAGGGATCGATGGTACACTCTGGGCGGCTCAAGAAGGCACGACCGCTGCGCAGAGGAGTGGCAGGTATGAGAGAGGTGGTCATTGTCGACGCCGTGCGCTCGGCCATCGGCCGGCACAACGGCGTCCTGTCAAGTGTGCGGCCGGACGACATGTTGGCCGAAGTGCTCAAGGCCCTCGTGGCACGCACCAGCATCGACCCGGCCCTGCTGGACGACGTGTTCGCCGGCTGCGGCAACCAGGCGGGCGAGGACAACCGTGACGTGGCCCGCATGGCGGCGCTGCTGGCCGGCTTTCCCGTCGATGTCCCCGGCCTGACGGTCAACCGCAACTGCGCCTCGGGCCTGGACGCCGTGAACCTGGCCGCCCGTTCGATCCTGGCCGGCGAAGGCGACGCTTTTATCGCAGGCGGGGTCGAGTCCATGAGCCGCGCCCCCTGGTCGCTGCCCAAGCCGGAGCGCCCCCAGCCCGTGGGCCACGCGCAGCTATGGGATACCACCATCGGCTGGCGCTACAACAACCCGAAGATGGAGGCCCTCTACCCCATCGTCAGCCTGGGCGAAACAGCCGAAAACATTGCCGCGGAGATGGGCATTGCCCGCGAGGAGCAGGACGCCTTTGCCCTGGAAAGCCAGCGGCGGACTGTGGCGGCCCTCAACGCCGGCAGGTTCAAGGACGAGATCGTCCCCATCCCGGTCCCGCAGCGCAAGGGCCCTCCCCTGCCGGTCGAGGTCGACGAGCACCCCCGCTGCAAGCTGGTCGACGGCGAGTACGTCCTGGACACCAGCGCCGAGCAACTGGCGCGGCTGTCGCCGGCCTTTCGCCGGGGCGGCACGGTGACGGCGGGCAACTCGAGCGGGATCAACGACGGCGCCGCGGCCCTCCTCGTGATGAGCGGCGAAAGGGCCCGCGCCCTGGGCCTGAAGCCCATGGCCCGCTGGCTCGGCTCGGCCGTCGCCGGCGTGGACCCGGGGTTCATGGGCTACGGGCCGGTGCCGGCCACGAAAAAGCTCCTGAAGCACCTGGGGCTGACCCTGGATCAGGTGGGCCTCGTCGAGCTGAACGAGGCCTTTGCCGCCCAGAGCCTGGGCGTCATGCGCCGGCTGGGCCTGCGCCACGAGATCACCAATGTCAACGGCGGGGCCATAGCCCTGGGCCACCCCGTCGGCTGTTCGGGAGCCCGGATTCTGACGACGCTGCTGCACGAGATAAAGCGCCGCGCGCCCGGTGAAAAGCGGCCCTACTACGGGCTGGCAACCCTGTGCGTGGGCGTGGGCATGGGCGTTTCGACCCTCGTGGAGTGGTTGGACGACTGAGCGAACCCTAAACCAAAGGAGGACAATATACGAGCATGGAACCACTGGCTTTTCCCCGCCTGGGCATGTTGAGTCTCGAGCAGTGCGAGACGATCCACCGAGCATCCCTCGAGATTCTGAGGCGCACGGGCGTGCGTGTTTATCACCAGGGTGCCCTGGAGCTGCTGCGCCACACCGACGCGGTCATCACCGACGGCAACCTGGTTCGTTTTCCGCCCGGCCTGGTGGAGTGGGCCCTGAAGCAGGCGCCCTCGCGCATCACCCTCTGTCGCCGGGGCAGCGCCGAGGTGGTGGCGCCGTTGGAGGGCCGCCAGGTGAGCTTTGGCACGGGCTCTGACTGCCCCAACTATCTCGATCCGCGCACCGGCGAGCGGCGCCCCTTTACCACCGCCGACCTCGTCGACTGCATTCACGTCGTGGACGCCCTGCCCGAGCTGAGCTTTTGCATGTCCATGGGCATCCCCTCCGACGCGACGGGCTCGGCCGGAAACGCCTATCGCCGGCAGTTTGCACTGATGCTGGAGCACACGGTCAAGCCCATCGTCTTTGTGTGCGACGACCGGGCCGACTGCGAGGCCATCTCGGCCATGGCCGCCGCGGCCGCGGGCGGGATGGAGCAGTTGCGCCTCAACCCGACCCTGCTCCTCTACTCCGAGCCCTCCACCCCCCTCAAGCACTCGGAGACGGCGACGGGCAAGCTGCTCTACATGGCCGAGCACTCGCTGCCCATCGTCCACTCGCCGGCGCCCATGATGGGCGGCACCGCGCCGGTGACGCTGGCGGGCGGCCTGGCGTTGGGCAACGCCGAAACCCTCTCCAGCCTGGTGATGCACCAGCTTCAACGGGCCGGCGCGCCGTTCCTCTACGGCAGCGGCC
>JAAYZQ010000627.1 GCA_012514775.1 Anaerolineaceae bacterium
GGTGAACAGCGAGGGTTTTCTGTATTGGGATGGTGGTGGCGATTGGACGCAGCGCGTCCATCCTGGGGACGTTACTCTCTGGTATGACGCTGGCGCGACTCGCCTGCTCCTGAAGAGCGATGTACTCAGACGATTCTACTATCGGGGGACATTATACAATGAGACTGTTCAGTACATCCAGAACCTCACCTACGCCAACTCGTTTCCGGGTATGGGCAATCCCAGAGCAGGAACATTCGATCCCGCTTCTCCAGGTTCTTCAGAGCAGGGTCTCAATCACACCTACCCGGCCGAGGGGGTGAGCCCTCATAATTGGTAGTTGCTCGCCGTCCCTGCAAAGTCCAATTCGAGACTTGCAGGCACAATGCCGAGTAGTCGGGTACGTAACATAATCTTGCACACAATGAGTTTCCAGGCGTAGATGGAAACGATCAGACCACGCTGCGGGTCAATGCCCTGAATGGCACGCTGCAGGCAATCCTACGGCTGTTGGATTGTCTATTGACGTTCGGCCAAACTCTTGTAGGCTCAGGCGGCAGATCCCGCGGCTTAGTAAGGCGGAGGCGACCGCAGGGAGTGCCGATCCTCCGCGAGCCTTGTAGGGAGCTGCCTGCTTTGCAACAGCCGTAGCAGGCAATCCGAACACGTATACATTTCATGCCAAATGTGTTATAATTGCAGCCACGAGGTTTTCCCCCCGCTCGTGGAGGCCAGCGCCGACCTCTGGCACCGATGGCGTGCCGGCGGGCAGTACGCTAGAAGGGGGTCGGCAGATGGCCAGCCAGCCGGCTGTACAGTGGAGCGAGATCGAACGCATCCTGGCTGCCCAGCCAGGGGCGCAGGTGCCCTTTGCCCAGTACGTCGTCAACCTGGGGCCGGTGCAGGGCAGCGCCATCAACCTGGCGCCGCAGGGGCTCCAGGCCGTCGACCAGCTTCTGCCGCGGGCACAGGCGCCCCGGGTTCTCCCCCGCCAGGTGCCAGGCTTTGTGGACCGCGCCACCGAGCAGCGGGTCGTGGGCGAGGCCCTGGCGCGCGGCCACGTGGTCGACGTCCACGGCGCCGACGGCATGGGCAAGACCAGCCTCGTGAGCCAGGTCATGCACCTGCAATTTTCCGGCGACTATGCCGCGGGCATGGTCTACCTGACCGTGCGCCACGACGAGGTCGAGGACCTGCTGCAAGAGCTGGTGGAGCACTTTTACGAGGCCAAGCTGCGCCACGTGAAGGTCACCGAGAACGAGGCGCGGCGGCTGCTGGCGGGCAAGCAGGCCCTCATCGTCCTCGACGAGGCCGACCACCTGGCCGAGAGCGACGCCGAAGCCGTGATGCAGGCCGCGCCCCAGGCGGCGTTCATCGTCGCCGGGCGCGAGCCCCGGGTGTGGCAGGGCCAGGCCCTGGTCCTGGAAGGCCTGCCCCTGGAGGATGCCCTCGCCCTCTTTGAGCGAAACCTGGGCCATCCCCTGGACGACGAGCAGCCGGTGGCCGAAGCCATTTGCCAGGCCCTGGATGGCGTTCCCCTGTCCATCGTCAAGGCGGCGCGCACGGCCGGGCTGCGCCGCGTGCCGCTGGCGCAGGTGCTGCAAGAGGTGCAGCCCGGTGACCGGGAAGCGCGGCCGCCCGTGGAGCAGCTCTTCTGGATGCTCGGCCAGCACCTCTCCGCGGGCGAGCGCCGGGTGCTGGCCGCCATCGCCGCTCCGGGCGGCCCGTCGGTCAGCCGCGCCGCCCTGGCGCACATTTCGGAGGTCGCACCCCCCAAGCTGCAAGAGTACCTGGCCCGCCTGGAAAAACTGGGGCTGCTGCACGTGGAGGCCGCCGAAGGCGAGGCGGAGCGCTACAGCCTGGACGAAGGGCTGCGGGCCTACGTGCGGCGCCACGCCGCGGACGAGGGCATGTTGGCCCGGGCCGCCGCCTACTACCTGCAGTTTTCGGGGGCGCTGCGGGCCCGCTCTCGCCACCCCGACGAGGAGAACGTGGTCTGGGCCCTGAACTACTATGGCGACCGAGGGCAGTGGCGCGAAGTCCTGCGCATCGTGCGCGGGATGGAGGCCTATCTCGTCACATCGGGCCGTTGGGGCCAATGGCGCAAGCGGCTGGAAAACGCCTGGCGCGCCGGCAGCGAGCTTAACGACCCGACGACGGAGGCCTGGGCCCAGAACCAGTTGGGCATCGTGGCCCTGGCGGCGGGCGATTCGAGGCGGGCGACTCAGCTTTTCCGCGGAGCGCTGCGCATCTGGCGGGCCATCGGCGACCGGACCGGAGCGGCCATTGCCCGCTGGAACCTGCAGCTCCTCGTCGGCCCGCCCCCGCCCCCGGAGCGCGGAGAGCCCGAGCCGGCGCCGAACGGGGGCGGCTCCGCCGCATTGCCCATCATCATGGGCGGCATCGCTGCCACCCTGCTGACCATCCTGGTCGCGCTATTCTGGCTGCTGAACAGCGGGGCCGTGGGGCCGTCGACGGTGGTGGCCACTACGCCCGTGGCCGCGATCCCGACGGTCGACGACGATGCGCAGCGCGCCACCGACCTTCCACCCATTCCCACCACGCCCGGCCGGGCCGTCGCCACGACGCCCGTCCCGCCAGAGCCCACCACCCCTGTCCCACTTGAGCCCACCACGCCCGTCCCACCGGTGCCCACCACGCCCGTCCCGCCCATCGTGACCACCGCTGCCCCGCAGGCCGAGCCGACCACGCCGGTGCCGCCCAGGATCGAGGTCTGGCTCATGGAGGGCTGCGACCGCGCCTATGAGCCCGGCACGCAGGTGGAGGTGCGCGCCCAGTCCAACGCGGCAGGCATCCTGGACGTCTACCTTCGGAACCCGGACGGCCGGCGTGAGCGCCTGCTTGGGGTCGAGATCCCGGCCGGCGGAGTGACCAGGGGCTTCCTGACCGTGCCCGACCGCGCAGGCGATTGGCGGCTGGAGGCCGAGCTGGACGGCGGCCGGGCCACCGCCGCCTGTGCCTTTGTCGTCGTGGAAGAGCCCGAAGCGGAGCCGCCCGTCATCGAGGCCGTGCAGGTCCGGCCGGTGGGGGAAGAGCCGGTCTGCCCCGGCGACCCCGTGTGGATCGTCGCCGAGGTCGGCAGCGAGGCCGGGCTGCGGGCAGTGACCATCACCACCCGGCCGCCCGACGAGCAAGAGAGCACGGCCGAGATGGAGGCCATCGACGACGAGACCTACGGCTATCAGGCGGTGGCCTACGGGGAGCCGGGCCTCGTCTTTCTCATCGAGGCCGAGGACGTGGAAGGCCGCACGGCGCGCACGACGCAGATGGTGCACACGGTCAAGCCGTGCAGCCGGGTTCTGTACGATTTTGTTACCGGGGCGCCCGGGGCTATCTGGCGGGGATACTCGCCAGGCGACCAGATCGAGCAGATCCCGCCCCGCGTCTACGACCTGCGGTTCCCGGGCGGCGCCAACGACGACGAGGGCTATGCCCTGTGGCTCGATGGCGCCCCCCTCGAAGGCGGCGGCCAGGCCGAAGGGCGCGTGCTCGAGACGCACCCCACCTGGGCGGGCGGGGGCGAGATCCGGGGCGACTACCGCCTCCTGGGCGACCAGGAGATCGTCTTTCAGGCGGGGGACCGGTTCGTGGCCCGCGTGGGCCTGCCCGAGGAGGCCGCGCGAGGGGACGTGACCTTTGAGGTCTGGTTCTGGCCTGCCGGTTCCGAGTTCGGGGAGAGGCTGTTGGGCTCGCTGTCCGACGCCTACGACGGGCAGGTGCGCGACTGGAACATCGCCCTCGACGCGCTGGCCGGGCAGCGGGGCACAATGCGCCTGGCGGTGCGAGCAGGCGAGAACTATGCAGACGACAGGGCCCTCTGGATCGAGGCCCGCATCGAGCGCTGAGGGAGGGAGCATCATGGCCGGCGAAAACGCGGAAGAACGGGCAGGCGAGGGTCCGGAGGAATCCGGAGACGGCCGGACCCAGTACGAGACCAACATCCGGTCGGTCCGGGGCACGGTCAACATCGGCCCGAACCTGAGCGTGGGCGGCCCGCAGGCAACCCGTGCCGGGCAGGTGGCCGGAGAGTGGACGGACGCACCCTACGACGTGGGCGCGGTTCGGCGGCTGTTGCTGGCCGCCTTCACGCCCCAGGATCTGGTCCGTTTTTGCCAGGATGAGGCACCTTTCCGGCCCGTGGTGGCCTACTTTGGCCCCGGGCAGGGCCTGGTGGACATGGTGGACAGGCTGGTGGACTACTGCCGGACCCGCGCCCTGTGGGACGAGTTGCTGGCCGCCGTGAAGCGGGCCAACCCGGCCCAGTTCGACCGCTTTGCGGAGCAGCTCGGCGGCCCGGGCGCCGGCGGGGGCACCGTGGAGCGAAACGTGCAGGCCGAGCGCCTGGCGACCCTCCAGCAGCGGGTGCGCAGCCTGGCGACGGCGCCGCGGCGGCCCGAGGCCCTGGCCCGGGTGAACGCCCTGCGACAGGCGCTCCTCGCGCCGCGCCCCGACCTGGCGCTCCTGGAGACCACCTGGCACTGGTTCCGCGCCGAAATGCCGCCCCTGGCCGGCCCGGTCCTCAGCGCCATCCTGGCCGCCGGCCGCGAGATCCAGCAAGGGGACGACGACGAGCTGTGGGCCGAGTTCCAGGACCGGTTCGGGGCGTTCATCTCGTGACGTGGCGGGGCAACGAAGCCAGGGCTCAGGACTTGCGAAAATGGGCAGACTCGGGTATCATGGCTGGGTTCGAGACACCTGGAGGATAGCAACAGTATGGCGACGACAACGACGATCCAGGCCGTAAAAGGCACGCGAGACTTTTACCCCGAGGCCATGGCCTTTCGCAACTGGCTCCACGATCGGGTGCGGGCCGTCTCGGAGCAGTTTGGCTACCAGGAGTACGAGGCCCCCATCCTCGAGCGGTTGGAGCTGTACGCGGCCAAGAGCGGCGAGGAGCTGGTCAAGGAGCAGGCCTTTGTGCTCACCGACCGGGGCGGCGACGAGCTGGCCTTGCGGCCCGAGCTGACCCCATCGCTGGCGCGGATGGTGGCCCAGCGACAGGGCAGGCTGACCCTGCCCGTGCGCTGGTTCTCCTTCGGGCCCTTCTGGCGCTACGAGCGGCCGCAGCGGGGCCGCAGCCGCGAGTTCTTCCAATGGAACATCGACCTGCTGGGCGTCGAGTCGGCCACCGCCGACGGCGAGATCGTGTCCATCGCCGCCCTCTTCCTGCGGAGCCTGGGCCTGACCCCCGACGACGTGGCCATCCACTACAACAGCCGGCGGCTGATGGAGCAAAAGCTGGCCGAGATCGGCCTGGGCGAGGGCAAGGAGGGCGAGGTCTTTCGTCTCGTCGACCGCCGCGACAAGCTGCCCGCCGACAAGTGGCAGGAGTGGGCCCTGGACATGGGCCTGACGGACGAGCAGTTCGACGCCCTCGTCGGCGTCCTGGACGATCGTGATCTGTGGCGCGAGTCGGAAGAGCTGTGCCAGGTCGTGTCCACGGCCGAGGCCCTGGGCGTGGCCGGCTACCTGATCTATGACGCCGGGATCGTGCGCGGGCTGGACTATTACACCGGCCCGGTGTTCGAGGCCCGCGACCGGGCCAAGTTCTTTCGCGCCATCCTGGGCGGCGGCCGCTACGACAACCTGGTGGCCGACGTCGGCGGCGAGCGCCTGACAGGCACCGGATTTGCCATGGGCGACGTGATCGTCGAGCTGTTGCTGGAGCGCGCCGGCAAGAGCCCGCATTTGCCCGCCTCGCCCAGCCAGGTGCTCGTCACCCTGTTCGACGAGGAGCTCTACCTGGCGACCATCGGGCTGGCGAACCGCATCCGGGAGGCAGGCATCAAGGCCGAACAGGTGTTGGATCTCGACCGCCTGGGGAAGCAGATCCGCTACGCCGACCGCAAGGGCATTCCCTTCGTGGTCATCCTGGGGCCCGACGAGCTCAAGGCCGGCCAGGTCGTCCTGAAAGACCTGGCGACGGGCGAGCAAGAGACCCACACGGAAGAGAGCCTGATCCGGCGACTTCTGGCTGTCTAGGAAATTTGCAGCATCTCGCCGCCGGTGCCACCGGCGTTGGCAACATTTCTGCTGAATTCACGTCTTTTTGGCTCTAAAATGTTGTTTAAAATCTGTGTTGGCCTGGCTTTTGGCCTTGACAAAGCGGCCAAAATGTTGTATCATGGAGGCCAGCAAGCAGCAGTTGGAGCAACCTGGCTCCATATCTTTGGTCTGATCGGCCAGGATGGCGTGGTCGTGAGGGTAGGGGGGGCCCTGCGGCCGGTAGTAGTGTTATCCTGAACCGACGGATAGGGGTGACGCCGCCCGGTGTCACCCCTTTTTCTTTTCCCGTCCCCCGCTGCTCTTCCTTTGCAAATCCAGCGTCCATAGGGTACAATAAGCGCACCAACCAGGCAGTGAGCTCGAACGCTGGTGATTGGGATGCGCTTTGCAAGCCTTCGAAGCTGGCCACCTCGCCGGCGGGAGATCGAGGAGGAGACACCCGATGGACAACCTGGAAGAGCGATTGGCTTCATTCTACCTGGGCCAGGAGTACGACCTGGCCAAAGGGCAAGCCCTGGACAAGGCCGTCCACTACGATGCCCGTGACCTGACGACCCACGCCGTGTGCGTCGGCATGACCGGCAGCGGCAAGACCGGCCTCGGCGTGATCCTGTTGGAAGAGGCAGCCCTGGACGGCATCCCGTCCCTGGTGATCGATCCCAAGGGCGACATGACCAACCTGTTGCTCACCTTTCCCGACCTGCGCCCCGAGGACTTTCGCCCCTGGGTGAACCCCGACGATGCCCGCCGCAAGGACATGGACGAGGACACCTTTGCCGCCAAGGTGGCGAGCCAGTGGCGCGAAGGGCTGGCCGCCACCGGCCAGGGCCCGGACCGCATCCGTCGCCTGCGCGAGTCGGCCGACTTTGCCATCTTTACCCCGGGCAGCAACGCCGGCAGGCAGATCAGCATCCTGGACACGCTAAAGGCCCCTACCCTGTCGTGGGAGACCGAGGGCGAACAGCTCCGGGACAAGATCGAGAGCGTCGTCTCGGCCCTCCTCGCCCTGGTTGGTATCGAGGCTGACCCGGTCCGCAGCAAGGAGCACATCCTGCTGTCAAACATCTTTCAGAACGCCTGGCGCGCCGGCCAGGACCTGGACCTGGCGCAGTTGATCCGGCGCGTGCAAAAGCCGCCCTTCACCCAGCTCGGCGTCTTTCCCCTGGACGTCTTTTTCCCGGAGAAGGAGCGCATGCAGCTGGCCATGCTCCTCAACGGCCTGGTGGCCTCGCCCACCTTTGCCGGCTGGATGCAGGGCCAGCCCCTGGACGTGCAGGAACTGCTTTACGGGCCGGGCGACAGGCCGCAGGTGAGCGTCATCTATATCGCCCACCTGTCCGACGCCGAGCGGCAGTTCTTTCTCACCCTGCTCCTGGAGCAGGTGGTGAGCTGGATGCGCGCCCAGACGGGCACCACCAGCCTGCGGGCGCTGCTGTACATGGACGAGATGTTTGGCTTCTTGCCGCCGACGGCCAACCCACCCACCAAGAAGCCGCTCCTGACGCTGCTCAAGCAGGCTCGCGCCTTTGGCCTGGGGCTGATCCTTGCCACCCAGAACCCGGTGGACCTGGACTACAAGGCCCTCACCAACGCCGGCACGTGGCTCATCGGCCGCATGCAGGCCGATCGCGACAAGCAGCGCCTCCTGGACGGGCTGGAGGGCGTCCAGCTTCGCGGCGGCGCCAGCCGGAGCGATTTTGACCGTATGATCTCGGCCCTCGGTTCGCGGGTGTTCCTGCTGCACAACGTTCACGCCGGCGAGCCAGGTGTCTTTACCACGCGCTGGGCCATGAGCTACCTGCGGGGGCCCTTGACCCGCGACCAGGTGCGGACGCTCATGGCCGATGCGGCGCCCGCGGCCGTCTCCGCGGCCTCGCCCCGGCAGGCAGCCGGGCCCCAGGCCGCGGCCGCAGCCCCGGTGGCTCCGGCAAGCTACCGCCCGGCGACGGTGCCTCCCCAGATGCCGTCGTCGGTCAAGCAGGTCTTCCTGCCTGCCAGGCGCTCCTTGCGGGCCGCCCTGGCCGATCAGGGCTGGCAGGCGCCTGCCGGCAGCGAGCCCAAGGCAGCGCTGCGTTACGAGCCTGGCCTGCTGGGCACGGGCACGGTGCGCTTTGCCCACTCGGCCAGCCGACAGAGCCACGACGAGCCGGTGGCCTACCTGCTGCCCGTGGGCGGCGCGCATCCCTCCTTTGATTGGTCCGGCGCCCGGGTGCAGATGGATACCACGGACCTGGAGCGCGAGCCCCAGTCCGAGGGCACCTTCTCCCAGCTACCCCGCGAGATGGGCGACGCCAAGCGTTACACGGCCCTGAAAAAAGAGTTCGAGGACTATCTCTACTACAACTCGTCCAAGATGCTGCTCTACAACCCGCACCTGAAGCTCTACTCGGAGATCGGCGAGAACGACAAGGCCTTCCAGCGGCGCTGCCGCAAGGCGGCGGAAGACGCCGTCGCCAAAGAGGAGGCGGCGCTCAAGACCAAGTACGAGCGCGAGCTGAAACGGTTGGAGGACAAGCTGCGGCGCGAGGAACAGGAGCTGGAGGCCGACAAGGCCGAGTACGACGCTCGCAAGCAGGAAGAACTCCTTTCGGGCGCCGAATCGATCCTGGGCCTCTTTACCGGGCGCAAGTCGTCCTCGCGCCTGTCCAGCGCCAGCCGCAAGCGGCGCATGACCACCAAGGCCAAGGCGGACGTAGAAGAGTCGGAGGAGGCCATCGCGGCGTTCGAAAAGCAGATGGAGGAGCTGGAGGCCGAGGCCGCCGACGAGGTCGAAGCCGTGACCAACAAGTGGAACGAGCTCATCGACGACGTCCAGGAGGTCGAGGTGCGCCCCCGGCGCGCGGACGTGCGGCTCGACCTCTTTGCCCTGGCGTGGCTGCCCTACTGGCAGCTAGGCAGTGGCGACCAGGCGCGCCTGGCGCCTGCCTACGAGGCCGAGGCCCTGCCCGCCTGAGCCCCGCCAATTGGCCCGGCTCGCCCCGGACCCGGGTCCGGGGCGAGCCGGGCAGGATCACGCTTCCCCACCGACCACCGTACACAGGGCGCCCCGCGTGCCTTCGACGCCACCCACCTGCACGCGGCCCGGAAAGAACTGGTTGACCACCCAGGCGTTGGTCAACAGGTGCTGCGTCACCGCCTCGGTCGTAAACGAGGACGGCCCGTCCGCCAGGGCCATGGGCAGGATCACCTGGTCCGCCAGGTGGCGGTCCAGGGCGCCGTCGCCGCGCAGATAGGCCAGCAGCGCCTGCGATGCCTCGTCGGCCACCAGCTCCGCCGGTTTGCCCTTTTCGCCCAGGGCCGTAAAGCCCGCCAGGACGTGCTCGAACTCGGCCCACAAAAAGACCACGCTGCCGGTGCCCTTGGAGGGGGCGTCGAGGACGTCGATGCGCGGGTTGACGCCGTTGGAGCGCAGCACCTGGAGGGCCGTGCCCTCCTGGCGCTGGCGCACGTGTTTGGGCAGGCTGCTGCTGGCCGACACCCCCCGCACGCGCAACAGGGACCCCCGTTGCAGCAGGCTCAGGCCCTGGGGCCGGGCCTCGACCGGCAGGCCCTGGATCCTGAGCTTGACCTCTCCCCCGCCCACGGGGTACCAGCCCCACTTGACGATCTGCACCTTGGCTTCCACGCCCATCCACCGCAGGGTCGGCAGGTAGACGCGCTTGAGATAATCGTAGACGGGGCTCCAGGAGACGTGGGTCCCGCCCCGCAGAGTCAGCTCTGACGCGCCAGGGGCGAGGGCCAGCGGCAGGAGCACGGCCTGGGCGATGAGGCCCACCGAGCCGGCGCTGCCGCCCCTGGCGACCTGGGCGACGTCAAAGGTATGGCTGCCCGCCCGGGGCGCCGTGCCGGGCACGAAGGTCAGCTCCTCCGAGTTCAGTTTGTCGCCCTCGACCTCGGCGTTGCACACCCGGGCGATGGCCCGCACGGCGGTGAGGTGCTGGGGCATCAGCCCCGGCTTACGCCGGGCGGCGCGGATGCTGACCAGGCGCAGCGGCCGGCCGGTGATGGCCGACAGGGAGAGGCTGGTGCGCAACACCTGGCCGCCCCCTTCGCCGTAGGCGCCGTCGACGACGAGCACGCCGTTCACCCCGGGCGTTGGCTGACCCCCAACCCCGGGCCGTCGGGCAGGACCAGCCGCCCGCCGGGCGCCACTTCCACGCCGAGGAACGGGTCGTTGGTGACGGTCAGGTTGCCGTCCAGGTCGGCCCAGTCGACCAGGGGGGCCAGGTGGGCCGAGGCGGTGATGCCCAGGGACGTCTCGACCATGCAACCCAACATGACCTGCAGGCCGTGGGCGCGGGCCGTGGCGATCATGCGCAGTGACTCGCGCAGGCCGCCGGCCTTCATGACCTTGATGTTTACGCCCTGCACGCAGCCGGCCAGGCGCGGGATGTCGCGGGCGGTGCGGATGGGCTCGTCGGCAAAGATGGGCAGGGGCGAGCGCTCGTAGAGGTAGCACTGTCCCTCCAGGTCGTCCTCCGCCAGGGGCTGCTCGACCCACTCCACGCCCAGCTCGGCCAGGGCGGGGATGAGGCGCAGGGCCTGCTCCACGGTCCAGGCGCAGTTGGCGTCGACCACCAGGCGGGCGTTGGAGACGGCCCGCAGCGCCCGGGCCATGGCCAGGCACAGCTCCTCGTCGGCGTCGAGCTTGAGCTTGAGGATGGCGAACCGCTCGCTCGCCTCGCGGGCCTTGTCCGCCACCTCCTCGGGGCTGCCGATGCCGATGGTAAAGGTCGTGACCGGGGTCCGCGCCGGGTTCAGGCCCAGGAGCCGGTAGAGGGGCACCCCCAGCTTTTGCGCCACCAGGTCGTGGAGGGCCACGTCGATGGCCGTGCGCGCCGCCTGGGAGCCGGGCGGCAGGGACGACAGGATGTCTTCCATCTGGAAGGGGTCGTCCCCCAGGGTGACCCCCGCCAGGTAATCCAGGACGCCTTCTTGTGTTTCGTGGTGCTGTCGCACGGGCGCCGCTTCGCCGCGTCCCACGTGCTGGCCGTCGCTGATGGTGACGAGCACGTTGTGCCGGGCATAGCTCGTGCCGTGGGCGATGCGAAAGGGCGTCGACAGTTCCAGGGTAATCGGTTCGTAATGCAATTGCATGGCTACCCTCCTCTTCTTACCGGCTGGCCGGCCGCCCCATTATACATCATCTTGGCCTGGCATACCAGTCGCCGGTCCCCGGCGTATGAGGGCCGGGCGCACACCTCCTGGATCCAAAACCTCAACCGCTGGATCAGCCCCACGGTCGATTGCCAAGACCGGCAAACTCTGCTATACTCTGCCCTGCAAAGCCGGAAAAGCCACGACACACCTACACCGGCGGCTGTGCGCCGGATGGGACAGGGAGAATCATGAGCGGTGAAAGAATCCTGGTTGCCGATGACCGCCGAGAGAACCTGTTATTCCTGGCCAACAGCGTCCTGCGGCCCGAGGGCTATGACGTCATCACGGCCATCGACGGCAAGCAGGCATTGGACAAGGCCCTGGAAGAAAAGCCGGATCTGATCATTACCGACCTGAAAATGCCTCGCCTGTCGGGCCTGGAGTTGATGGCCGCCCTGCGCAAAGCCGGCATGGTCGTGCCCGTCATTCTGACGACCTTTTATGGCTCCGAGCAGGCTGCCATCCAGGCCTTTCGCCTCGGCGCACGGGACTATATCATCAAGCCCTACGAAGTCAAGGAGATGCTCGAATCGGTGGAGCGGGCGCTCATCGAGCGGCGCCTCCTGCGCGAGACCACGGATCTGAAAGAGGGCGCGCAGATCACGCGCCACCTGGAGGAGCGGGTGCGCCAGCTCCACAGCCTGTGCAACATCGGCCGCGCCCTGGCCGGCATTCACAGCACCGACGAGGTGGTGCGCGTCGCCGTCGAGGCGGCCGTCTATTTGACCGAGGCCGGCTCCGGGAAGCTCTTCCTGGTCGGTTCCGAGCCCCAGAAGCTGGAGCTGCGGGCCCTGCGCGGCCCTTCCGATCCAAAGAGCCAGTCGGTGCGGCAGCCCGGCGACGATGCCCTTGCCGTCCAGGCGGCCCAGACCGGGCGCGTCGCCCTGGCCGAGCGGGACGGCGGGCAGGGGGGCCAGGCAGTGCGGCTGGCCGCGCCCATCCGCGCCGCCGAAACGGTCACCGGCGTCCTGGCCGTCGATGCCAAGGACGAGCAATCGTTGAGCGAGAACGATCGCTACCTCCTGGGCTTGCTGGCCGGGTTCGCCGGCGTGGCGTTGAGCAACGCCCGCCTCGTGGAGCGCCTCCGCGAGGAGAGCCACCCGGCCGACCCGGGCGCGCCCGCCCAGGTAGGCCAGGCGCCCGGCCTGGCAATCAGCGCCGCCGAGGCGGAGCGCATCTCGGGCGAGCTTCGCAACCTGGCCGCGGCGGCCCAGGTCCTCGCTGCCCGACTCCAGGTCCAGTCCGGCACGGGCGAAGCCGGAGATTTTTAACTCGTTCTTTCCTTGCAATGTCGCCGAAACCAAGTATAATAGGCGGGACGTACGTGCTTGCCTTCTGGCTGGGTTCGGCGCGCCGCATCCGCGTCGGGCGACTGGGCGAGTTCCTGTTCCCCGCCGGTTGGTACCTGTACGTGGGCAGTGCCCGAGGGCCCGGTGGGCTGCACGCCCGGATCAGGCGCCACTGGCGCAAGGCCGGCGACGGCAAGAGGCTGCAGTGGCACGTCGATTACGTGCGAGAAGCCGCCATGTGGGCCGGGGCCTGGGCAAGAACGTCCGGCGACAGGCTGGAGTGCGACTGGGCCGAGCGCTTGCGCGCCCTCCAGGACGCACGTGTCGTAGCTGCCGGGATGGGCGCTTCCGACTGCAAGTGCGCGGCACACCTGTTCCACGTGCCGGCCTTGCCCACGAGGGAGTGGTTTGGCAGCGAGTTACAAGCCGAGAGGATCGACGTGGAAGAAAAAGAATTGGATGAACTGCTCGAGATCCTGGCCAGCGCCGACGACGAAAGCCGGGAAGCAGCGGTGCACGCGCTGGCCCGCTTTGGTTCTCGGGGGGCCACATCCCTGGTCGCCATGCTGGGGACAGGCGACAGCGATTGCCGCTGGTGGGCAACCCGGGCCCTGGCCGAGATCGGAGGGCGGGAGGCGGTGGTAGCGCTGAAGGAGGTATTGGACGACAATGACCCCGACCTGCGCGCCTGCGCCGCCCTTGCCCTGGGTCGCATCCGCGATGCTTCGGCGGCGCCCGCCCTGGCGACGCGCCTGAGCGATTCCAGTGCCTTTGTGGCCAGAATCGCCGCCGACGCCCTCAGCCTCATCGGCGAGGGGGCGGTCGAGACGCTGGCCGCCAGCCTGGCGTCGCCCGAGCCCCACGCGCGGCTTCTGGCCGTTCGCGCCCTGGGCCGCATCAAGTCAAAGGAAGCCATCGGCCCCCTGTTTGGCGTCCTTCAGGATCCCAGCTACCTGGTGCGCTACTATGCCCAGGAAGCCCTGGAGGCCCTCGGCGTCGGCATGGTCCTTTTCACTCCGTAGTAGGGGCGCATGGGGCCTCCGGCAGGGAGACGGCCAGGCACGAGTTCGTAATACAGAATACTACGCGAATCGCCTCCCGGCCCCGGCCGGGGGCGGTGATAGGGGAGGTACAATGCCGGGTGTACAGGTCAAGTGGACGGGCGGCGGGCAATTCCTGTCCGCCGACGAAGCGGGCCACGTGGTGGTCACCGACAAGGACGGGCAGGGCTTCAAGCCCCCCGATTTGCTCCTCGCCTCGCTGGCTGCCTGCGCCGGGATCGACGTGGTGAGCATCCTGGAGAAAAAGCGCCAGAAGTTCTCCGGCGTCGAGGCCAACATCGTCAAGCACAACGCGCCCGATCCGCCCTGGTGCATCGAGAAGATCGAGATCGAATGGTGCGTGCGTGGCAAGGGGCTGAAACGAAAGGCCGTGGAAGACGCCGTGCGCCTGGCCGAGAAGAGCTACTGCTCGGTGGCGGCCAGCGTCTGTAGCGAGCTGGTGACCACCATCCGCATCGTCGACGAGGAAGAATGAGCCATGGGCGGTGGGCCGCCCTCCAGGCCGAGATGCGCGCCTGTCGCGCCTGCCTGGTGGCCGGCTACGACATCGTGCCCGGGGCCATTTTCTCCGGGCCGGCGCCCGCCCCGCTGATGCTCATCGGGCAGGCGCCGGGCATCACCGAGGCGCAGGTCAAGCGGCCCTTTAACGCGTCGTCGGGCACCCGCCTCTTTCAGTGGCTGGCCCGGGCCGGCCTGGACGAGGACGAGTTCCGCCGCCGCTACTATATGACGGCCGTCACCAAGTGCTATCCGGGCAAGCACCCCAAGGGCAAGGGCGACCGCAAGCCCAGCGCCGCGGAACAGAAGCTGTGCCGGCCCTTTCTCGAGCGCGAGCTGGCCCTCGTCCGGCCCCGGGTCGTCCTGGCCGTCGGCGGGCTGGCCATCGAGACCGTGCTGGGCCGGAAGGTGCGCCTGGACGAGGCCGTCGGAGCCAGGTTCTCGGTCGATGGGCGGTTGGTGCTGCCCCTGCCTCACCCATCGGGCGCCAGCCTGTGGCTCAACCGTCCGGAAAATCAGGCCCGCCTGGAGCGGGCCCTGGCGATACTGGGAGACGAGCTGTTGCCCCTGGTCGAGGGCAGGACAGGCTAGCCGCCTGTCCTGCACGGCCTCCGGCGCGGCGAAAGGAGAAGAGAAGTGGAGATCCAGGTTGTTGCCGGTTCCATCCAGGAACAGGAAGACGCCCTCATCGTCGTGAATCTCTTTGAAGGCGTCACCGCCCCGGGCGGCGCCACGGGGGCCGTGGACAAGGCCCTGGGCGGCGCCATTGGCGAGGCCATCGCCTCGGGCGACGTGCGCGGCAAGAAGGGCGAGGTCGCGGTCTTTTACTCGCGGGGGGCCATCCCCGCGCCTCGCGTCTTGGTGGTGGGGCTGGGGCCGCAGGA
>JAAYZQ010000628.1 GCA_012514775.1 Anaerolineaceae bacterium
CATGAGCCGGCCCCGCGTCCTCGTTTTGCACGCCACGGGCACCAACCGCGACCGGGAGGCGGCCTGGGCGGTGAGCGCGGCCGGCGGCGACGCCGAGATCGTGCACGTCAACGCCCTGCGGGCCAACCCCGGGCGCCTGCACGCTGCTCAAATGCTCATCCTGCCCGGCGGCTTTTCCTACGGCGATAGCCTGGGCGCCGGCCGCCTGTGGGCCATCGACCTGCGCTGGCTTTTTCACGATGCCCTGGCGCGGTTCATCGAGGCGGGCAAGCCCGTCCTCGGCATTTGCAACGGCTTCCAGGCCCTCGTCAAGAGCGGATGGCTGCCCGGCCCGCCCGGCGACGGCGCCCGCGCCACCCTGACGCGCAACGCGTCGAACCGCTTCGAGTGTCGCTGGGTGTCGCTCCGGCCCACGCCCGGCAGCCCCTGCGTCTTTACCCGCGACCTGGAGGAGAGCATCTACTGCCCCGTGGCCCACGGTGAGGGGCGCTTTGTGCCGGCCGACGGCGCCGCCTTGCAGCGGCTGGTGGCCGGCAGGCAGGTGGCCCTGACCTACGTCGATGGGCACGGCCGGCCCGCGTCCTATCCCCACAATCCCAACGGCTCGGTGGCGGGCATTGCCGGCATCTGCAACGAGAAGGGCAACGTCCTGGGCCTGATGCCCCACCCCGAAGACCACGTCCACCCAACGCAACACCCGTCTTGGACCCGAGGCCGGGGCGGCGGCCTGGGCCTGCCTCTCTTCCGGCGGGGCATCGACTATGCGCGGCAGTGCTAGGAGCGGGAAAGAGGAGCGCACCGTGATGGATGAGATGGATCGAGAGACGTGGCAGGAGTACGTCCCCCTGGCCCTGGCGGGCCTCGAGCTGGCGTGGCCCCACGAGCGGACGCGGGGCAAGGTGCGCGAGATGTTCGCGCTGCCCGGCGGCCGGCGCCTCATTGTCACCACCGACCGGCTGTCGGCCTTTGACAGGGTGCTGGCCGCCGTGCCGTTCAAGGGCCAGGTGCTCAACCAGCTCAGCGCCTTCTGGTTCGAGGGCACCGCCGGGCTGATGCCCAACCACCTCCTGGCCGTGCCCGACCCCAACGTCAGCCTGGTCCGCGACTGCACGCCGCTGCCCATCGAGGTCATCGTGCGCGGTTATATCAGCGGCACCACCCACACGTCCCTCTGGTATCGCTACTCCCTGGGCGAGCGGCGCGTCTACGGCTACGATCTGCCCGACGGCCTGACCAAGAACCAGCAGCTCCCGGCCCCCATCATCACCCCCACCACCAAGGCGCGCGCCGGCGAGCACGACGAGCGCATCGACTGCTCCGAGGTCGTGTCCCGCGGCCTCCTCGACGCCCCAACCTGGGAGCGCGTCCAGGCGGCGGCCCTGGCCCTGTTCCGCCACGGCCAGGAAGTGGCGCGCCGCGGCGGCCTCATCCTGGTCGATACCAAGTACGAGTTCGGCCGCGATGCCGGCGGCGATCTGGTGCTCATCGACGAGGTTCACACGCCCGACAGCAGCCGCTTCTGGGTGGCCGCCAGCTACGAGGAGCGCCTGGCCGCCGGGCTGGAGCCCGAGAACCTGGACAAGGAGTTCGTCCGCCTGTGGTACGCCGAGCAGGGCTACCGCGGCGACGGCGAGCCACCCGCTCTCCCACCCGAGCTTCTCGCCCGCCTGGCCAAGCGCTACGTGAGGCTCTACGAAATGCTGACGGGCCGGGCATTTGTGCCCGCGCCCTATCCCGCCGAGCCGCGCATCGCCGCCGCGCTGCGAGGCTACCTGTAGACACGGGAGGGTTCGATGCTGGCAGTAATTATCATGGGATCGCCCGGCGACGAGCCGGTGGCCCGGCGCGCCTCCGCCGTCCTGGACGAGTTCGGCATCCCGTGGGAGATGCGCGTCGCCTCGGCCCACAAGACGCCCGGCCACGTCCTGGCCATGCTGGAAGCGTACGAAGCGGACCCGCGCCCCAAGGTCTATGTTACCATTGCCGGGCGGAGCAACGCCCTCAGCGGCCTGGTGGACGCCCAGGTGGCCGCCCCGGTCATTGCCTGCCCGCCCTACTCCGAGGCCTTTGCCGGCGGCGACGTCCTGTCGTCACTGCGCGTGCCCTCCGGCGTCGCGCCCGCCGTCGTCCTGGAGCCGGAGGCCGCCGGCCTCCTCGCCGCCAAGATGCTCAGCCTGGCCGTGCCGTCCTTGCGCCGGGGGCTGGTCGCCGCCCGCGACACCCAGCGCCGCCGGCTGTTGGACGCCGACGCCGCCCTGCACGGCGCCTAGCGCGTGGAAGGGTTGGTGAGCCAAGATGCACGATAAGCCCCAGGAAGCATGTGGAATCTGTGGCATCTATGCCCCGGGCAACCAGGTAGCCCGCCTGGCCTTTTTCGCCCTCTATGCCCTCCAGCATCGAGGCCAGGAGAGCGCCGGCATCGCCACGTCCGACGGGCGCGTGGCCCACATTCACAAGGGACAGGGGCTCGTCTCCCTGGTGTTCAACGAGGAGAACCTGCATCACCTGAAGGGGCACCTGGCCATCGGCCACAACCGCTACTCTACCACGGGCGCGTCGCAGCTGCGCAACGCGCAGCCCTATCTCATCGAGACCGCCCTGGGCCCGCTGGGCATCGCCCACAACGGCAACCTGACCAACGCGCCGGCCCTGCGCCGGGAGCTCCTCGACCACGGCGTCGGCCTCGTCTCCTCGTCCGATAGTGAGGTCATCACCCAGATGCTCGCCGGCGCGCCGGGCCGAACCTGGGAGGAGCGCATTGCCGCCTTCATGGCCCAGGCCCAGGGGGCCTATTCCCTCACCATCCTCACGCGCCATGCCGTCTATGCCGTGCGCGACCCGTGGGGCTTTCGTCCCCTGTGCCTCGGCCGGCTCGACGACGGCACCGACGGCCGCGTCGTCGCCTCCGAGTCGTGCGCCCTGGCGACCATCGGCGCCACGTTCGAGCGCGAGCTCGCCCCGGGCGAGATCGTGCGCCTCGACGAGGATGGCGTCGCGACGTGGCAGGGCGCGCCCGCCAACACGCCCGCCCTGTGCGTCTTCGAGTACATCTATTTCGCCCGCCCCGACTCGCTCCTGGAGGGCCGTTCCGTTCACCGCGTGCGCCGCCACCAGGGCGAGCGGCTGGCCCAGGAGCACCCGGTGGATGCCGACATGGTCATCGCCATCCCCGACTCGGCCATCGCCCACGCCATCGGCTATGCCCACGAGAGCCGCATCCCCTTTGGCGAGGGGCTCATCAAGAACCGCTACATCGGCCGCACCTTTATCCAGCCCGACGACCGGCTGCGCCGCCTGGGCGTGGCCCTGAAGTTCAACCCCCTGCCCGATTCGCTCCACGGCAAGCGCATCGTCGTCGTCGACGATTCCATCGTCCGCGGTACCACCTCGGGGCCCCTCGTCGGCCTCTTGCGCCAGGCCGGCGCGGCGGAGGTTCACCTGCGCGTCGCCTCGCCGCCCATCCGGCACCCCTGCTTCATGGGCGTGGACATGGCCACGCGCGAGGAGCTCATCGCCCACCGCATGACCGTGGACGAGATCGCTCAACACGTGGGCGTCGACAGCCTCGGCTACCTGTCGCTGGAGGGACTCCTCGACGTGGTGGGCCGCGGCAACGGGCAGCATTGCCAGGCCTGTTTCACCGGCGACTATCCCGTGCCGGCTTTGGCGTGCACGGGCAAGGAGATGTTCGAGGGAAAGGGGTTAGCACCGTGCGCGTAATGGTGGTTGGTTCGGGAGGGCGAGAGCACGCCCTGGCCTGGGCGCTGTCCCGGTCGCCCCGGGTGGAGGCGCTCTTCCTGGCGCCGGGCAACGGTAGCACCCGGGCCCTGGCGACGAACGTGCCCGTCGACGCCGGCGACGTGGCGGGCCTCGTGGCGGTTGCCCGCCGCGAGCGCATCGACCTGACGGTGGTGGGGCCCGAGGCGCCGCTGGTGACCGGCCTGGTCGACGCGCTGCACGCCGCCGGGCTGCGGGCCTTTGGGCCGGTGGCGGCCGCCGCCCGCCTGGAGGGCTCCAAGGCCTTTGCCAAGCGGTTCATGATCGAGGAAGGCATCCCCACGGGCGTGGGGGCCATCTTTGACGACCACGACGCGGCCCGCGCCTACCTGGCCCGGCACCCCGAGCCCCTCGTCGTCAAGGCGAGCGGCCTGGCGGCCGGCAAGGGCGTCATGGTCTGCGCCACGCGCGACGAGGCGGAAGAAGCGCTCCACCACATCATGGTCGAGCGCGCCTTTGGCGACGCCGGCGACGAGGTCCTCGTGGAAGAATGCCTGGCCGGCGAAGAGGCGTCGCTCCTGGCCTTCAGCGACGGGCGCACCGTCGTGCCGATGCTCCCCGCCCGCGACTACAAGCGGGCCGGCGAGGGCGACAGGGGGCCCAACACCGGCGGCATGGGCTGCTACGCGCCGTCGCCCCACCTCCCCCCGGCCCTCGTCGACGAGGTGCTGGCGCGGGTCCTGCAGCCCGCCGTCGACGCCATGCGCCGCCGCGGCACGCCCTACGTGGGCGTCCTGTACGCCGGCCTGATGCTCACCGATGCCGGGCCCCGCGTCCTGGAGTTCAACTGCCGCTTTGGCGACCCGGAGACGCAGGTGCTCTTGCCCCTCCTCGAAACCGACCTGGTGGAGGTTCTTCTGGCCTGCGTCGAGGGCCGCCTGCACGCCGTGGACGTCCGCTGGAAGGAGGCCCACGCCGTCACCGTCGTCATGGCCGCCCGGGGCTATCCCGGCGCCTACGAGCGCGGCCAGGCCATCGCCGGCGTCGACGACGCCGCGACCGTCGAGGGCGCCGTCGTCTTTGGCGCGGGCACCGCCTCGGTGGATGGCCGGCTTGTGACCAACGGAGGGCGCATCCTGGCCGTAACCGCCGTCGCCCCCGACCACGCGGCCGCCCGCGAGCGGGCGTACCGCGCCGTCGACCGGATCGACTTTGCCGGGGCCCAGGTCCGGCGGGACATCGGCGCCGGCCTTTCCGTGGCGCCCGCGGCCCCTGCCGGGAAGGAACCGGCGGCCGGTGCCTACGCCGGCGCCGGCGTCGACATTGACGCCGGCAACCGCGCCGTCGCCCTCATGCGCGACGCGGTGCGCAGCACCCACACGCCGGCCGTCCTGTCCGACATCGGCCTCTTTGGCGGGCTCTTTGCCCTCCACGACGCGGTGACGACCCGCGACCCGGTGATCGTCGCCTCCACCGACAGCGTCGGCACCAAGACCATCATCGCCGCGGCCACCGGCCGCTTCGAGGGCATCGGCCAGGACCTGGTGAACCACTGCGCCAACGACGTCCTGGTGCAGGGCGCGCGGCCCCTCTTTTTCCTCGACTATTTCGCCTCGAGCAGGCTCGACCCCGAGCAGGTGGCGGCCGCTGTCGGCGGCTGCGCTGCGGCCTGCCGCGCCCTGGGCTGCGCCCTCGTCGGCGGCGAGACCGCCGAGCTGCCCGGCGTCTACCGGCCGGGCGAGTTTGACCTGGTGGGCGCCATCGTCGGCTGGGTGGAGCGCGAGGCCATCGTCGACGGGCGAGGCGTGCGCCCCGGCCACGTCTGCCTCGGGCTGCCTTCGTCGGGGCTGCACACCAACGGCTATTCCCTCGCCCGCCGGGTCCTGGGCGGCCTCGGTTGGGACACGGTGCTGCCCGATCTGGGCGAATCGCTGGCCGATTGCCTGCTGCGCCCCCACCGGGCCTACCTGCGCGAGGTCGAGGCGCTGTGGGACGCCGGGGTGGCCATCGACGCCATGGCCCACATCACCGGGGGCGGGTTCGTGGAAAACCTGCCCCGCGTCCTGCCCGCCGGCGTCGGCGTCGAGATCGACCGCGCCGCGTGGCAGGTGCCGGCGATCTTTCGCCTCATCCGGCGCCTGGGCCGCGTGAGCGACGGCGAGATGTTCCGCGTGTTCAACATGGGCATCGGCATGGTCCTTATCCTGCCGCCCGACCAGGCGCACCGGGCCCTGGCGGTTCTGCCCGAGGCCATGGTCGTCGGCCGGGCCATGGGCTGGGATGGCCATGGGTCGCGGGTTCGCATCTAGCGCGGTGGGACGGCTCGTGGCAAGGCGCCCCGTGGAGGACGGACGATGACGCGCATCGCGATCCTGGTTTCCGGCTTTGGCTCCAACCAGCAGGCCATCCTCGACGCCGTCGAGGCGGGAGGCCTGCCCGGCGTCGAGGTGGCCCTCGTCGTCTCGAACCGCAGAAACGCCCGCGGCATCGACCGCGCCATCCACCACGGCGTGCCCGTAGTCTATTTTCCGCTGGCGCCCTACACCCGGGCCGGGCAGTCACGCGACGCCTACGACGCCCGCCTGGCGCGCATCCTGCAGGCCTTCGAGGTCCAATGGGTGGTCCTGGCCGGCTGGATGCACGTCCTGGGCGCCGCGTTCCTGGACCACTTTCCGGCCCGCGTCGTCAACCTCCACCCGGCGCTGCCCGGGACCTTTCCCGGCACCCACGCCATCCGGCGCGCCTACGACGCCTACCGCCGCGGCGAGATCGAGGGCACCGGCGTGATGGTGCACCTGGTGCCCGACCCGGCCGTGGACGCCGGCCCCGTCGTCGCCCAGAGGGCGGTGCCCATCCAGCCCGGCGACACCGTCGACGACCTGGAGGCGCGCATCCACGCCGTGGAGCACGAGCTGCTGGTGGCGGCGCTCCACGACCTGCTGTGCGGCGTTTCGGCCGGCGATGGCGGGCCGGCCGGAGCATAATCACCTGAGCATAGGGAAACGAGGGTAAGCTTGTGACCAAGAATGTTGTCGAGCGAGTCGACGATTGGGTGAGGATCCGGCACGTGCTGGTGAGCGTTTCGGACAAGACGGGGCTCGACGCCCTGGTGCCGGCGCTGGTCGAGGTCAACCCCGACGTTCGCCTGTACTCGACGGGCGGCACCTACCGGCACCTCGCCGAGATCCTGGGCCCGGCCGGCGCGGCGCGCCACCTGCAGCAGGTATCCGACTACACGGGGCAGCCCGAGACCCAGGGTGGGCTCGTCAAGACGCTGGATTTCAGGATCTACCTGGGGCTGCTCACCGAGACCTACAACGACGCCCACCAGGGCGACCTGGCCCGCACGGGGGCGGTGCCCCTCGACATGGTTGTCTGCAACCTCTACCCCTTTGCGGAGACCGTGGCGCGGGAGGGGGTGACGGTCGAGGAGGCGCGGGCCAACGTCGACATCGGCGGGCCGTGCATGATCCGCGCCGCGGCCAAGAACTATTTGCGGGTCGCGGCCGTGGTCGAGCCGGCGGACTACCAGGGCATCGCCGGCTTCCTGCGGGCCCACGGCGGAGCGCTGAACCTCAGCCTGCGTTTCGCCCTGGCAGCCAAGGCTTTTGCCCACACCGCCGCCTACGACACCGCCATCAGCCACTACTTTGGCCGGCAAGAGCCCGGCGCTGTGCCGGTGGCCTATACCCTGGCAAACGGAGAGTGAGGGGAGGGGTCCGATGTCTCCAGATCTGAAGCAGGCGTACCGCACCATGGCCGGCGATCCGTTTCCCGATCGCATGGAGATCGCCTTCGTGTGGGATGACACGCGATCAACCCTCGTGTACGAGAAGGTGTCGTGGGTCGTCGACGGCGAGCGGCGGGGGCTGCGCTATGGCGAGAACCCGGGCCAGCCGGCGGCCCTCTACAAGCTGGTCAACGGCAACCTGGTGCTGGGCGAGGTGGAGACCATCGCCCCTGGCCGCTACCTCGTCTCCGACGTCGAGCTGCTCCAGTCGGGCAAGCACCCGGGCAAGATCAACATGACCGACGCCGACAACGCGCTGAACATCCTGCGCTTCCTGGGCGAGGGGCCGGCGGCGGCCATCATGAAGCACAACAATCCCTCGGGGGTGGCCCTGGGCGACAGCCTGGTGGAGGCCTACCTGAAGGCCGACCTGGCCGACCACGTGGCCGCCTTTGGCGGCTGCATCGCCCTCAACCGCCCGGTGGACGTGGCCACCGCCGAAGCCATCGCGGCCCGCTACGCCGAGGTCGTGGTGGCGCCCGAGTACGAGGCCGGCGCCGTCGAGATCCTGGCCCGGCGCCAGAACCTGCGCATCATGCGCGTGGGCAACATGGCGCGCCTGTCCGAGTTCGCCGCCGAGCGGTTCGTAGATCTGAAAAGCCTGGTCGACGGGGCCGTCATCGCCCAGCTCTCCTACCTGCCCCAGGTGCGCACCCCCGCCGACCTGAAGCCCGCCGAGACGCTTCACGGCGGCCGCACCTATCGCATCCAGCGGCCACCGGCAGAGCGCGAGGTGCAGGACATGCTCTTCGGCTGGCTGGTGGAAGCCGGCGTCACCTCCAACTCGGTTATTTATGTCAAAGACCGGGCCACGGTGGGCATCGGCACCGGCGAGCAGGACCGGGTCGGCGTGGCCGAGATCGCCCGCGACAAGGCCTACCGCAAGCTGGCCGACAGGCTGGCCTTCGAGCGGCACGGCGTGATCTACAGCTCGCTGGCCGACGAGGCAGCCCGCCGCGCCATCGACGCCGAGGTGGCCGCGGAGCACGGCGGCCTGCGCGGCGCCGTCATGGTCTCCGACGCCTTCTTCCCCTTCCGCGACGGCGTGGAGGTCGGCCTGAAAGAGGGCGTCACCGCCGTCATCCAGCCCGGCGGCGCGCTGAACGATCACCAGGTCATCGAGGCCTGCAACGAGGCCGGGGCCACGATGGTCTTTACCGGGGAGCGGAGCTTCAAGCACTAGCCGGGGACGGCAGCACCGCTCCGCCGCTCGCTCCAGCGTCACCCTATCCTGGTCCGGCCACCCGTCTACCGGGCGGCGATCAGTGCGGCGACCCGCCGCCCACCGGGGCCGGCCGGCATAGCCGCAAGGTCGCGTTGTCGAGGTTCACATCCAGCTCTCGCTCCAGGGTGGCCCACTTTTTGAGGGCATAGAGCCAGATCGTCACGTCCTCGCCCGGCGCCTCGAACCGCGTCCGGTAGG
>JAAYZQ010000629.1 GCA_012514775.1 Anaerolineaceae bacterium
CGCGCCAACCTCTTGCCAAACGAGCGGGAAAATGGTAGAATACCTTGCGTGGGCCGTTAGCTCAGTCTGGCAGAGCAGCTGCCTTTTAAGCAGCGGGTCGCAGGTTCGAATCCTGCACGGCTCACCTGGAGCGTCCGCGGTAAAAGCTGCGGGCGTTTTTTTGTGGCGGCAATGTTCTTTGAGGTCGAGGGCGGCGGAACGCGGGAGGGGCGTGTGGTGTGCCTGCGGCCTGGGCAACAGGACGGTAGGTCGACGGCGAGCGACCTCCCCAGGGGGTGCGGCCCGGGCCGGCAGGGGGCGAGAGGTACGCCAGCCATCATCCGGCGACTGCGGACGATGGCTGGCGGTAGGTCCGAGGGTTTGGCCCGGTTACCCGCCCTGTGGCCCGCCCCACAGCAGGGAGATGAGCCAGGCGAGGATCCAGAGGAGGGCCACCAGCGCCAGGAAGACAAGGCACACAACCAGGCTGATCGCCCCGCCGACGCCAAGGTTGGCATACGTCATCAGGCGGGCGTCCCACGGGGCGCGCCTGATGTCTTGCAGGAGGCGCGTGCGCCACGCAGCGTACAGGGTTGTGGCCAACAGGTAGACCCCGATGGCAAGCAGATAAAAGGCGCCCTGTTTGTCCACGTTGAGATGGCTGGCCGCCAGGCTGGGCCACAGCTTCAGGGCGGCGACGACGGCCAGACTGCCTGCGAAACCGCTGACCGCCAGGAGGGCCATGCCCAGGCTCGTGCCTTCGACGCCGGGGACGGCCTCCCTGGGCCAGGCCGCCGCCACGGGCGCGGGCACGTAGTGGACGGGTGCGATGTGCCCCCCGTTCACATAGTACACGCGTTGAGCACTGCTCCGATTGATGGGAATGGGTTGAGCCATCGCTCACCTTCCTTTCACACGTTCCAGGTGTGTCTGTGTTTCTGGCGCCGGGGGCCAGGCACAGGTTCCGATGCCTGCGGGAGGTGTGGTAGCCACGCCGGGCAGCGGTTCGAGGTCGCCCAACCCCAGGCTACCTCCCTCGCCACAAGCGATACAGTCGGGCTGGCGTTCGGCCTGGGCCGGCGCCAACCGCGAAGCCAACAGATCGAAGTAGGCCAGCGGAGTTGGCGCCCGGTAGCCCGTCCAGAGGTTCACGAACTCGGCCATGGCCAGAGCGGCGACGGCGCAGTTCAAGAAGAGGACGGCGGGTGTAGGCAGATCATTGTCCTGCACGTAGCCGCGGTCCGCGTGCCGCCGGCGGTCCAACAGGGGCTGCAGGTCTCGGGCTGCCCGGACTCGGTCGATGCCATCAATGCATGCCAGGCAGAAGGAACCGGGCCGCACCAGGCGCACCTGCCCGCCGCCCGCCGAAAGGCGGCCGCCGGGCGCCGCTTGCAGCCCGGCGCCCAGATCCAGGTAAGGGATGAGATACTGGACCGCCATTCGGTTCAAGATCAGGCGGCTGCCGTCGTTATCGGTACAACCGAACAAGAGGTCCAGCCCTTTGAGTGCGGCAACGGCCGCGGGGTCGGCGACTGACAGGGGCAGGGCACGGACCTGTACGTTGTGGCTGATGCTTCGTGCCAGCCGCCTGGCGACGTCGACTTTGTACCGGCCGTTGCGGGCGTCGGCGGGCCTGGCGCCCACCAGGCGGTTCAGGTTGCTCACCTCCACCACGTCGGGGTCCACGAGCACCAGGCGTCGGACGCCCAGGTGAGCCAGCATCTGCACCACGAGGGAACCGGTGCCGCCGCAGCCCACCACGCCCACGCGGACGCGCTCCATCCGCTGCTGCGCTGCGGACCCGAAAGCCAGGGCCTGGCGGTGCAGCCAGGGGGCCGGATCGGGCACATTTTCGCCGGGCAGCTCGTGCGAGGTGGGCAACAGATCGGTGATCGGCTGGTCCAGGATCCGGATACAGTCAACGGGCACCGTGCGCCGGCTACGACGGTCCCACACGTGAGCATCCAGGCTGTCCTGGCCGACGACCAGGGTTGCATGCGTGACGTGTGGTATCCGGGAGGCGACGTAGCGGAACTTGAGCTCTTCGTTGGCAAGGTCAAGGGCCGAAAACGCAACGTCGCGGCCGGCAAAGGGGTGGCTGTGGGCTTCGATGAGGCTCAAGCCCTCCTCGTAGCAGCGCCGCAACACCCCCTGGGAGAACTCGGGTTTTACAGCCAGGTAGTTGCCGGTCTGCCGGACAAAGGCACCGGCCGGCACGGCAATGGCCTCGCGTACGAGCAAGCGGCGCCAGCCCGACCCCCGGGCGGTGCCGGCCAGCAAGAAGGCCAGTTGTTCGTCCGAGCCCTGGCCCAGGAGGTGCTTGAGCACGCCCGGCCAGGCTCCGGCGGGAAAGACAATTTCGTACCTCATGGGGCTCCCTCACGCGACCACCTCGGTCAGGACGGCGCGGACCAAGGCGGCCAGCTTTAGCAGGTTGTCCCCGCGCCGGACGTCGGTCGTCGGCCGCCAGGCTTCGTTATGCAAATGGATGCAGAACCATCCCCAACCCCGGTCGGCGTAGCGGTTGTACGCGCTCCGCTCCTCGAAATAGTGCTGGATTGGCCGCCCGGCGTAGGTGCGCAAGAAGCGGTCGATGTAGAATCCGTTGGGTGGCAAGCTCGGATAACCGTTGGGCAACTCCCACAGTACTTCGGTTGTGCGGCTGTTCCAACCGGCGGGCAGGGCAAAGCGCTCGATACGTACCCAGTGGCCATCCTCCTCGTCGTATTCCACCGCGCCGTATTCGCGGGCGAGCAGGTAGGCTTCCGCGAAGACGCGCTGTGCTTGTGCGTGGCTCATCGCTCGCTTCCTTTCGGGTTATTGCCCGTACTCGAAGTAGGGCGCATCGATGAACTCGTCGTCGTCCGCGAGGCGAATTTTGCGCCTGGGAGCGATGACAAAGTTGCCTTCAGGGCGCACGGCGAGCAAGTTGTGGCCGGGTTTGATCTCCAGCTCTTGCAGGAGCTGCTCGCCCTCCATCTCGTCGGCCAAGATGCGCGGCTCTCCCTGGAATACAATGCGTGCCATAGTTCTTACACTCCTTTCTCATCCACGGTCAGCGGGAAAGGCAGGCGGGCTTTTCCCGGTCAAGGGCGCGCCAGAAATCTTCCTGGCCGATGCGGCGCTGGATGTCGGACAGGCTAGCGATAGAGGGTGCGATGCGCCAACCAGGGTTGCAGGAAGTGTCGACAATGATGCGGGCGCGGCGCAGCACGGCCATCCAGATCTCGATCACCGGTGCTGGGACGCCGGGGACAGATGGTTGGACGCCGTTGCGGCTGCGCAGCAGGCGGTGGCAATAGGCCATGAACAGGCCATAGTCTCGTGCCCGCTGCCCGAGGATACGGGCCGGCGTCCGGGCCACCCGGACAGCGCGGCGGTGCAGAATCCCGGCGCCCCAGGCGTGCAGCCGTTCCCAGCGGGAAGGCCGGCCCATCGGCAGGCGGCCCCGCGCCCGCAAGATCTCGGCGAGGCGCGCCACGTTGGCCAGCCATCGGAGTTGAAAGGGCCGGGCCGATCCTTGCTGATCGGTGGCCTCGAAGTCAAGATGGCCGACGTTGCACCAACCGAGCATCGGCACGGTCCTCAACCGCACCCGGCTGACGGAGCAGAGGTGGATCACCTCCGAGTGGCGAATCAAGACCCCGTGCTGGAATGTGAGACAGCCGTCGGACCTGGCGACCCAGGAGCGGGCATACCATTGGAGTGTGCAGCTCGTGGCCCAGAGCAAGGGCAGGCCCGCAAGCGCCGCCAGGGCGACGCACATTTCCAGCTCGAAGGTCAAGGCAGCCCAGCCGATGGCCAGCGACACAAGGCCGGCCAGCAGCCACTCGGGCGCGATGATGAGCCCCGAACGGCGAAACCTCTCTTGCAAAACGCACTGGCTCTCCATCATGGCCTCCGTTGATCCAACGGAACCCGGGGGCGTCGACGAAGCGGATCTCCATGGTAGCAGCGATGATCGGCGGTTCGAATGCGGCTCGCCCGGGTCAGGGGCGCTCTTGCCGGTTGTCCGGCAGCCACAGCCAGCCATCGGGCCAGGTATCCGGCGAGCCCTGAAAGTTGATCAGTACCTGGACCGGAGCCTGGGCAAGCTGTTGCTCCTGTTGCTCCGCGATTACGAGCCTGGAGCCAAAGTCGGCAAAGTGGGCCAGGTTCGGGATGTGCACGTTCGGCCCTGGTATGTGGAGGTGAATGGTGCCCACGCCAAAGAAACGCTGGAACGGCGTCTGGCTCGGAGATATCACGCCAAACGGTGAGATCAGGTCGGTGGTCGCACCGAGGATGCCCCGGCGGCGTGCCAGCCGGCGGTCGGCGGTAAAGTAGACGACGTTCCAGGTCCAGGACAGGTAGGTGACCATCGCCCACAGGACGGCGCCGAACCACGGTGCCAGCCCCAATGGGGATCCGAACACCAGTAACCCAAAGCCTACGACCACGAGCAAGGCAATGCCTGTCAGTTGTCGCCAGTAGTGCAACAGCCAGTGACGATGATAGAGCGGTGAAGCTGGCGCGTATAGTTGGTCGGCCATCTCGGACCTCCTTCCTTTTACCCGGTCTCTGGCCGCATCGCCCCGCTCTGCGGCCGGAGTGCCACGGCCTGGACACCGATCTCCTCTCGGCTGCGTTCTACCTCTTGCCTGCTCGCCAGGTCACCCCAATCCAGGGCGTCTCTGGCCACGAGTTCGTGGAACGCGCGCAGGTGCGAGCAGTAGGCCTGATATTTCCGGGCGTGGCAGCAGTCGCACGTCCACACCCCATCCTCTCCCCTGTGCAGCGCGTGCCTGTTGTTAAACCCCTCGACCCAGACGAGCCCCTCGCTCGTCGGGTGAAAACGCTGTGGCTCTTCCACGTAGCGCCTGGCCTTGTAGATCTGGCTGACACTGGCAGAACACAACATGACCACGACGTTGTGCGTTGCCGGATCCATGCGTTGGTCTCCCTCCTGCCGGGGTGTATCATACGGTCGTTCGAACCACCGGCATTGTCAAGCACATCATACCATGCACGGACACGGCCAGTCCATCCTCCCGCTTGAGCCCGAGAGGCGTCTTTTGTGGCATCCCCGTACCCCTTGCGTTCTGCTGTGTGACCCCAGGGAGTCGCCACCATTCCACGCGGGCCGGAAACAAAAACGGAGCCGCCTCAGGCCGGCTCCGCTGTGTGCTGCCCCCCTATGGGGGGCCTTCCGGCCTCTAACATGCCGACCTTCCACATCTCGCCGAGAAGGTCAAGGCCATTCTGCCCGAATCGAGCGGCCAGGTCGGCAAAGGTTGCTGAGCCATCGCAGGCCTCGATCACGGCACGCGCTTCGGCGCGCACCGGCAGAACCTGGCCATGCCCCAGGACTGCGTAGCCAAAGGTCTCGGGACGCAGGCGCACGCGAGCCCATGGCCGTATGCCGGCAGGCAGCCTGGCGGTCGGCAGGCCGCCGCCGGCGCGCTCAGCGGCCTGCGCCGCAAGGGATCTCCCCGACCGGGCATGGCCTTGCAGCCGCCGTGACAGGTCGCGTAAGCGGCACAGTCCGCGCAACCTTCGGGTATCGCCGAGCGCCAGGCTGCCAGGGCCTCGCCCTGCCACAGCTCGGCCATGGATGCCTCGTGCAGCGAGCCGATGATCACCGGCGAATGGGTGCAGGGATGGACGTTGCCCCAGGGATCGATGGACGCCTGGGTGACCCCGGCCAGGCAGCCGCTGGAACTGTTGGCCTCGAAGCACGGAGGAATGCACTCGCCATACTGCACCGGATCCGCGTCCTGGATTCGTCTTTCGATGCGGCCTATGGCACGGCGCAGTTCGGAGGGCGAGGGCTCCACGGAAGGGAGCGGTGGGCCGATGTAGCGGTTAAAGGCGACGTGCTGCACACCCAGTCGCTGCCCAAGGTCGACGATGGCGTCCACCTCGTGGCAGCTCTGGTGGGTCAGAACGGCGCTGAGGGCCACGGCGATGCCCTGCTCCACGGCCAGCCGAACGTTGGCTACCGTCTCTCCAAACGAGCCGGGAAC
>JAAYZQ010000630.1 GCA_012514775.1 Anaerolineaceae bacterium
AACGCCAGCCACGAGTAACCGCGCACCTGGTAGGGGCGCATCTCGCCATTCAGCCCGGACGGCGGGTCCAGGGGCTCGAGCCGCTCGCCCGCCTTCAACTGGCCGAGAAGCTCGTCCAGCCCTCCGGCGGCCTCCACCTCCTGGAGGGGCAGGCCCTCCACCTCGTCGGCAGCGCCCAGGACCAGGCCCAGGGCGTCGCGCAACGGCATCTCGGCCAGCTTTTTCTTTTTCTCCCAGAAGGCGATGGCCGCCTCGATCTGCTCGGGCTGGAGGAGCACCCACTGGCCGCGCACCTGCACCAGGGGCATCTTGAGGGCGGCCAGCCGCTCGAACTCTTCCCGGCTCAGGGGCTGATCGCCCAGGGCAAGCTCCCAGTCGAACTCGACCACGGTGTCGAGGCTGAGGATGCCGCGCCCGACGGCGCTGGCCTCGGTCCTGGCCCGGGCTCGCACGCCCAGCCGCGCACCGGGCTTGTCCCACCAGGGTGGCACGAGGACACCAAAGCCGCTGCCCTTGAGCAGCGCGCCCACCTCGCGCAAGAAGGCATAGGCCTCGTCCACGGTCAGCGGACAGGACTGCGGCCGGGCAGCGCGCAGGCTCTTCATGATGGGCGGGAAAAGGCGAGCGGCCAGCCCCAGCCCGGCCAACAATCGCTCCTGGGCCCCCTCGAAGCGGCGGTTCAGCACCTGCAGCGCGCCGCCCCGGCTGCTCCACACCTGCTCCACGGGAACCAACAGGCTCGGATCGTCGCTGGCCTGGAGCAGGTATCGCACCTGCCACTCGGCCGAGCGCACCTGGCCGGTCTCCGGGTCCACCACGGGCGGCTCCAGGCGAAAGCAGACGCGGAATGGGGCCTCGGCCTCCGACTGCAACTGGCCCACCCACGCCTGCCAATCGCCGTAGAAACGGGCCAGGGCGGGGCGCTGAGCTGTCGGCAGCTCGATTCGGCCGTCGTCGCTCCACAGGGCCGACCACCAGGCCCCGACCAGGCCCTCGGGTGCCTTGCGGCGCCGATCCAGAGCGTCACAACCCCACGCGCGCGCGGCGCGGTCCACCAGGTGTCGCAAGAACCCATCGAGGAGGGTGTGGGGCTGCGGTGCGCCGCCGGGCTCGGGCACAACGGCTGGAGGGAAGATGGCGCGGCAGGCCGGCGGCATCGCCCGCGCCAGCGCGCCCAGCCGCTCCGCGCCCTCGGGGTCCGACAGGATCGGCAGCCAGGCGCCCCGGATCTGCCCCTGCTCCTCGACCATGCCGGGCAGGTATTTTTGCCGGGCCAGCAGCTCCAGCCCAAGCTTGGCGGCCACGCTCCAATAGCGAAGGTCGGCGCCCCACCGCTGGCTCTTGCCCGCGGGCAGCGTCACGAGCAAGTCCATGGCCGCGAGCAGGTCCAGGGCCAACCCGTCCACCTGCCATGGTGCCAGGCGCGGGCCGTCGCCGGGACCATCCACCTCGTCGCCGGCGGCCAGCCAGGGAGGCAGGCATGGCCCGCCGGCCGTCGAAGGCAGCAGGGCGGTATGCCTCGCCGGGGCGGCGTTGATCCACGCGCCGCCGGGCGCCAGCTCCTCCAGCGCTGCGCGCAGCATCGCCTCCGGCGCGGCATTGGGGTGCGTGGGGATGCGCGGCTTGCGCCCCCGCGGCCGCGGTGCCCGTTCGTTTGTCTCGCCCCAGAAAAAGAACTGGCCGTCGTGCCAGGTTCCGTGTAGGACGTACATCACACGACCATCCCTTTGGCTACTTCTCCAGCCCTGGTGCCTGGAATCCTGCCCGGTCCAGGCTCGCTGGGTATTATAGCACAGGTAAGGTCGCTTTGCACGGAGAGCACGCATTTTGTATCGAGTCAGAAAAGCTTGGAGGTTATGCCTACATCCTTGAGCGTGACGAGCCGAGTAGGCAGCGGCCAGGGGGCGTCGATTGTGGTTAACCACAAACTGTCATACGCCGGCAAGCTGCGCAGCTTGCCGGCGGCCGGCCTGGGGCTTCATAAAGCCTGCATCAAAGCAAAGAGCAGCGCAAGAAGCAACAGCGACCCAACGAGCGCTATGAATAGATTCCGGGCATAGAGTTCGTCCACGTCAAGACCTCCGTTCACGCCATTTCGTAATTCTCGGTGTGAATGTTCTTCAGAGGAACCCCTACTTCCATCAGCGCTTTTTCTACAGCGACGATCATGGGAATGGGCCCGCAGATAAAGGCCTGCAGGTCGGCGCGATCGGATGGCAAGTGCCGATCCAGGATCTCGCTGTCCACGAAGCCGGTTTCTCCCGACCACCCTGCCGGCGGCTGTTCCAACACGTGAACCACTTTGAGGTTCATGCGCTGTGCCAGGCTGTCCAGATCCTCCCGGTAGGTTATGCTCTCCCAGTCTGGATTGCCATAGAAAAAGACCACCGGTCGCGGGTCCTGACGGTCGGCCATCGTCCGCAAAATGCTCAAGACAGGCACCGAACCGATTCCGCCGGCAATCAAGATGTATCCGGGTGCATCGTGCGGCTCGACTCTGAACGTGCCAAAGGGGCCTTCTACATAGATGCATTCGCCTGGTTGGAACTCCTTGACCCTGCGGGTGAAATCGCCAGCCTCCTGGATGGTAAACTCGAGCCGATCGTGGATTGTTGCGCTGGAACTGAAGGAGAAGGGATGGTCACGGAAAGAAAAAGGCGAGGTGCGGGCCGTCAGCCAGGCGTATTGACCGGCCCTGAAGCGCATCCCGGAGTGTCCCTCCGGCTCGAGCACCAATGTCCAGGCATCGCCGCGTTCGGGCCGCACCTCGGTCACGCGATAGGGCCGCCGCAGCAACCGCAGCGGACTCATGACCCGGATGTACACGATGGCCGCCGCCCAGATGGTGGCCGCGCCTACCCAATAAGCGCGCTGGAGCGGGTGAGCCATGTAATGATTCACCCGAAAGATATGATACAGCACGAGCCCGGCGGCTGCAACGGCGAACAGATCGTGCATGCCTCGCCAGGCTTCGTAGCGGATCGTGATATCTTTGCGCCACAGCGAGCTGACGACGAGCAGCAAAAGGAGGATGACCGCGATCACGCCTGCCCGCGCGCGCCAGGGAGCGCTCGCCACGTCCAGTAATCTGAGCGTGTATGGATTGCCGGCGAAAAGGATCAGTGGGTGCGCCATGGCCAGTACAAATCCAGCAACCGAAATCCTGTGATGGAAGGCGTACAAGATATCCATCGGGAAAAGCTCGGCCAGAAAGGGCAAGCGCGACGTCGGGATGAATTGGATGCCCATGAGCGACAAGCCGGCGAAACCCAGCGCAACCGACAGCTCGCGCCAGAACTCCCGGCCGGCAGGCTGCGGGCCGACAAAGAGGATTAGCAGCGGCGCGAGAATGACCAGGGCACAGACTCCAATCCAGAATCTGGCTTTCGTTGTATCGGTCATTTTAGCCTCCTCGGCGATATACTCATGGGCGCGACAGTCCGGCGGCCGGCAGGGAAATAGTCTCCCCCAGGTCGACGAGGCTGTCGTGCAATAGTTGAAGCACGTAACGCGCGTTGTGGACGTAGCCGCCACCGTCCTTCTGGACGAATTGATAGTTGTAAGCAGCTCTGATCATCCGGGGTGTCCAGGCATCGTACCTGTTGCCAGGATTCAGCTCCTCCGGGTCAGCCATCCCATTGTCGTTGCTGTCCACGACGAAATAGGGGAAAGCAGCGCCATAGACAATGGGCTTGCCGGCGACGCTGCGGGCATATTGCTGAAGGGCGTCCAACAGCCGCTCATGCAGCGACACGACTTCGGAGTGAATGCCTTCTCTGGTATCGCCATCGCCGTCGTAATCGCCGGGCTGCGTCCGAATCCCGGTCAAGTCTCCTCTGCCCGCCACGTTCGAGTGGCAGGTTGCGCACAGCTGAGGTTGCACGGCCAGGCTGTGCGGGTTGTGGCAGTCTGTGCAGGTCTCGGCGCCGGCCGCGTGGGCAAAGTAGCCGGCGTATTGCCGATCAGGGTACTGGTAACCGCTGCGCGCCGCCGAGCCGCGCTGGGTGGACGCAGCGATCTTGTAGTGCGGGTCGATAAAGCTCAAGTCTGGGGAGACCACATCGTCCGCCAATCCCTGCAAAGCAGCTTCAACGCTGTCCGTTGACTGGCGGCTCTGGTGACAGATCAGGCAGGGGGCCTCACTTCCCACGGGCTCGACCTCTGCCCCGGAGTTGAAAGCGACCCGCTCGAGCGCGTGGGCACTGGGATTGTGACAGGCGTTGCACTGGACAACCTCCCCGGCCCGCGCCGCCTGATCCACCGTGCCGGGCGCCGAGCCGTCCTCCCCCAGGAAGTCGAGGAACCCGGGCGTGCCATGGCACGCAGCGCACTGGGTGGGAACCACAGGCGGGTCGTCATTGTTCCAATGAGTGAACGCTTGCGATCCTCGGTCAGTATGGCCCGACGTGGCATGCCGACCGGTGGCCTGAACGACGTTTTCTGTCGTTGAATTGCGTAACGAGCCAAGGGCCAACAGGACAACCCCAAGACTCGCAACAAGAAACAGGAACGTGAATCTCCTGGCGTTCATTCCACGTCCTCCTTTCAAGGAATACAAGTAGCATCCGGCGGTGCTTGAGCTTTTGTGGACTGCGGACCAGGACCCATAAAGGGATTGTGGGGTACTCTGTCGCCGAGGCGACGACAGTGCCAAAGTGCCTGGCAGGGGCACTGCCGGGTGGCTGTCGCGAGAACAGCTGAAGGTGTCTGGGATTCAGGAAATCAGGCCCACCACGCTGAATCGAGGGGCAGCGTGGTTGTCCTTGCGTTCAATATGGATCGCAAGTATGCATCCCCACCGCGAGAGGTGGAAAGGTACGAGTACCCGCAGTGTAAGCCATTAATCGATGTTTGTCAACTCGATGGACTGGCTGCTCTTTGCAATTGGTGCAGAGTGATATATGAACGAGGGCAAGCCATCACCCAACGAGCCGCCCGGTGGCGCGGCCCGGCTGGGACCTACACGCCGGGCTCTTTCTCCCGCTCCCCGTCGCCAAAGAAACGGGCCAGGGCGGGGCGCTGAGCGGGCGGCAGGTCGATGCGGCCGTCGTCGCTCCACAGGGCCGACCACCAGTCCCCGGCCAGGCCCTCGGGTGCCTTGCGGCGCCGATCCAGAGCGTCACGACCCCAAGAGCGCGCAGCGCGATCCACCAGGTGTCGCAAAAA
>JAAYZQ010000631.1 GCA_012514775.1 Anaerolineaceae bacterium
AAAGTAAAAGGCGACGGTGGGCCGCACGGCAAAGGCATAGACCTTGCGCACCCACGCGGGCGGTACACCCCGGGCGACGTCGCGGCCAAAGGCTGTGTAGATGTAGCGGTCGGCCAGGACGATGGCCCCTCCTTTCAGCGCGGGCAGGATCTGGCGTTCCGTGCGGTCGGCCAGATCGGCGGCGTGGATGAGGCTGAAGGAGGTGGGCGTCAACATCTGTTTCTTCTTGCCCAGCTTGGTCGTCGCCTTGACCAGTTGCGAAGAGTTCCATTCGCTGAACGCCACACAGTATCCCTGGCTGATGAGCCACTTGCGCAAGAGATCGAGCTGCGTGCTTTTGCCGGAGCCATCAATGCCTTCGACGATGAACAGCTTGCCCGGCAGAGCCCTTCCGTCCGGCAATTGTGCCATAGCGGCCTTCCTTTCTGTGTGTCAAAGGAGCCCGTGGTGAGAGTTCGACGGTTCCGATCGCGAAAGCAACAGTTGTCGCGCCGTGCACGAACGACTATGAATGCGCACCTGTCGCGGGTGGTGAGATGCGATTATAACACACTTTCGTCACGCGGACAACCTGGCTCAAAGGCTCATGACCGGGGCGTCCATGCCTGCAACGCAATAGGCGACAGCCATGTGCGGCGTGTTGTAATGCCAGGCCACTTGCCCATCGGGCGCCAGGAGAATGACGCCGCCCAGCCCGTTCACCTTTTCGGCCAGGACGGCAATGGCCGCCCGGACCGCACCATCGGAATCGCCCGTCTCTTCCAGGAACTGGAGGGCCAGGCGGGCGAGGAGGACCTTGGCGATGCTCTCGCCCCAGCCGGTGGTGGAGGTGCCGCCCAGGGCATCGTCGGCGTAAAATCCGCAGCCCACCATGGGGACGTCGCCGACGCGCCCGGGCATCTTGTTGGGTATGCCGCCCGTGGACGTGCCGGCGGCGAGGTGCCCCTCGGCATCCAGGGTCACGCAGCCGACGGTGTCGGCGCTCCGGCTGCGGGGGCCCTCGCTCCAGCCCTCGGCAAACGAGGTCCGCGCCGAGTAGGTGCGGTCGTAGAGCAGCTTTTGCCAGCGCTCGAACTCTCGCGGGACGGCAAGGTCGGTCAGGTCACACGTCTCGAAGCCCATCTTCTGGGCAAACCGCTGAGCGCCCTGGGCCACGAGGAGGACGTGCTCGCTCCGTTCCATGACGGCCCGGGCGAGGCGGATGGGGTTGCGGATGAACTGCACGCCGGCGACGGCGCCCACCTCGAGGCCGTGGCCGTTCATAAAGCCGGCATCCAGCTCCACCTGGCCGTCGGCGTTGAGAAAGGAACCGCGGCCGGCGTCAAACGTTTCGTCGTTCTCCATGACGACGATGGCCGCCTCGGCCGCGTCCAGGGCACTGCCGCCGGCGGCGAGCACTTCCCAGCCGGCCTCCACCGCGCGGCGGGTGCCCTGCCGGTGGGCCTCCTGCTCCTGGGCCGGGATGTCCCACGCCCCACCGTGAACAATGATCGCTGGCTTCATTTCGCTCCCCCGGGCATAAAATGCCTTGCTGGCCGGGCTGGCTGTGATTGTACTCTACTTCCGGCGGAGCGTCAAAACGTCAGGGCCGATCAACCCTCCCAGCGGCGCAGGATGAGGGTCGCGTTGTGGCCGCCAAAGCCGAACGAATTGGAAAGGGCGGTGCGTGGGTGGCTTTCGCGGGCCTGGTTGGGCACATAGTCGAGGTCGCATTCGGGGTCGGGGGTCTCGTAGTTGATGGTCGGGTGCAAGATGCCCGTCTGCAAAGACTTGATGCAGGCGATGGCCTCTACCGCGCCGGCGGCGCCCATGAGGTGCCCTGTCATCGACTTGGTGGAGCTGATCTGCAGCCGGCCGGCGTGGCGGCCAAAGACCTTGTGGATGGCCCGGGTCTCGGTGACGTCGTTGAGCGGGGTGCTGGTGCCGTGGGCGTTGATATAGTCGATCTCTTCCGGCTGCATCCCGGCGTCCTCCAGGGCGTGGAGCATGGACAGGGCAGCTCCCTCTCCCTCCTCGTCGGGCGCGGTGATGTGAAAGGCATCGGACGAGACGCCATAGCCGGCCAGCTCGGCATGGATCCGGGCGCCGCGCTGTTGGGCGTGCTCCAGGCTTTCGACGACCAGGATGCCCGCGCCCTCGCCCATGACAAAGCCGTCCCGGTCGCGGTCAAAGGGCCGGCTTGCCCGCTCGGGCTCGTCGTTGCGATGCGAAACGGCCCGCATGTTGCTAAAGGCGGCCAGGGTCAGGGGATGCATCACCGACTCGCCCCCGCCACAGATCATGACCTCGGCGGCGCCCCAGCGGATGCGCTCCGCCGCCTCGCCCAGGGCATTGCTGCCCGTGGCGCAGGCCGAGGCCAGCGACAGGGAGATCCCGTGGAGCCCGTACTTGATGGCGATCTCGCCCGCACCGGCGTTGGGCATCATCATGGGCGCCATGAGGGCGCTGACGCGCCGGGGCCCCCGGGTCCGCAAGGTGTCGTAGGCATCCAGGAGGGTGCCTACCCCGCCAATGCCCGTGCCGACGATCACCCCCACGTGGCGGTTGTTGCCGTTACCGCCGGCAAAGACCAGCCCGGCATCGGCAATGGCCTGGTCGGCCGCCGCCACGATCAACTGGCTAAAGCGATCGGTCCGCCTGGCCTCCTTGAGACCAAGGACCCTGGTTGCGTCAAAACCTTTGACCTCGCCCGCGATACGCACCGCCTGCTCTGAGGCGTCGTAGGCAGTGATGGGCCCAATCCCCGAGCGACCGGCAACCACGCCGGCCCAGAAAGTGTCGACGTCGTGCCCCAGCGGATTCAGGGTACCCATGCCGGTGACGACCACTCGTCTGCGCATACCTTTTCCCTCCCGAAAGCATACAAGCGCGCCTGGTTGCTCCTATCTCCTTGAAACACCAACGCCCGGCAAAAGATGCGTGACCGGCGCATCGTTGGGCCGGGGTGCGTGTTCTAACGTGCAGTTTGCTCTTTTCAGCAGACGACGCTACACTGTTGCCCGAAGAGAAAGGGCGCACGAAGGAGGAGAGGGATGATCCGAACGCGGCTGTGCGAGATGCTGGGCATTGAGCACCCCATCTTGCAGGGAGGGATGGCCTGGGCGGCCGGCGCCGAGCTGGCGGCGGCCGTGAGCAATGCCGGGGGCCTGGGCATCGTCGGCGCCGGCAACCTGCCCGCCGAGGCGGTGCGCGCCGAGCTGCGGCGCGTGCGGGCCCTGACCAGCCGGCCCTTTGGGGCCAACGTGCCCATCTTTACCGCGGGCGCCCACGAGACGGTCAAGGTCTTTATCGAAGAGGGTGTGTCGGTGGTGACCGTGGGTGGGGGCAATGCCGGACCCTACCTGGAGCCCCTGCGCCAGGCAGGCATCCTCGTGATCCCCGTCGTCGCCTCGGTGGCGCTGGCGCGGCGCATGGCCCGCCAGGGCGTGCACGCCCTCATCGCCGAGGGCATGGAGTCGGGGGGCCACGTGGGCGACGTGGCGACCCTGCCCTTGCTGCCCCAGGTGGTGGATGCCGTGGACCTGCCGGTCATTGCCGCGGGGGGCATCGCCGACGGGCGCGGCCTGGCGGCCGCCCTCGCCCTGGGCGCCGAGGGCGTCCAGATGGGCACCCGCTTTATCTGCACCGTCGAGTGCCCGGCGCACCCGAAGTACAAGGAGCGCATCGTCCAGGCCCACGACCGGGCAACCATGATCACGGGCACGCGCTTTGGCCACCCGGTGCGCTGCATCCGCGGCCCCTTTGTCAAGCGCTACGAAGAGCTGGAGCAGGGCGGCTGCACCGAAGAAGAGTTCATGGCCATGGGCGCGGGCACGCTGCGGGCGGCCATCGTCGACGGCGACGTCCTGGAAGGCTCGGTGATGGCCGGCCAGGTAGCCGGGCTCGTGTCGGACGTGGTGCCCGTCAAGGTGCTGATGGAGCGGACCGTGGCCGAGGCCGAAGCGGCCCTGCGCCGCGCTGCCGGCCTGATCGCCCCCTGACCCCTTGCCCCTTGCCGCGGGCCGGCGTGGATTCGCCGGCTCTCGGGAACCCGCGCGGGACCCGTAACCTTGGCGCCGGCGTCGTGTTCTAACCAAAGACGACCCGGCGGGTGCAGCCAGGCACGCCGGCCACAACACGGAGGGGGACGACTGTGAACGACAAGACACTTTCCGGCTGGGCGCTCATCCTGGGCGCCTCCAGCGGCTTTGGGGCGGCATCGTGCCGGGCCCTGGCAGCCGCGGGCATGGACATTGCCGGCGTGCACCTGGACAGGAGAAGCAACCTGCCCCGGGTGCAGGAGGTCATCGACGACGTGCAGGCCCACGGCCAGAGGGCCCTGTTCTTTAACGTCAACGCCGCCGACGAGTGCAAGCGGCAGAAGGTGCTGGACGAGCTGGCGCAAGAAGCGGGGACGGGCAGCGTGAAGGTTGTGCTCCATTCCCTGGCCTTTGGCTCCCTCCTGCCGCTGGTAGCCGGCGGCCCGGAAAAGAGCCTGAGCAAGGCCCAGATGGACATGACCCTCGACGTCATGGCCCACAGCCTGGTGTATTGGACCCAGGACCTGGTGTGGCGGGACCTCCTGGCCGACGATGCACGCATCTATGCCATGACCAGCTCCGGGAGCCACCGGGCCTTTCCGAGCTATGGCGCCGTGGGGGCGGCCAAGGCCGCCCTGGAGAGCCACATCCGCTACCTGGCCCTGGAGCTGGCCCCGCGCAACGTCAAGTGCAACGCCATCCAGGCCGGCATCACCGACACGCCCGCCCTGCGCCAGATTCCGGGCCACGAGGCGGCCATTCGCGTGGCGCTCAAGCGCCATCCCTACGGCCGCACGACCGAGCCCGAGGACATTGCCCGGGCCCTGGTGGCGCTGGCGGCGCCGGGGTGTGCGTGGATGACGGGGCAGGTAATCCGCGTCGATGGCGGAGAGGACAACCTGGCCTGACAGGGCGGGATCCGCCCCGGAACCGAGGAACGCTACCCCCTGATCCTCACCCTGTGGTGCCTGGTCTCGATGGGCTGGGTCTCCCACGGCCGGCGGTAGTGAAAGCGCAGATCGGTCTTGCCCGGCCGGAGTGCGCGAAACTGGAAGGCCTCCCGCCCGCCGGCGCCGACGCCCCCGCCGGCAGGCTCGAATTCCTGTGAGATGAGGGTGAGATAGTCCTCGTCGGTTTCCACCTGCCAGCTATAGCCCGTGGTTGGGTTGGCGGGCAGCACAATGGTCAAGGTCTCCCCCGCGGCCGCCTCGATGGGGCCGCGGGGGTCCTCAAATCTCTTCATACTCGCCCTGCCTTTCGTGGCGCTTGCGCCTGCCCGGCGGGCGCGTCGGGACTAGCGAACCAGCGCCCTCACGATCCGGGCCACGATGTTGCAGCCCGGCACCGGCTCGGGCCCGGGCTCGGGTCCCGGTCCGGGCTCGCCGCCCGGCACGACTCCGGCAACGCCGTACATGGGGAACTGGGCGTCGATGTCGCACTCGCCGTAGCCGATGCGGAACCAGCCCGCATCGCCCCAGCCCGGCCCCCAGCTATTCTTGCAGATCCACGCTTGCTCGGCCTCGGAGTAGCCGACGACGCAGATGGCGTGGTAGCCCGCCAGATCGCCGCTGGTGTGGCGGTAGACGCCGCCGCGGTAGTTGAAAAAGTCGCGGTAGACGGCCATGCAGCCGATCATCGGGCCCGTGTTGGCCAGCCACTCCTTGCGCGCCCCGTGATCAAAGATCTCCTGCCACTCGGTGACCTTCAGGGCCTGCCCCTGCCAGTCGCCGCAGGAGGAGGAGCAGGGCATATCGTGATCCTGGTAGGGGAAACAGCCCTCCGTGGGCACGCCCTGGTTCTTGGCATAGTCCAGGGCATAGGTGGGCCACCAGCCACTGTTGCAACAGTTGCCGCAGCCACAGAAAAAGAGGTGGGCCTCCGAAAGGTCGGGCTGGAGGCTGGCATCGGCGTGGTGTCGCTTGAGCATCGCCTCCAGCACGGCGACGGCGGCAAAGGAGACACACGAGCCGCAGCCCTTCTGGTCTCGAATGGCCGTTATCCAGTCGGCGCCGTCCACGTTGCGCCAATCCCAGGCAGGGGGAAAGCTGGCGGCCCGCGGCTGTAGCATGGCCCGCTCCCGCGACAGGCGCTGCATCTCCTCGGGAATCAGGCGCAGGCCGAGGCGCCGGTCCTGCTCTTCTTGGGGCAAGGCGGAAAGGGTGGTGGTGCCGGCCCTCCAGTTAAAGCCACGCTCGCTGATAGCTCGTTCAAGGCCCGGCAACTCGTCTTCGGACATGCTTCGCTCCTTTCTCCGAGGCATCGCCTCGGACCTTCCGAAGGAACAACACGTGGCGGGGCATCGAGGGCCGTCGTTCCCCTTCGCGATGGTAAGCCCGGCCCGCTCCCCGTGGACGCATTATAGCAACTTTTGCGGCGGGTGTCAACGGTTCTTGCGACGGCCTACCATGGCAGACCGGGGGCAAAATAGGCCCAGAGGGGGACTTGCCCAACCGAGTAAAAGGTGGTATACTCTACCCAGCTTACGTCAACAGTCGGGCCACGTCGCGCCGGGTCTCAAGCCCAGCAATGGGGACCGTCGCCTGCGACGACAGCGCCCGGCCGGGGCTATGAAAAAGCCTGGAATTGTGGTATAATCAGCCGAGTTCCGATGAGAGAACCAGACCTGGAGACCAGTGAGCAGTTGCTGCAATGGATTCGTCATCGCGGGTTGGCGCTGCCGGCACGGGTGGTATTGGAAGTCGCCAGGCCTTTCAGTTTTATCGCCAGCCAGGGATTGCTGCTCTGCCAGCCGCTGCTCAGTTATTTCGCCCAGGACGCACACATCGAAGCGTATGCCGATCTGCTGGCCCGCCGGGAAAACCTGGACCGGCTGATTGCCGAGCTTGGCACCTGCTCGCAGCGTGGTGAGGAGAGGGATTGATGCAGGAATTCGCGTTGGTGCTCTTGTTGCTGCTCCTACCCGTTCTGTTTTTCCTGGCGTCTCGCGTGCGGGCAGGCAAGACGGGAGACCTCCGGCCTCTACCGGGTGTGGAAGAGCTCGCCGGCGCCGTGGGCCGCTCCGCCGAGACCGGGCAGGCGCTCCACGTGTCGGTCGGCGTCGCGGGCGTGGGCGGGTCGCAGACGGCCGAGACGTGGGCCGGGCTGACGCTCCTGTCGGAGCTGGCCGACGAGGCGGCAGCGTGTAATACCCCCCTCATCGTCACCGTGGCCGACCCCACGGTGCTGCCCCTGGCCCAGGAGATCCTGTGGCGCGCCGCCGTGCGCAACGGCAACCCCGAGGGCTATGACCCGACGCAGGTACGCTTTATCGCCCCGAACCCTATGGCCTATGCCGCGGGCGTGACGGGGCTGTTGCTGTGGGAGCCGCTGACGGCCAACGTCATGGTCGGCACCTTTGGCGAAGAGGTGCTCCTCATGGGCGAGGTGGGGGCCCGCCAGGGCGTGCGGCAGGTGGCAGGCACGGCCAACCCGCAGGCCTTGCCCCTCATGGCCGCTACCACCGACGAGACCCTCATCGGCGAGGAGATTTTCGCGGGCGGCGCCTACACGGCGCGGCAGCCCATCCAGGTCGCCAGCCTGCTGGCCCAGGACTGGGCACGCTGGGCCATCGCCGTCGCCATCATCGTGGTGGCGGCAGCCAAGATGCTGTTGTGAAAGCGAGGAGCCGGCCATGGGCGCTATAAGAAGAATCTTGCCGACCTCTATCGCCATGGCGGTGGGGATCCTGGTCCTGGTGTCGCTGTTCACGACCTACCCCCTGCTGGATGGGATCGGCGCCTACCTGGTCAACGTGGCCGTCATCGTCGCCGCCTTTGCCCTCGTCCTGGGCGTCCTGAACGTGCTGCGCGTGCACGCTCGCCGCGTCCGGGAGGGGCAAAAGGGCCGTTTCTACAGCTTTGTCCTGCTGGCGGCCATGGTTCTGGTCATCGCCCTGGGGCTGCCGCCCATTCCCGACCAGCCCTCCGGCCCGTCGCAGCCCATCGTCGCGTGGATCTTTCAGAACGTCCAGCTTCCCATCCAGGCCTCGCTCTCGGCGCTCCTGGTCTTTTTCCTGGTGACGGCCACCCTTCGCCTGCTGACCGTCCGCAACGTCGAATCGGCCGTCATGTTGCTCGTGGTCCTGTTGGTCCTCGCCGGACAGGTGACCCTGGGCCTGTTACCCCTGCTGCCCGAGATCCGGGATTGGATCTTGAACGTGCCGGCCATGGCGGGTGTGAGGGGCATATTGCTGGGCGTGGGCCTTGGCGTGGTGCTCACCGGTGTCCGTCTCCTGTTGGGCGTGGAACGCCCCTATAGCGACTGACGGGCTGCCGCCGTATTCTGTTGCTTGATGGGAGTGACGCAGAGATGATCTACTGTCCGAAGTGCGGGACTGCAAACCGGGACGGGAGCAGATTCTGTAACGAATGTGGGCAGAAGCTGGGTGGTCCGACGCGGGTCAAGTGCGCCCGATGCGGAGCCATGAACCCGGTTCAAAGCGCGTTTTGCAGCGAATGCGGCGGGCAACTGCTCTCATCCTCTGAAGGCCTGGGAGCCGAAGCGGCACCAACCATCAAGGGGCTCTCTCTGCCGACCAAGGGGCCAGCGGGCCAGGGAGAACCGCCGGAGGCAAAGCCAGCCGGCCAAGAGGAGGTTCCCACCTGGCTGCGAGAGCTGGGCGCCGCGCGGGCAGCCGAGGCCGGCAGCACTTCGGAGCGAGAGGATGCCGCCGAGGTCCCCGATTGGCTCCAAGATCTGCGAGATTCGTTTCCCATCGAGGAAGAAGAACAGGCACCCGCTGCCATGGAAGAGCAGGAGGATGTGCCGGACTGGCTGACCAGGCTCCGGCCCGTGGATGGAGCCGAGACAGACGGCCAGCCGGCGGTCCCCCCGGCAGACGGAGAGGATATCCCCGATTGGCTGGCCGAGCTGCGCCCACTGACGGTGGAAGCGGCCGCCGGGCCAGAGCCGGCCGAGGAGGACGAGGGCCTGCCCGACTGGCTGGCCGAGCTGCGGCCCGCGGCCAGGGCCGAAGCGCCCGAGCCGGAGGCAGCCGAGCCGGAGGACGAGGAAGAGGTGCCCGACTGGCTCGCCCAGCTCCGCCCCGCGGCCAGGGCCGAAGCGCCCGAGCCGGCCAAGCCGGAGGCAGCCGAGCCGGAGGACGAGGAAGAAGTGCCGGATTGGCTCGCCCAGTTGCGGCCCGCGGCCCAGGCCGAAGCGGCCGAGCCGGAGGCAGCCGAGCCGGAGGGTGAGGAAGAGGAAACGCCCGACTGGCTCGCCGAGCTGCGGCCCGCGGCCCAGGCCGAAGCGGCCGAGCCGGAACCGGCCGAGCCGGAGGGTGAGGAAGAGGAAGTGCCGGATTGGCTCGCCCAGTTGCGGCCCGCGGCCCAGGCCCAAGCATCGGAGCCGGAACCGGCCGAGCTTGAGGGTG